>CAZKEZ010000055.1:0-14902 GCA_964551905.1 uncultured Nocardioides sp. | reverse complement strand
CCAAGCAGATCGCTGAGGAGCATCCGGACTGGGTGATGATGTACCAGTACGGCAACGAGGCCAACGCCGGTGCCCACTACGAGACCACCGCGCCGGAGCTGCTTGCCGACCTCCCGGAGATCACCCACTTCGTGGCCGGGCTCGGGACCACCGGCACCCTCATGGGGGTGGCCCGCTACTTCCGCGAGTACAAGCCCGACGTACGCATCGTCGCCGCCGAGCCGCGGTACGGCGAGCTCGTCTACGGCCTGCGGAACCTCGACGAGGGGTTCGTGCCGGAGCTGTACGACGCCTCCCTCATCGACTCGCGGTTCTCAGTCGGCCCGCGAGACGCCGTACGACGGGTCCGCGAGCTGCTGGAGCTCGAGGGGATCTTCGCCGGCGTGTCGACCGGGGCGATCCTGCACGCGGCGCTCGCCCAGGCGGCCAAGGCGGTGCGGGACGGAGGCCGTGCCGACATTGCGTTCGTGGTCGCCGATGGCGGCTGGAAGTATCTCTCCACCGGTGCCTATGAGGGCACCATCGACGAGGCAGAGGACCGACTGGAAGGACAGCTGTGGGCCTGACCACGGGACGGACCGGGATCGCGGTCACGCTCTTCACTCTGGTAGCCGGGCTGCTGCTCGGCGTCCCACGGGCCGCCTGGGCCGCAGAGCCGATCGTGAACACCGAGCTCCCCTCGATCACCGGTGCGGCGGCTGTCGGGGAGCGGTTGCGTGCGCACCCCGGCGCCTGGACACCCGATGGGCTGACGTTCACCTACCAGTGGCTGCGCGATGGCACCGCGATCGAGGGGGCGACCACCCGGGCCCGACGGCTGCGGCTGGCCGACCTCGGCCACCGGCTCAGTGTCACCGTGACCGCTCACGACACCGAGGGCGGCAGTGGGACTGCGACCAGTGCGACGACCGCCGTCGTGGCGCGCGGCCAGCTCAGCAACCTGAAGCGACCACGGGTGAACGGGGTGCGCCGGTACACCCGGCTGCTCAGGGCCACCCGCGGCAGCTGGTCGACCAGCCCCGACAAGATTCGCTACCACTGGCTGCGGGACGGTACGCCGATCAGCGGCGCGAACCGCCGTACGTATCGACTGCAGCCCGCTGACGTGGGCAGCAAGGTGACCGCGGTGGTGACCGCGCGCCGGCCCGGCTACCGGCCCGCGACTGCTCAGGCCGCCGCGGGTCCCCGCGTGGGGCACCGGGTGCCGGTGCGGCGGACCGTGACCTACCGGGTGGAGACCCGCGGCAAGATCACCGCGAGTCTGGCGACGTTCAAGCGCCAGGTGGCGGCGACGTACGCCGACCCGCGCGGCTGGCGCTCCGCCGGGGTCGTGTTCAAGCGCGTAGCCAAGGGTGGGACCTTCTCGGTGGTGCTCGCGCAGGCCAGCCACGTGCCGCGGTTCTCTTCGGTGTGCAGCGCCGAGTGGAGCTGCCGGGTCGGGCGCTACGTGATCATCAACCAGACCCGCTGGCAGCAGGCCAGTCCGGCGTGGCGCGCGGCGAAGCGTCCGGTGCGCGAGTACCGCCACATGGTGGTCAACCACGAGACCGGCCACTGGCTCGGCCACGGTCACCGGGGCTGCCCCGGCCCCGGGAAGCTGGCGCCGGTCATGATGCAGCAGTCGAAGGGCCGGGACGGCTGCCGGTTCAACCCGTGGCCGCTGCGCTCGGAGCTCTGGACCCGGTGAGCGGGCGGCGGTGCCCACCTGGGCACCGGTTAGGGTGAGGCGACCCAGCGGATCGGCCCCCGGAGCACCTCCTTGCGCGAGAACCTGCGCGACATCGTCGTCTTCAGCGGGAGCGCCCACCGCTCCCTGGCCCAGGCCATCTGCCGGGACCTCGGCGTCCCCCTGGAGTCGGTGGAGCTGACCCGGTTCAGCAACGACTGTCTCCAGGCCCAGCTGCAGGCCAACTGCCGCCAGCGCGACGTCTACATCGTCCAGCCGCTGGTGCCGCCCACGCAGGAGCACCTGATGGAGCTGCTGCTGATGGTTGACGCAGCGCGCGGGGCCTCGGCCTCGCACATCACCGCGGTGATCCCGCACTACTCCTACGCCCGCTCGGACAAGAAGGACGCCTCCCGGATCTCCCTGGGCGGTCGTCTGGTGGCGGACCTGCTCGCCACCGCCGGTGTGAGCAGGGTCATCACTATGACCCTGCACGCACCGCAGGTACACGGCTTCTTCTCGGTGCCGGTCGACCAGCTCACCGCGCTCGGCGTACTCGCCGAACACTTCCTCGATCAGGACCTCAGCGACGCCGTCGTGGTGTCACCGGACCTGGGCAACGCCAAGACAGCCACCCAGTTCGCGCGCCTGCTCGGCCTACCGGTGGCTGCTGGCAGCAAGCGCCGCCTCGCCGACGACCGAGTGGTCATCGACGCCATCGTGGGCGACGTGGAGGGTCGTCGGGCCATCGTGCTCGACGACGAGATCGCCACCGGGGGGTCCATCGTCGAGCTCTTGGACCGGCTTGCCGACCAGGGCTGCACCGGCGCCGCCGTGGCCTGCACCCACGGCCTCTTCGTCGGCAAGGCCGTGGAGCGGCTCAGCCAGCACGCGATGATCTCCGAGGTCGTCACCACCGACACCGTGCCCGCTCCGGCGGGCTGGCCCGGGCTGGAGGTGCGCTCCGTGGCCGGTCTCTTCGCCGAGGCGATCGCCCGGGTCCACGCCGGTGAGTCGGTCAGCAGCCTCTTCGACGGCGTCGACCCCGCCCTGGGTCCCCCGCAGCGCAAGCTCTTCGACTGACCGGGCGCACGGCTCACGTCGTACCAACCAGAACTGTCGTGAAATCGGCCGAGCACGAGCCAAAACGGTTGGTGCGACGAGAAACAGTCGCCCGGTCAGCGGGTGACGTTGAGCCTCGTGTGGAAGCCGAACTCGCTGCCGGGGACGGGGGAGAGGCCCAGCAGGCGGGCGGCGAGGTTGGCGACATCGCCGTTGCGGATCGGCTGCTTTCCGGCGTACGTCGGTCGGGACTTGCCGGGCGCCGCGTAGTCCTTGTTGAGTGAGTAGAGGTTGACGCCGTTGGCTACGCCGGCCCCCCACACGATGAAGGGCACGCGGTAGTTCTTCCGCTTGTCGATCTCGTCGTGCAGGTACCCACGGCCACCGTGGTCGGAGGTGACGACCAGAGCGAGGTGCCGCTTCAGCACCCGGGTGTGGGTGATCGCGCGGACCAGGCGGCCGAGGTTGGCATCCGTGGTGGCGACCGCCCGCAGGTAGGCCTGCGACATGTACCCGCGCTGATGCCCCACGGAGTCGGGCATCGAGAGGTGGACGAACGTGAAGGCGCGGCGCTCCTTCACGAGGTCGCGTCGAGCGAGGGTGACCAGCCTGGTGTTGCTGCCGCGCACCTCCGCACGGTCGATCGAACCACCCCACGAGCGGTCGAAGATCATCAGCTTCTCCTTGGACACGAACAGCGCCGTCGACCGGCGCTTGCCGTGAACCGTGGAGAAGACCGACTCCACGTCGGCGCGCCGCGCGGCCTCCTGAACCGTGGCCGGGGTGGCCTTGTCGATGTTCCAGTTGACGCCGTGCCCGCCGTGCGTGTTGTCCACCCGCAGACCGGTCACCATGCCGGTGTGGTTGGGAAGCGTCTGGGTGCTCTCGTACTCCGTGCGCGCGTTCAAGGTGGACGCGCCGTGCCGGATCAGGTGGTAGAGGACCGGTGCGCGTTCCGGACCGAGCTCCCGGATCGCGTTGGTGTTGAGCCCGTCGATCGAGACCACCAGCACCTTGCTGATCGGGCTCCCCGACCCCCGTGCAGTTACGCCCTGGTCGTTTGAGGTCGCTGCCGCCCCGGTAAGGGGCGCGCCGGCGAGCGCAACAGCCGCCGCCAGGCCGGTCAGGACGGCGGCCAGCATTCGCGGTCTCGGCACGCCGGCCAGGATAGCCCCGGCAGCGCGACCGAGACGCATCCCCAGTGGTGACGCACGTCTCGCCGTGACGTCGGTCGCTCCACCATGCGGTCGGGGGTGGACCCGCCTACCCTTGCTGACTGTGTCCCAGACGGCGGCCGATCCGATCGGCATCTTCGACTCCGGGTTCGGCGGGCTGACCGTCGCCCGGTCGGTCATCGACCAGCTGCCGCACGAGTCGATCGCCTACCTCGGGGACACCGCCCGCCAGCCCTACGGCCCCAAGCCGATCAGCGAGGTCCGGGAGTACGCGCTGGAATGCCTGGACCACCTGGTCGCCCGTGGCGTGAAGATGCTGGTGATCGCCTGCAACTCTGCCTCGGCCGCCATGCTCCGAGACGCCCGGGAGCGGTACGACGTGCCGGTGGTCGAGGTGATCTACCCGGCCACTCGACGTGCGGTGGCGGCCAGCCACACCGGCCGGATCGGGGTGATCAGCACCCGCGCCACGGCGGAGTCGCTGGCCTACGACGACGCCTTCGCAGCCGCGCCGCACGTGTCGCTGACCACGCGGGCCTGTCCGCGGTTCGTGGAGTTCGTCGAGCGGGGCGTCACCGGCGGTGCGGAGCTGCTCTCGGTGGCCCACGACTACCTCGACCCGCTGACCTCCGCGGGCGTCGACACGCTCATCCTGGGCTGCACCCACTACCCCCTGCTGACCGGCGTCATCTCCTATGTCATGGGGGAGGACGTCACGCTCGTCAGCTCCGCCGAGGAGTGCGCCAAGGAGGTCTACCGGGTGCTGGCCTCCACCGGACTGATGCGCGAGTCCGGCGAGCCGACGTACCACTTCCTCACCACCGGCGCGCCGGAGGAGTTCGAGACCATCGGCCGGCGTTTCCTCGGCCCCGAGCTCCACGCCGCCTCGCAGTACGTCGGGGGGCTGGCATGAAGCTCACCGTCGTCGGCTGCTCGGGCTCGTTCCCCGGCCCGCACTCGCCGGCCAGCTGCTACCTCGTCGAGGCCGAGCACGAGGACCGCACCTGGCGGATCCTGCTCGACCTCGGCAGCGGCGCGCTCGGCGCCCTGCACCGGTACGTCGACCCGCTGAGCATCGACGGAGTCTTCCTCAGCCACCTGCATGCGGACCACTGCCTGGACCTGTGCGGCTACTACGTGATGCGGAAGTACCACCCCTCCGGTCCACGGCCGCGGCTCCCGGTGTGGGGACCGCGGGGGACGGCGGCCCGGATGGCGCGGGCCTACGATCTGCCGCCGACGCCCGGGATGAAGGAGCAGTTCGACTTCCGCAGCTTCGCCCGGCCGGTTCGGTTCGGACCGTTCCGGGTGCAGGCGGTTGCAGTCGAGCACCCGGTGCCGGCCTACGCCCTGCGGGTGACCGCCGACGGTCGGACCCTCGTGTACTCCGGCGACACCGCTCCGTGCGCCGGCTTCGACCGGGCCGCCAAGAGCGCCGATCTGCTGCTGGCCGAGGCGTCGTTCCGGGTGGGTCACAACAACCCCGAAGGGATCCACCTGACCGGCCGCGACGTCGGCCGCACGGCCACGGCGGCCGGTGTGAAGCGGGTCGTGCTGACCCATGTGCCGCCGTGGCACCAGCCGTCCCGGGCCTACGACGAGGCCCAGACCCTCTGGGAGGGGCCGCTGGAAGTGGCGGTCCCGGGGGCGACGTACGAGCTCTAGGCTGGCGGCCTGATGTACACCCCACCCTTCAACCGCATCGCCGACCCCGACTCCGTCCGCGACCTGGTCGCCTTGGCTCGGCGCGGCTGGCTGGTGACCACGGGGGCCGACGGTGTCCCCGCGGCCACGCTGCTGCCGATCCTGTGGCGCGACGACACCGTCATCGCGCATCTCGCCAAGGCCAACCCGCAGTGGCGTGAGGTGGAGCCGGACGCGCCGACCCTGGTGATCGTGCCCGGGCCGGACGCCTACGTCTCGCCCAGCTGGTACGCCACGAAGACCGAGCACGGACGGGTAGTCCCCACCTGGAACTACAGCGCCGTGCACCTGACCGGCACGGCCCGCATCCACCACGACCCCGACTGGCTGCGGATGGCGGTCACCGAGCTCACCGACGCCCACGAGTCGGACCGGGAGTCTCGGTGGCACGTCACCGACGCCCCGGACGCGTATGTGACCGGTCAGCTCAAGGGGATCGTGGGGGTCGAGGTCACGGTGACCCGGGTCGAGGCCAAGGCGAAGCTCAGTCAGAACCGCTCGGCCGCCGACCAGCGAGGTGTCGTCGACGGGCTGCGCGAGGAGCCGTGGGCTGATGCGCATGCGGTCGCCGACACGATGGCGGCCAATCAGCCGGGCTGATCCATCAGGGCCGAGTGGGCAACGCGCCCAGCCGGCCGCGGGGAATGTGTGTCCTCGGCCCAGCTCGGGCAGGCTAGGGGACCATGATCACCGTCTCCGGGCTGACCAAGCGGTACGGCGCCTTCACGGCCGTCGACAACGTCGACTTCGAGTGCCGACCCGGTCGGGTGACCGGGTTCCTCGGCCCGAACGGTGCCGGCAAGACCACCACAATGCGGGTGATGGTCGGCCTGACGCCGGCCACCGCTGGACAGGTCACCATCGGTGGGCACCGGTTCGCCGACATCCCGAACCCCGCGCTCCATGTGGGCGTGCTGCTGGACGCCTCCGCCCAGCATGCCGGGCGGACCGGCCGCGAGGTGCTGGTGATCGGAGCCCGGACCATGGGGCTTCCGGACACGCGGGTGGACGAGATGCTCGAGCTGGTGAGCCTGACACCGAGCGAGGCGAAGCGCCGGGTGCGCAACTACTCGCTCGGGATGCGCCAGCGTCTCGGCATCGCCCACGCGCTGCTCGGGGACCCGTCCGTGCTGGTGCTGGACGAGCCGGCCAACGGCCTCGACCCCGCCGGCATCCGATGGATGCGCGGCCTGCTGAAGGAGTACGCCGGGCGCGGGGGCACCGTGCTGCTGTCGAGCCATCTGCTCTCCGAGGTGGAGCAGATCGCCGACGACATGGTCCTCATCGGGAACGGCCGGATCGTCGCCCAGGGGACGAAGGAGTCGATGCTGGCGTCCACGCACGTCGGTGCGCTCGTCACGTCCACGAACAACTCGGCGCTCGCCGCGGCGCTCGCCGCCGACGGGCTCACCGTCACCGCCGCGGGCGCCGGCCTGCGCGTCGCCGCTGAGCCGGTCCAGGTCGGCACCGTCGCCGCGCGCCACGGGGTCGTCCTCACCGACCTGCGCCCGGATGCCACACCGCTGGAGGACCTGTTCCTCGAGCTGACCTCGCAGAGCCAGCGCGACGCTGCTGCCGTCACCACCGAAGGAGCCTCCTCATGAGCACGCTGCCCCCGGAGTCGGCGACGCTCGACATCTCCGGCACCGCGCGTACGCCTTTCCACCGCCTGGTCGCGGTCGAGTTCCGCAAGGCCTACGACACCCGCGCCAGCTTCTGGCTGCTGGCCAGCATCGGACTTCTCGTCGCGCTGGTCGAGGCCATCGTCCTGATCGTGGTGATCGTGCAGGACGAGCAGATCTCGTTCGGTGACTTCGTCGGCACCGCGGCCTTCGTCACTTCGGTGCTGCTACCGGTGCTCGGCATCATGCTGGTCACCACCGAGTGGAGCCAGCGGACGGCGATGGTCACGTTCAGCCTCGAGCCGCGCCGCGCCCTGGTCATCGGGGCCAAGGCCATGGTCGGGGTGCTGCTGGCGTTGGCGACCGCCCTGGCCGCCACTGCCATTGGAGCTGTCTGCAACCTCATCTACCAGCTCATCGAGGGCGACGCCGACTGGAGCTTCGGCTGGCGGTTGTTCGTGGGGTTCGTGATCGTCCAGTCGCTGGCCATGCTGAGTGGGTTCGCACTCGCCGCACTCCTGCTCAACACGCCGGCGGCGATCGTGGTGTTCTTCGTGTACCTCTACCTGCTCCCCACCGCGTTCGGTGTGCTCGCGTTCTACCTGGGTTGGTTCGAGAAGGTTCAGCCCTGGATCGACTTCCAGTCCGCGCAGATCCCGCTCCAGGACCTCAGCCTCGACACCGGCAAGGAGTGGGCACACCTGCTGGCCAGCGGCGCGCTGTGGCTCGGCGTACCGCTGGTCCTGGGGCTGCGCCGCATCCTCCGTGCCGAGGTGAAGTAGCCGGGGTAGGTCCCGCGTAGGCTTCCGCCCATGCCCGACACCCCCGCCGCCCCGCCCGCACCACGTGCCGACGGCCGCGTCGACGACGAGCTCCGCCCGGTCCGGCTCACCCGGCACTGGCTCGACCACGCCGCGGGGTCAGTGCTGGTCGAGTTCGGCCGGACCCGGGTGCTGTGTGCCGCCTCGGCGTCGGTGGGGGTGCCGCGCTGGCGGAAGGGGTCGGGCCTGGGCTGGGTGACCGCGGAGTACGCCATGCTGCCGGCCTCGACGAACACCCGCTCGGACCGGGAGTCGGTCCGCGGGCGGATCGGCGGCCGGACCCACGAGATCTCCCGGTTGATCGGCCGGTCCCTCCGGGCGGTCGTCGACTACCAGGAGCTGGGGGAGAACACCATCGTCTTGGACTGCGACGTGCTCCAGGCCGACGGGGGGACCCGCACGGCGGCGATCACGGGGGCCTACGTGGCGCTCGCCGATGCCGTGGCGCACCTGCGCTCCGCCGGGTCGCTTACCGGCGAGCCCCTGACCGGGTCAGTGGCCGCGGTCAGCGTGGGGATCGTCGACGGGCTGCCGCGGCTGGACCTGCCCTACGAGGAGGACGTCCGGGCCGAGACCGACATGAATGTCGTGATGACCGGGGACGGCCGGTTCGTGGAGGTCCAGGGCACCGCCGAGGGCCAGGCCTTCGACCGCGCCGAGCTCGACGCCCTGCTCAGCCTGGCCACCAAGGGCTGTGCCGACCTGACCGTGCTGCAGCACAGCGCGCTCGACAGCGGTCCCGCCGCTCCGTGAGCGGATCGCCCGAGGCCAGGGTGCTGCTCGCCTCCCGCAACGCCAAGAAGCTGGCCGAGCTCCAGCGCATCCTGGCGGGTCACACCCCCCGCCTCACCGTCGTCGGGCTCGACGCGGTCCCGCCGTACGACGAACCCGTCGAGGACCAGCCCAGTTTCGAGGGGAATGCCCTGCTCAAGGCCCGAGCCGGGCTCGCCGCCACGGGGCTCCCCACCGTGGCCGACGACAGCGGGCTCTGCGTCGACGCGCTCAACGGCATGCCGGGTGTCCTGTCGGCCCGTTGGGCGGGTCCTCCCAAGTCCGACGCCCGCAACAACGAGTTGCTGCTGGCCCAGCTGGCCGACGTCCCCGACGAGCGGCGGACCGCTCGGTTCGAGTGCGCGATCGCCTACTGCGGTCCCGGTGGGTTCGAGATCGTCGAGCACGGGGTGATGTCCGGGCGGATCATCCGCGAGCTGCGGGGGGACGGCGGCTTCGGGTACGACGTGCTGTTCGTGGCCGACGAGCACGCCGCGGACGGCCGCACCTCCGCCGAGCTCTCGGTGGCCGAGAAGGACCTGATCTCCCACCGGGGCCGGGCATTGCGAGCGCTCGCCCCCCGCCTGCCCGCCGCCCTCGGGCGGGACGTCATACGGACCGTGGAGACGCCTCCACCGTCCGTATGACGTCCCCGGTTTGGCGGGGGAGGGGGAGGGTGCGCCCGGCGAGAGTCGAACTCGCACTGGCCAGGACCTAAACCTGGTGCCTCTGCCAATTGGGCTACGGGCGCGTGGCCGCGAGACGCAGAGCCTGCGACCGAGGCCTCAGGCTAGCCCGAGGTCCCTGCGCAGCTTCGCCACGTGTCCCGTTGCCTTGACGTTGTACTGCGCCAGCTCGATCCGGCCCTCCGCGTCGATGACGAACGTGGACCTGATGACGCCCTGCACCAGCTTGCCGTAGAGCTTCTTCTCCCCGAAGGCGCCGTAGGCCGTCATCACCGACTTGTCCGGGTCGGAGAGCAGGGTGATGGTGAGCGCGTCCCGCTGCCGGAATTTCGCGAGCTTCGCCGGCGCGTCGGGGGAGACGCCGAGCACCTCGAACCCCTGGGCGCGCAGAGAGTCCAGGGAGTCGGTGAAGTCACACGCCTGCTTGGTGCATCCGGGCGTCATGGCGGCCGGGTAGAAGTAGACGATCACGCGCTGTCCCCGCAGGTCGGAGAGGGTGACCTCGCCGCCCGTGTCGTCGGACAGCGTGAAGTCGGGAGCGAGGTCGCCGGGGGCGAGTCGGGTGTCGGGCATCGGGATCCTCCGGCCGAGAGGACGGCCTTGTTGCGAATGGTTTGCAATAACGTACTCTGGGCAGCAGCATCTGGCTGCGGCACCAACCTAGCGATGCCGCGGCACCATCTTGGTGGAGGGAGCGCCCCGTGCACGTGCCCGACGGCTTTCTGGACGCGCCGACGTCGGTGGCCACCGGTGTGATCGCGGCGGGCGGCATCGCCGTCGCGCTGCGCCAGGCGCGCCGGGAGCTCGACGACCGGACCGCCCCGATGGCGGGTCTGGTGGCGGCGTTCGTGTTCGCCGGGCAGATGATCAACTTCCCGGTCGGCGCGGGCACCAGCGGCCACCTGCTGGGGGGAGCGCTGGCGGCGGTTCTGGTGGGTCCCTGGACCGCCGTACTCTGCATCTCGGTGGTGCTGGCGGTGCAGGCCCTGCTGATGGCGGACGGCGGGATCACCGCGCTTGGCACGAACATCACGCTCATGGCGCTGGTCGGCGTCGCCGTCGGCTGGGTGGTGTTCCGCGGGGTCCGGGCGGTGCTGCCCACCCGGCTCAGCATGGTCGCCCCCGCGGCGGCCGTCGGCGCGCTCGTGAGCGTGCCCGCCGCGGCACTGGCGTTCACCGCGCTCTTCGCGGTCGGCGGCACGGCGCCGGTGGAGACCGGCACGGTAGCCGCGGCGATGGTCTCCTGGCACGGGGTGATCGGAGTGGGCGAGGCGGTGATCACCGGCCTGGTCGTCGCCAGCGTGGTCGCCGTGCGACCCGACCTGGTGTACGGCGCGCGCCCCGCCCTCCGTGACCGGAGCCTCGAGATCCGAGCCCGCGCCGCGCGGGACGGCGAGGTGGCGGCATGAGCCGGCGCGGCTTCTTCTGGGCGTTCCTGCTGGCCGCCCTGCTGGTCGCGGGCGTGGGCAGCTACTACGCCAGCAGCCATCCCGACGGCCTCGAGTACGTCGCGGAGCAGACCGGCTTCCTCGACTCCGCCGAGGACTCCGCGGTGGCGGACAGCCCGCTCGCCGACTACCAGACCAGCGGCGTCGACGACTCCCGGCTGAGCGGGGGGCTGGCGGGCGTCATCGGGGTGCTCATCGTGCTGCTGCTCGGCGGCGGGCTCTTCTGGCTGCTTCGGCAGCGGGCCAGCGAACCCGATCCGACGGCTGACCCCGCTGTCTCGACGCCCGAGGCCTAGGGCCTGCCCACATGGGCGCCGCACACGGACACCGGCTCCACTACCACGGCCACAGCCCGGTGCACCGGGCCCCGGCTCACCTGAAGCTGCTGGCCCTGGTCGGGTTCATGCTGGTCGTCGTCGCGACGCCACGGGACTGGTTCGCCGCGTTCGCCGGCTACGCGGTCGTGCTGCTGGTCGTCATCCGGGTGTCCCGGGTCCCGCTTCCGTTCCTGCTGAAGCGCCTCGTCATCGAGGTGCCGTTCCTCATCTTCGCGCTGCTGGTGCCGTTCGTGGCGACCGGCCCGCAGGTGGAGGTGCTCGGGCTCACCGTCTCCGAGCCGGGCCTGCTGGCCGCCTGGGGCCTCGTCGTCAAGGGGACCCTGGGCGTGCTCGCCTCGCTGACGCTGGCCGCGACCACCGAGGCCGACGAGCTGGTCCGGGGACTGCAGCGGCTCCGGCTCCCGGACCTGCTGGTCCAGATCATGAGCTTCATGATCCGCTATCTCGACGTGGTCACCGCCGAGCTGGGGCGGATGCTCGTCGCCATGCGCTCGCGGGGCTGCGAGCCGAGGTCGCCACGGCACTGGCCGACGCTGGCCCGGTCCCTGGGCGCGCTGTTCATCCGGTCCTACGAGCGCGGGGAGCGGGTGCACTTGGCGATGCTCTCCCGTGGTTACACCGGAACCCTCCCCACCACTCGACCCACCCGGGGGCGGCGATGAGCGTCCCCGTCCTGGACGTCCGGGGCCTGGCGTTCGCCTACCCCGACGGTCACCAGGCCCTCTACGGCGTCGATCTGCACGTCCACCGCGGGGAGCGGGTCGCGCTCCTGGGCCCCAACGGCGCCGGCAAGACCACTTTGGTGCTCCACCTCAACGGCATTCTGTCTGCCGGGTCGGGGACGGTCGAGGTGAGTGGCCTGCCCGTGGCCCGGGAGAACCTCTCGGAGATCCGACGCCGGGTGGGCATCGTCTTCCAGGACCCCGACGACCAGCTCTTCCTCGGCACGGTGCGACAGGACGTGGCCTTCGGCCCGGCGAACCTGGGGCTGCGGGGCGACGAGCTGCACCGTCGGGTGACGGAGGCGCTCGAGCTGGTGGGGATGGCGGAGTACGTCGATCGCCCGCCGCACCATCTCTCCTTCGGTCAGCGCCGCCGGGTGGCGGTGGCCACGGTCCTCGCCATGCGCCCGGAGATCCTGGTGCTCGACGAGCCCTCCTCGAACCTGGACCCGGCCTCTCGCCGAGAGCTGGCCGACATCGTGCGGAGCCTCGACGTCACGGTGCTGATGGTGACCCATGACCTCCCCTATGCCCTCGAACTGTGCCCACGGGCGGTGGTCCTCAGCGACGGGTCGGTGGTGGCGGACGGCTCGACGTACGACCTGCTCACCGACCAGGAGCTGATGGCGCGGCACCGGCTGGAGCTCCCGTTCGGTTTCGACCCGACGACGATTGGTAACCTTCCGGCGTGACCCAGGACCTGACGAGCCTCGAGAGCGACATCGAGCAGACGCGCGCGCGGCTGGCCGGCACCATCGACGAGCTCGTCTACCGAACCAGCCCCAAGACCATCGTCAGCCGGCAGCTCGCCGCCACCAAGGCTCACTTCGTCGACCCCGACACCGGAGCCCCGCGCACCGACAACATCTTGAAGGTCGCCGGCGGCGTGGTGGGTGTGATCGTGGTGGTCGCCGCCATCCGGCGCATCGTGCGCTGACTCGCCCGGCGAGCTCCGACATGGCCGACAAGACCCCGATCAGGATGCTGCACGACCGGATCCTGGTCGAGCTGGACAAGGACACCGGCGAGCGCCGGTCCGCCGGGGGCATCGTAATCCCGGCCACCGCAGACATGGGCGCGCGCCGGCTGGTGTGGTCCAAGGTCGTCGCGGTCGGGCCGAACGCCCGCCTGGTGGAGGCCGGCGACCAGGTGCTCTTCGACCCCGCCGACCGGGCCGAGGTGGAAGTCACCGGCGACCGGTATCTGGTGATGCGTGAGCGCGACCTGCACGCGGTGGCCGCGGACCGGCTGGGCGACTCCGCCACCGGTCTTTACCTCTGAACCGGTAAAGGAGGGCGGCGCCGGTTCGACTCCCACCGGACTCCTCCCTTACCGTGTGGTCCTGTCCCGATCCCGTGGAGGACCCATGCCCCTGCCCGGCCCCCGAGTGCCCGGCTCCCTGGCCCGACGACCCCTCGGCGCGCTGCTCGCTGCCGTGCTGTCCGGCACCTTCGCGCTGACGACGCTGGTCTTCGCCGGTCCCGCCCACGCCGCGTGGGATGACATCTCCAAGACCTGCCGGGTGCAGGACACCCGGATCTCGGAGAACAGCGGGATGTCGCGCAGCACCTACCGGCGGCCCACGATCTTCATCCACAACGACAGCGGGGGTGGCCCGCAGTTCTTCGCAGTCAACCCGCGCAGCTGCCGGACCAAGGCGGTCTTCGACGTGCCCGGCGCGCCCGCCAAGGACTGGGAGGACATGGCGTCCGGGCCCGGCAACACCCTGTGGTTCGGCGACATCGGTGGCAACAAAGGCCGCAGCGAGATTAACGTGGTGCGGGTCCGGGAGCCGAAGAAGCTGAAGAGCCGCGCGCTCAAGCACGTCGCCTTCCGGCTCGCCTACCCCGACGGGGAGCACAACGCCGAGGCCATGATGATCAGGCCCCGGACCGGCCGGATCTTCATCATCACCAAGGCGCCCAGCGGCGCCGGCATCTATCGGGCCCCGAAGCAGCTCAAGCGCAAGGGGGTCAACCGGCTGACCCGGATCGCGGACGCCGGTCAGGGTCTCAGCGGGGCCGACTTCGCCCGGAGCGGGAAGCTGTTCGTGCTCCGCAGCTACCGGTTTGCCCTCGTCTACTCGAAGCTGGGGGGCGAGCCGATCAAGGTGCGGCTTCCACCCAAAGCGGAGCACCCCATGGGAGAGTCGGTCACCTTCAACCGCGCCGGCGAGCTGATCTTCGGTGCCGAGGGCGTCAACGCATGGCTCTGGCGGGTCCGCTGAACCTGGCCGCTGCCCGCGGGTAGCCGCGGGGCGTCTCGGCGCCGCCTGACCGAGGGCTACTGTGCCCTCCATGTGGTCAGCAGCACTGTGGGGCGCGGTCAGCGCGTCCTCGCTGCTGCTCGGCGCCGTGCTCGGAGTCGTCCGCACCTGGCGGCCCGGTCCCGTCGGACTGGTCCTCGGGTTCGGCGCCGGGGCGCTGATCGCGAGCATCTCCTTCGAGCTGGCGGCTGAGGGCTTCCGCACCGGCGGTGCGGTGCCGCTGGCCGTGGGGCTCGCCGCCGGCGCGCTGGCCTTCTTCCTGGCCGACCGCGGCGTGGAGCGGCTGGGCGGCCGGGGTGGCGGCAGTGCCGCCGGGCTTCCGCTCGCCCTCGGGGCGCTTCTCGACGGGATCCCCGAGCAGGCGGTGCTCGGGATGGGGATCGCCGAGGGCGCCGGGGTCAGCGTGGCGCTGCTGGTCGCCATCTTTGTCTCGAACCTGCCCGAGGCCATCGGGTCCTCGACCGCGATGCGGGAGGCGGGCAAGTCGGCGCGCACGATCCTTCTGGGCTGGGCGGCGGTGGCGGCAGCCTGCACGTTGGCCAGCGTGGGCGGCTACCTGGCTGCGGCCGTCACCGCTGAGCGGTTCGAGGCGCTGGTCGACGGCTTCGCGGCCGGCGCGCT
>CAZKEZ010000054.1:0-15341 GCA_964551905.1 uncultured Nocardioides sp. | reverse complement strand
CCTGCGGCTTGCCGACGGTGGCCTCGACCCGGAACTCCCGACGCATCCGGTCCACCAGGATCTCCAGGTGCAGCTCGCCCATGCCGGCGATGATCGTCTGCCCGGTCTCCTCGTCGGTCTTCACCGTGAAGGTCGGGTCCTCGTCGGAGAGCCGCTGGATCGCCGTACCCAGCTTCTCCTGGTCGCCCTTGGTCTTGGGCTCGATCGCGACCTCGATCACCGGCGCGGGGAAGCTCATCGACTCCAGCACCACCGGGTGCTGCTGGTCGCACAGGGTGTGCCCGGTCTTGGTCTCCTTGAGGCCCATGACCGCCACGATCTGGCCGGCGCCGACCGACGAGATCTCCTCACGCTTGTTCGCGTGCATCTGGTAGACCTTGCCGATCCGCTCCTTGCGGCCGGTCACGGAGTTGAGCACGTTCGAGCCCGCCTCCAGCTTGCCGGAGTAGACGCGCACGTAGATCAGCTTCCCGAGGTGGGGGTCGGAGGCGATCTTGTAGGCCAGCCCGGAGAACGGCTCGTCGTCCGACGGCTGCCGCTCGATCTTCTCGTCCTCGTCGTTGGGCTTGTGCCCCTCGATCGCGGTGATGTCCAGCGGCGAGGGGAGGTACTTCACGACGGCGTCGAGCAGGGGCTGGATGCCCTTGTTCTTGAACGCGGTGCCGGTGAGCACGGGGTTGAGCTTGTCCGCGAGCGTGGCCCGGCGGATCGCCGCCTCGAGCTCTTCGGTGGAGATGTCCTCGCCCTCGAGGTACTTCTCCATGATGTCGTCGTCGGCCTCGGCCAGGGTCTCGAGCAGCTTCTCGCGCCACTCCGCGACCTGCTCGGCCATGTCCTCGGGGATCTCCTCGACGACGTAGTCCTCGCCCATCTTGGTCTCGCCCCGCCACACCAGCGCACGCATGCCGACCAGGTCGACGACGCCGATGAAGTCGGACTCGGCCCCGATCGGGAGCTGCAGCACCAGCGGCGTGGAGTTGAGCCGCTCGACGATCATGTCGACGCAGCGGAAGAAGTCCGCACCGGTCCGGTCCAGCTTGTTGACGAAGCACATCCGCGGTACGGCGTACTTGTTCGCCTGGCGCCACACCGTCATCGACTGCGGCTCCACGCCGGCCACCCCGTCGAAGACCGCGACGGCACCGTCGAGGACCCGCAGCGACCGCTCGACCTCGGCGGTGAAGTCGACGTGACCGGGGGTGTCGATGATGTTGATCTGGTGGTTCTTCCACCAGCAGGTGGTCGCGGCGGAGGTGATGGTGATGCCGCGCTCCTGCTCCTGCTCCATCCAGTCCATCGTCGCGGCACCCTCGTGGACCTCACCGATCTTGTAGGTGATGCCGGTGTAGAAGAGGATGCGCTCGGTGGTGGTGGTCTTGCCGGCATCGATGTGCGCCATGATGCCGATGTTGCGGACCTTGTTGAGGTCCGTGGTGATGTCGACGGCCACTGAGGGTCAGTTCCTTAGGTCGAAAGTCAGCGCGAGCACGGGGAGTACGGCGTACTCCGGACTCACCAGCGGTAGTGGGCGAATGCCTTGTTGGACTCCGCCATCTTGTGGGTGTCCTCACGCTTCTTCACCGCGGCACCGAGGCCGTTGGAGGCGTCGAGGATCTCGTTCATCAGCCGCTCGGACATCGTCTTCTCGCGACGGTCCGCGGCGTAGCCGACGAGCCAGCGCAGCGCCAGCGTGGTGCTGCGGTTGGGCTTGACCTCGATCGGCACCTGGTACGTCGCACCACCGACCCGGCGGGACTTCACCTCGATGGCCGGCTTGACGTTGTCCAGGGCACGCTTCAGCGTGACTACGGGGTCGGTGCCCGTCTTCTCGCGGCAGCCCTCCAGCGCGGTGTAGACGATGCGCTGCGCGACCTGCTTCTTGCCGTCCTTCAGCACCTTGCTGACCAGCTGGGTGACGATCTGGGAGCCGTAGACCGGGTCGACGTCGATCGGACGCTTGGGGGCGGGACCCTTGCGCGGCATCAGCTCTTCTCCTTCTTCGCGCCGTAGCGGCTGCGGGCCTGCTTGCGGTTCTTCACGCCCTGGGTGTCGAGCGTGCCGCGGATGATCTTGTAGCGGACGCCGGGGAGGTCCTTCACCCGGCCGCCGCGAACGAGCACGATCGAGTGCTCCTGGAGGTTGTGGCCGACACCGGGGATGTACGCGGTGACCTCGACGCCGCTGGACAGACGCACGCGGGCGACCTTGCGCAGAGCGGAGTTCGGCTTCTTGGGAGTCGTGGTGTAGACGCGCGTGCAGACGCCGCGTCGCTGGGGCGAACCCTTCAGGGCAGGCGTCTTGTTCTTCGACACCTTGTCCTGGCGGCCCTTGCGGACCAACTGCTGGATGGTGGGCACCTGGGTGGTTCCCTTTCTTGTCCTCTAGTCAGGCCCGACACCTTGCCGGGCACGATGGTGTTGCCTGTGGAGCGGTGTGCCTACGATGCATGCGACGCCGGAACTTCGGGCCGGGATCAGTCGGCCGTTCTCTGGGCATGCGCAACCGTCTGGTCGTCCCAGACACGAGGAACGAGGCTACTCTCTCGCCCGGAGGGGGTCAAAACGCCGCGGTGCAGCGCGAAGGCCAGCGCGGCGGCGCCGACGCCCACGATCGTCAGCGCCCCGCCGAGGATCAACGTCCAGCGCGCCCCCAGGGTCTCCCCCACCCAGCCGATCAGCGGCGACCCGAGCGGCGTGCCGCCCATGAAGATCATCATGTAGAGCGCCATCACCCGGCCGCGCATGCCGGCGTCTGTGTGCAGCTGCATGTAGCTGTTGGCGCTGGTGATCATGGTCAGCGCGGTGATGCCGAGCAGCGGGGTGAGCGCGGCATAGGTGAGGTACGACGGCATCAGGCCGGCCGCGATCTCCACGACCCCGAACGTCAGCGCGGCGGCGATCACCAACCGGTGCCGCACCCGCTCCCGACGGGCGGCGAGCAGGGCGCCGGCCAGCGAGCCGACCGCCATGATCGTGCCGAGCAGGCCGTACTCGGTCGCTCCCTTGTCGAACACCTCGGTCGCCATCAGGGCGGAGGTCATCTGGAAGTTGAGGCCGAAGGTGCCGGTCACCCCGACGATGGCCAGCACCAGCAGCAGGTCCGGGCGGCCGGCGACGTACCGCACGCCCTGCCGGATCATCCCCGGCTCGCGGGCCTGCGGCTCCGGTGAGGCGAGCAGCCTGCGGTCCATCCCGCGCAGGGCGGCGATGGGGGCGGCGTAGGTGACGGCGTTGAACAGGATCACCCAGCCGGTCGCGGTGGCGCCCCCACCGAGCGCGGCGATCAGGAAGCCGGCCACCGCCGGGCCGACGATCCGGGCGGCGTTGAAGCTGGCGGAGTTGAGGCCGACGGCGTTGGTGACGTCATCGGGGCCGACGATCTCGGAGACGAAGGACTGGCGGGCGGGGGCGTCGAAGACCGCCGCCGAGCCGAGGATGAACGCCAGGACGTAGACGTGCCACAGCTGGACCTGTCCGGTGACGGTCAGCAGCCCGAGGACCAGTGCGGGTGCGGCCATGGCCACGTTGGTCATCTGGAGCAGCCGCTGCTTGGGAACCCGGTCGGCGACCAGGCCGGCGAGCGGGGCCAGCAGCAGGAACGGCAGGAACTGCAGTCCGGTGGTGATGCCGAGCGCGGTCCCGGAGTTTCCGGTCAGCTGGAGGACCAGCCAGTCCTGGGCGACCCGCTGCATCCAGGTGCCCGTGTTCGACACGACGCCGCCGGCGGCGTACAGGCGGTAGTTCGCGTTGGAGAGGGAGCGGAACGTGGGGCTCAACGGCGTAGGTCAGTCCTCGTGGGCGATGCGGGTGAGGAGTGGCGCGGCCGCGTGCAGCAGCGCCCGCTCCTCGGTGGTCAGGGTGGTCAGCCGACGGGCCAGCCAGGCGTCGCGGCGGCGACGGTCGGCCAGCAGGGTCTCGCGGCCACGGTCGGACAGCGAGACCACCACCTGGCGACCGTCGGTGTCGTGCGGTCGACGGGCGACGTACCCGCCGTCCTCCAGGCAGTTCACGGTGCGCGTCATCGATGGCGGCTGCACCATCTCGTGACCGGCCAGCTCGCCGAGGGTCAGGTCGCCGAGCCGGTACAGCGTGCCCAGCACGGTCATCTGCGACAGGCTCAGCTCGTTGTCGGGGTGCCGTTCCACCGCCAGTCGCCGGCGCAACCGCATCACGGCATGGCGCAGCTCCGAGGCCAGCGCCGCGTCGGCGGCGTCAGCACTGGTGCGCGGGCGGGCGGGGGCGGTGGTGGTCATGTCGTGAGCCTAACTCATTAGTCTTGCTAAGTATTCCCTCGGACTGGCTGGTGCCGTAGCGTCGGGCCCGTGGAGTTCCGGGACGAGCAGCCGAAGCAGCACGAGATCGGCAACCGCACCTACGTGGTCGCCGACGTCGAGCCGCTCGACGTGGACGGGGTGCGCACCGTCACGGTGGGAGCCGCCCTGTGGCTGCTCGCCTTCCTCGGGATGCTGCCGTTCTACGGTCGTCTGGAGGCCGCCGGCCGGGTCTGGTGGCTGTGGACCTGCCTCGCCGGGCTGGCGCTGGGGCTATTCGGGCTGGAGTACTGCCGGCGCCGGCGGGGAGCGCGCGCGAAGCACCGGCCGCGGCACTGACCGGGCGGCCCTGACCGGGCCGGGACTACAGGTCGACGAGGTCGTCCACGGTGTCGAAGACGTGCTCGGGCAGCTTCTTGGGGCGGTGCCGACGCTGGAGGGTGACCTCCGAGTGGGCGCCGCACCCGTGGTCGAATGAGACCACCCGGCCGTCGTCGTTGGCATTGCCGTTGGCGCAGACCCCGAACGTCTCGGCGAGCGATCCGGCCAGCCGCATCAGGAACCCGCAGGTCGTGCAGGTCGCGGGCGCGGACTGGGCCACCGGGGCGTCGGGGCCACCTGGTCCGTCGTACCACCGCTCCGCGGCCTGGTCGCGGCCCTCCCTCGAGAGGGTGCGGACCCGGCCCAGCCCGAGGTCGGCGGCGACCCGGCGGACCTGGGCCTCGTCGTCGCGGGACAGCGGGTCGTCACCCACCAGGTAGGTGGGCACCAGCCGGGGGTCATCCTCCTCGACCGGCAGCAGGTCGCCCGGGGACAGGTCGCCGGGCTGGACCCGCTCCTTGTACGGCAGCCAGGCCGGGGCGACGATCGCCTCCTCGCCGGGGATGAGGACGACCTCGTCCACGGTGGCGACCTTCTGCCGGGCGGCACGGGCGACGGTCACCGACCAGCGCCACCCCCGGTAGCCGGCCCGGGTGCAGGCGAAGAGGTGGGTCACGACCCGGTCCCCCTCGGTCTGCGCTCCGAGGTGGTCGCCGACGTCCTCGGCGGGAACCTCGGCCAGCAGCGCCGTCCGCGCCAGGTCGACCGCGGCAGCGGCGACGGCGTCCGGCTTGGTGGGCGAGGTCGTGGTCACGGGGGACATGATGACACGACATGACACGACCCTCGGGCGCGTCCCCGCCGCTGCGGCCGCACCCACGGGGTCCGGGCAGGCAGGATGGGTCCATGACGACGCCACCCCCGGCGGACGACCGAGGTCAGGCCTCCGCGGCCGACCCCGGGCCGGACGTGCACGTGGGACCGGGGCGCTCGTCGAGCGGGCGGCCGCAGGCGGCCCACGAGGTCCGTTCGGGAGCGCGGGCCACCCTGCGCGGAGCGCGGGCGCTGGCCCGCGGGACCGGGCGGGCCAGCAGCTACACGGTGCGGCAGGCCCGGCGCGCCGCCAGTGCGGAGGGTGCCGGGGACTCCGGGCTGGCCCGGCTGATCGAGCTGCACGCGTTCAACGCGGCCGGCGACGCCGCGATCGCGATCTCGCTGGCGGGGACGCTGTTCTTCCAGGTGCCCACCGGAGAGGCGCGCGGGCAGGTCGCCCTGTTCCTGGGGCTCACGATGCTGCCGTTCGCGATCGTGGCCCCGCTGATCGGGCCGTTCCTGGACCGGTTCAGGCACGGCCGCCGGTGGGCCATCGGCGGCACCCTCGCGTTCCGGGCCTTCCTGGCCTGGGTGCTGGCCTCCGCGGTGGTCACCGACTCGACCTGGCTCTTTCCCGAGGCGCTGGGGTGTCTGGTGGCGTCGAAGGCATACTCGATCACGCGCACCGCGGCCGTCCCGCGGCTGCTGCCGCCCTCGGTGACCCTGGTGAAGGCGAACGGCCGGATCTCCCTCGCGGGGGTGGTCGGAGCCGGGATCTCCGCACCGATCGCTGTGCTGGCGAGCCTGGCGGGGTCGGAGTGGTCCCTGCGCTATGCCTTCCTGCTCTTCGTGGTGGGCACGATCCTGGCCATCCGGCTGCCGGCCCGGGTGGACTCCAGCGCCGGCGAGGGCACGCTGGTGCTGGGGTCCGGCGAGGCCGACCTGCCGCCCTCGGCCAGCGGCCGGATCCGGGTGCGCATCCCCGGCTCGGTCGCTTTCGCGCTGCGGGCCAACTGCGGGCCGCGCTGGATGTCCGGCTTCCTCATCATGTTCATGGGCTTCCTGCTGCGCGACGAGCCGCTCGGGGACCTCTCCGCCGAGCTCTCGATGGGGCTCGTCATCGGGGCCGCGGGCGTCGGGAACACCCTGGGCATCGCTGTCGCGGCGCTGCTCAAACGGGTCAACCCGCGGGTCACGGTCATCGCCGCGCTCGCGGCCGTCTTGGTGGCGGCGCTGCTGGCGGCCGTCTTCTACGGACCCGTGACGGCGACGTTGCTGGGACTCATCGCCGGGCTCTCCCAGTCCCTCGCGAAGCTCTCCTTGGACTCCACCATCCAGCGCGACGTCCCGGAACGGGTCCGCACCAGCGCCCTGGCCCGCTCCGACACCACCCTCCAACTCGCCTGGGTCATCGGCGGCTTCGTCGGGATCGCCCTCCCCCTGATCCCCCGCCTCGGTCTCGGGATCGCCGCCGCCGTCATGGCCCTATGGATGGCGTTCGTCCTCCTCGTCCGCCCCGACCAGCCCTCCCGACGTACCGGCTAGGTTCGCGACGCACCAACCAAATCTGCTGCCATTTTGCCGATCTGACAGCAGAAACGGTTGGTACGTCGGGAACCGGCGGCTCAGAGCTCCAGCTCGTCGGCCAGTGCGCGGAGCAGCTTGGCCGTCGGGCGGGCGGTCTTGGCCTCCGGATGCCGCCCGTGCCGGTACGTCTCGCCTACCCCGTCGAGCAACCGGATGAGGTCCTCGACGATGGACACCATCTCCTCGGGCTTCTTGCGCCTGGCGGCCGCCCGGTTGCGGCTGACCGACGCCGGCGCCTCGAGGATCCGTACCGAGAGCGCCTGGTCGCCGCGCCGGCCCTGGGCGATGCCGAACTCGACTCGGGTCCCCGGCTTCAGCGACGCCGCCGCACCCTCGGGCAGGGCGTCGGCGTGCACGTACACGTCGGGGCCCTCCTCCTGGGAGAGGAAGCCGAAGCCCTTCTGCGCGTCGAACCACTTCACCTTGCCAGTGGGCACGGCCTGACCATCCTTCTGCTTGAGCGGGGGGTGCAGTCCCAGGGTACGGACCACCCGCGGCGCCCCGCCATCGGATAGCCGTCCTCGGCCTACCCGCCGAACGGAGCCCCAGCCGGCGCGGGCCCGGCCAGATGCCCCTCCAGCCATCCGGGGAAGGCGTGCAGATCGGGGAGGACCACGTGGGTGCCGGCCTCGACGAGCTCGTCGCGGGAGTTGCCGCCGGTCAGCACCGAGACGCTCAGCGCCCCGGCGGCGAGAGCGCCGGCCACGTCGTGCACGTGGTCGCCCACGAACACCGACGCGCCCTCCCGGCGCAGGACATCCGCCTTCCCGACTCCCCACACCCAGCCCTCGAGGTGGTCGATGTCCAGAGCCAGATGGTCCACGTGCAGCTGCGCGTTGCGGGGGAACTTGCCGGTCACGACGATCACCCGGCCCGCAGCGCGACGTACGGCGTCGATCGCCTCGCGGGCACCCGGGAGGAGCGGCACCGGAGCCACGGCGTGGTCCGGGTACAGCTCGCGGAACCGGTCACCCGCCCGCGCGATCGCGTCCGGCTCGAGGTGGTCGGCCAGCAGGTACTCCAGTGGTGGACCCAACTTCGAGGTCAGATCCTCCGTGGGGAAGGCCACGCCGAGCTCCGCACCCAAGGCCTGCAGCGTGGCGGTGAACCCCGGCACGGTGTCGATCAGCGTCATGTCGAGGTCGAAGCCGACAACGAGCGGAGTGGTCACGCCACGAGAGTACGACGGTCGCGGCCGGCCCCGCGCCGTACGCCCAACCGCCCGGAGGCACGTCTCAACCCGCCCGGAGGCACGTCTCAACCCGCCCGGAGGCACGTCTCAACCTGGGGGCGGCGATACGGTGTGCTCAGAGCGCTGGAGGTGCCCATGGACCTGACCACCACCTACCTCGGGCTGGAGCTGCGGAATCCACTGGTCGCCGCGCCCTCGCCGCTACAGCAGACCCCCGGCGGGGTGATCAGCCTGGTCGACGCCGGAGTGGGGGCGGTGGTGCTGTACTCGATCTTCGAGGAGCAGGTCGCCCACGAGCTCGACCCCGACCATGCCGAGCAGCACTGGTTCGTGAACCCGGCGGGGCCGGGGGCGCCGGCGCGGTACCTCGAGCTCATCGAGCGCTCGGTCGCCGCCGTGGACGTCCCCATCATCGCCAGCATGAACGGCACCGGCAGTGGCGAGTGGACCGCCTTCGCCCGCGAGGTGCAAGACGCCGGCGCGGCGGCGCTGGAGATCAACTTCTACGTCGTGCCCGGTCAGTTCCGCGGCGAGGGCGAGGTCGTCGAGGACGCCATCGTCGACCTGCTGGCCGCGGTGCATGAGCGGGTCACCATCCCGGTCGCCGTCAAGCTCACCCCGTTCTTCTCCTCCCTGAACCCGATAGCGGTACGCCTGGTCGAGAAGGGCGCCGCCGGCCTGGTGCTGTTCAACCGGTTCCTGCAGCCCCGCATCGACGTCGAGAGCCGCACCGTCGAGCCGACCATCGAGCTGTCCACCGCCGCCGAGGCGCGACTGCCCCAGACCTGGATCGCGGTGCTGCGCCAGCAGGTCGAGTGCTCGCTGGCCGGCACCGGCGGGGTGGAGACGGCCGACGACCTGGCGGCGTACCTGCTCGCGGGGGCCGACGTGGTCCAGTGCGCGTCGGTGTTCATGCGGCACGGTCGCGGGTACGCCAGCCGGCTGCTCGCGGACCTGGCCGCGTGGGGCGAGCAGCACGGGTTCGCCGACCTCGACGAGGCCCGGGGCACCCTCGCGGTGCCGTGGCACGTGGACAGCCAGCGCTACGAGCGCGACGGCTACGTCAGCGCGCTCCAGATCGCCCGCCGCGCCTACGTCTGGCGCTGACCACCGGCCGAGGGGCTCAGTCGCGCGGCGCCGCGTCGATCTGCATCACCACGGCCTTCGGCTCGGTGAAGAACTCGCGGCTGAAGGTGCCGCCCTCGCGGCCGACCCCGGAGGCGCCGACCCCGCCGAACGGAGCCCGCAGGTCGCGGATGAAGAAGCAGTTGACCCACACCGTCCCCACGTTGAGCCGCGCCGAGACCCGGTGGGCGGTGTGCAGGTCCTCGGTGAAGAGCTGGGCGTCGAGGCCGTACGGCGAGTCGTTGGCCAGGGCCACCGCCTCGTCCTCGGTGTCGAAGGGGTGCACCACCACCACCGGGCCGAAGATCTCCTCCCGCACGTGCGGGCTGTCCAGCGGCATGTCCACCAGCACTGTCGGTCTGACGAACCAGCCGTCTCCCACGCCGCCGGTGAGCATCCGACCGCCGGCCTGCTCGACGGTGTCGACGTACCCCTTCACCTTCTCGAAGTGCTCGCGGCTGGCCAGCGGGCCGAACTCCGTGGCGGGGTCCTGCGGGTCGCCGAAGCGCATCGCCTCGGCCTTCGCCACGAACCGCTCCAGGAAGGTGTCGAAGATCGGGCGCTGCACGTAGAGCCGGCTGCCGGACAGGCAGATCTGCCCGGCGTTGCGGAAGATCGACTGGATCGACCAGTCGACGGCGTTGTCGAGCGCGGCGTCGGCGAACACGATGTTGCAGTTCTTGCCGCCCATCTCCAGCGACACCGGCGTCAGGTTGTCCGCCGCCGCCCGCGAGATCGCCCGGCCGGTGTTGCTCTCGCCGGTGAAGGTGATCCGGTCCACCCGGGGGTCGCGGGTGAGCGCCTCGCCGACCGCGGCCGGGCCGTAGCCGTGAACCACGTTGAGCACGCCCTCGGGCAGCCCAGCCTCCAGGGCCAGCCGGGCCAGGATGGTCGCGGAGGTGGGGGTGTCCTCGGCCGGCTTGAGGACGACGGTGTTGCCCCAGGCCAGGGCGGGGGCGACCTTCCAGGTCTCCAGCATCAGCGGGAAGTTCCAGGGCGCGATGGCCACGACGACGCCGGCCGGCTCGTAGCGGGTGTAGGCATGGTGCCCGGTGTCCATCGGCAGCGTCTCGGCCATCGCGAGCTTCGCGTGGTCGGCGAAGAACCGGAAGTTCAGCGCCGCCCGGGCCACGTCGTGGTGGCACTGGGCCCACGGCTTGCCCATGTCCCGACAGTCCGCGCCGGCCAGCTCGTCGGCGTGCGCCTCCATGGTGTCGGCCAACCGGTGCAGCAGCCGCTGCCGCTCGCCGTACCCCAGCCGCGGCCACGGCCCCTCGTCGAAGGCTCGGCGGGCCGCGCCGACCGCGGCCTCGGCGTCGAGGGCCGAGCCGAGCGCCACGTCGGCCCAGGGCTCCTGGGTCCAGGGGTTGACCGACTCGAAGCGGCCACCGTCGAGCGAGTCGACCTCCTTGCCGCCGATCACGTGGCCGAAGTACGCACGGGTGCTCACGGGTCTGCTCCTGTCGCCGGTGCGGGATCGGGTACGGCGGTCGCGGCGGCCGCCCGCCGCTCGGCGATCGTCACGTCACCGGCGGCGAAGTGGGTGGCGGGGACCTCGCGAAGGATCACCCGCACCGACTCCACCGGGGCGTCGATGCTCGTGACGACCGCCTGGGTGGCGGCGCTGACGAGCGCCCGGAGCTGCTCGGGCGAGCGCCCCTCGGTCAGCGTGATCTCAACGACCGGCATCAGGCGGGCACCTCCTCGCCGCAGGACAGCTCGACGCTGCCCAGGGTGGCGAACCGGCAGGTCACGGTCGTGCCGGGCCGCGCGAACACGGCGTCGGTGAGGCCCCCGGTCAGCACCGTCCATCCGGCCTCCACCGCCAGGCCGCGCCGGGCCAGCTCGTTGACGGCCAGCGCGAGCGCCTCGGCGGGGTGGCCGAGCACGGCCTCGCCGGTGGCCCGGTCCACCACCTCGCCGTCGACGAGCACCTCCACGGCCTCCCCCACCAGGTCGATCCGGTCCGGAGGCAGGCCGACGTCGCCGACGACGTACGCCCCGGACGAGGCGTTGTCGGCGACCACGTCGCCGGCCAGGAACCGGAAGTCGCGGTACCGGCTGTCGATGACCTCCGCACCGGCCCAGACCCGTTCGACCGCGCCGAGCGCCTGATCGGCGGTGACACCGGGGCCCTCCAGGCGGGCCCCCATGGTGAAGACGATCTCGGGCTCGATCCGGGGGTGGATCAGCCGGTCCTGCGGCACCGGGTCGCCCGGCGCGAGCACCATGGCGTCGGTGAGCCAGGCGACGAACGGGGTGTCGACGCCCATCCGCTGCTGCTTGGCCTTGCTGGTGAGGCCGAGCTTCACGCCGACCAGGGTCTCGCCGCGGGCCAACCGCCGCCGCAGGGTCTCGTCCTGGACCCGGTAGCCGGTGTCGACGTCGAGCGCGGGCCACTCGTCGGTGAACTTCTCGCGGTCCCGGCGCTGGTCCTCGCAGGCCAGCAGCTCGGTGGCCACGGAGTCGACGTCCCACCCGCGCTCAGCATCGGCCATGCCCGCTCCTCGCAGTGACGGTGGTTCACCCGAACGCTAGGCATTCCGCCCGACCCGCCGTACCCCCGTCCCGCCATCCGGAACGGCTCACGCCGCTCCGGCAGGCGGACGTCATGCGGACGGAGCCGACGGCTCCACCGTCCGTATGACGTCCTGGGACTCGAGATGTGCGGTGAGCCCGGTGCCCTCGAGGTCGAGGTCGGGCAGCAGCCGGTCCAGCCAGCGGGGCAGCCACCAGGCGGACTCGCCGAGCAGGTGCATCACAGCCGGGATCAGGGTCATCCGGACGAGTACGGCGTCGATGAGGACCCCGACGGCCAGGCCGAAGCCGATCGCGCGCACCGTGGTCATCTCGGCGAAGACGAAGCCGCCGAAGACCGAGGCCATGATCAGCGCGGCGGCGGTGACCACCTTGGCCCCGTGGCTGAAGCCGGTCCGCACCGCCGAGCGCGGGTCGGCCCCGTGGGCGTAGGCCTCGCGCATGCCGGCGACCAGGAACATCTGGTAGTCCATCGCCAGCCCGAACAGCACCCCGATCAGGATGATCGGCATGAACGAGAGGATCGCGCCGGGCCGGTGGACGTCGAAGACCGGCGCGAGCCAGCCCCACTGGTAGACCGCGACGGTGGCACCGAACGCCCCGGCCACGGTCAGCAGGAACCCACCGGTGGCCACGAGCGGCACCAGGACCGACCGGAACACCACCATCAGGATGAGCAGCGACAGCCCGACCACCACCAGGAGGTACAGCGGCAGCGCGTCCGCCAGGCGTTGGGAGATCTCGATGTTGGCGACCGTCTGCCCGGTGAGCTCGACGGTCACCCCGGACAGCTCGCCCAGCGTGGGCGCACTCGCCGAGATGATCTCCACCGTCTCGACGGTGCCGGCGTCCGCCGGTCCGGTGTCGAGGACGAGCTGGTAGGCCAGCGTCGAGTGGTCCGGGCTCTCGCCGAAGGGCACGACGTGCTCCACGCCGTACAGCCGGGACAGCTTGGTGCCGACCTCGACCTGCTTGGCGGCCGCCTGCTCGGCGGTGGTCCCGTCGGGCAGGGTCACCACGGCCACCAGCGGGCCGTTCATGCCGGGCCCGAAGTTCTCGGCGACCGACTCGTAGGTGCGGTACGCCGTGGACCCGGCCGGTTCGGCGCTGCCGTCGGGAAGCCCCAGCCGTAGGTCGGTGGCCGGCCAGGCCACCAGCCCGACCAGTGCCACGACCGCCAGGATCGTGAGCCAGGGGCGGCGGGTCATCAGCGTGACGTACCAGCGCCCGTGCTCCTCCTCGTCCTCGCCCGGCCTGGGCGGGCGGCTCGTGTGGTCGCCCGGCACGGCGAAGCCGGCGCGCCGCCAGGTGCGCTTCGGGGCGACCCGGCGACCGAGCAGCCCCAGCAGGGCGGGGGTGAGGGTGACGGCGACGAGCACCGTCACCGCCACGGTGGCGGCCGCCACCAGCCCCATCTGGGCCAGGATCGGGATCCCGCTCAGCACCAGGGCGGCGAGCGCGATGACGACGGTCGAGGCGGCGAACACCACGGCGTTCCCGGCGGTGCCGTTGGCGCGACCGATGGACTCGGCCGGCTCCATGCCGCGCAGCACCTGGTTGCGGTGCCGGTTCACGATGAAGAGCGAGTAGTCGATGCCCACCGCCAGGCCCAGCATCAGCGCGAGGGCCGGCGTCATCGAGTTCATCTCGTAGAGCGCCGAGGCCGCCATCGCCCCGGCCAGCCCGACGCCCACCCCGATCAGGGCGACGGCCAGCGGCAGCCCCGCGGCCACCAGGGTGCCCAGCATCACCAGCAGCACCACGCCGGCGAGCAGCAGTCCGACGATCTCGCCCACCCCGATGAGCTGGTCCTCCTGGGTGATCTCGACGCTGTAGTCGACGTGTACGCCGGCCTCTGCGAGCGGTTCGCCGAGCTCGGGGATGGACTCGCGGACCTCCGGCGGGATCGACTGGGCGTTGGTGTCGAACTGGATCTGCGCCACGGCGTAGCGACCGTCGTCGCTGACCATCCGGAGCCCGTTGACCATCTCCTGCCGGGCCACGCCCGCGTCGTAGGCGGCCCGCCCCGCCTCGTAGTCGGCCCGGCCGGCGGCGTACTTCTCCTCCTGGGCCGCCAGCAGCTCGGTGCCCGAGGTCACCTGGGCCCGCAGCTCGGCCAGGCCGGGGTTGTCGGGGTCGTTGCGCTCCCAGTCCTCCAGCGTGGTGCGCGCGAAGGCCAGCTGGCCCTGCGCCTCGTCCAGCTGGGTCCGGCCCTTGTCGAGCTGCCGTTCGGCGGCGTCGAGCTGTTCACCGGCGTCGGCGAGGGCGGCCGCACCGTCCGCCGTCTGCTGGGCCGCGGCGAACGGGTCCTGCACGGCTTTGACCCCGGGCAGCTCGCCCCACGCGGCCATCACCTCGGTGATCGCCTGCTCCTGCTCGGCGGTGAACGGGCCGTCCTCGGCGTGGAAGACCACGGTGGCGGCGCCGCCGGCGGCCTCCGGGATCTCGCGCGCCAGCTGCTCGCTGACCCGCTGGAAGTCGGCGTCGGGGATCGTCACGGCGTTCGTCATCGGGCCGGCCAGGGTGGCGACGCCGACACCGACCAGGGCCAGGATGCCCAGCCAGACCAGGATCACCCGCCACGCGTGCCGGGCGCAGGCCCGACCCAGTCGGTAGAGAGCGGTCGCCATCAGGCCTCCTCAGGAGATGGGTCGGGGAGCTCGAACCCGGTGCGCAGGTACCGCAGGCTGGTCACGAAGAGCTCCTGCAGACGGGCCACGGAGGCAGGGTCGAGCGCGGCTCCGGTCTCCTCCGCCCACAGGTGTACGGCGGCCTGGGCGCTGGCGAGCACGGCGGCGGCGAGGTTCACGGCGTACAGCGCCGTCACCTCCGGGCTCCGGCCACGCTGGTGGGCGGCAAACCAGGTCAGCCACTCGTGGGTGAGCTCCTGCATCGCGCTGCGCGCCGTCGAGGACTCCAGACCGACGACGGCCAGGAGTGCGATCCGCTCGAACATCCGCTCCTCGGCGGGAGGGGCGAGCATCCGGTCCAGCGAGTCCAGCACCGCCTCGTCGGCAGGGCAGTCCTCCAGCGCGCGGCGGACCGAGTCGAGGACCTCCTCGACGCCGGCCAGGAGGACCGACTCGACGGAGGGGAAGTAGTTGAAGAAGGTACGTCGGGAGACGCCGGCCCGGGCGGCGACGGCGTCGGCGGTGAGCCCGGACGTGCCGGCCGCGCCGACCAGGGAGTAGGCGGCGCTCACCAGCTCCTCGCGGGTGCGGGCCTTCTTCCGGGCGCGCAACCCCTCCCCCGTGCTCACCGGCGCACTCTCGCACGAACCTGCACTCAAGTGCAAACTTGCACTAGGGGGCAGGGCTCGGTTGCGCGGGACGCCCTGGCCGTCGGGTCAGACCGCCTCGACCTGGATGCTGACCCCGTCGCCGAGGTCGATGATCGCGCCCGGGACCAGCACGACGGCGATCCCCGGATGCAGGTCCTGGGGGGCCTGCCCCGGCTGGATCAGCACGGTCCCGTTGGTCGAGCCCAGGTCGGTGA
>CAZKEZ010000053.1:0-16461 GCA_964551905.1 uncultured Nocardioides sp. | reverse complement strand
TCGTGCCGATCGCGCCCGACGAGTTCCGCACCTTCGGCATGGACTCGATGTTCTCCACGAGCAAGATCTACAACCCCAGTGGCCAGACTTACGAGTCGGTGGACCGCAAGCTGCTGATGGCCTGGAAGGAGTCCGAGCAGGGCCAGATGCTGCACGAGGGCATCTCTGAGGCCGGATCGGTGGCCTCCGCCACGGCCGCTGGTTCGTCGTACGCCACGCACGGCGAGCCGATGATCCCGGTCTACCTCTTCTACTCGATGTTCGGCTTCCAGCGGACCGGCGACGCCATCTGGGCGATGACCGACCAAATGGCCCGTGGCTTCCTGATGGGCGCCACCGCTGGCCGCACCACGCTCACTGGTGAGGGGCTGCAGCACGCCGACGGCCACTCGCCGCTCCTCGCCGCCACCAACCCGGCGGTCGTGCACTACGACCCGGCGATGGCCTACGAGATCTCCCACATCGTGCAGGACGGGCTGCGGCGGATGTACGGCTCGTCGGAGGAGCACCCGCACGGTGAGAGCGTCGTGTTCTACCTCACCGTCTACAACGAGCCGATCGTGCAGCCGGTGGAGCCGGAGAACCTCGACGTGGAGGGGCTGCTCAAGGGCATCTACCACTTCTCGGTGCCGCCCGAGGAGGTCGGCTCGGATGCGCCGCGGGTCCAGCTGCTGGCCAGCGGCGTCGGCTTCCCGTGGATCGAGAAGGCCCAGCGACTGCTGGCCGAGGAGTGGGGCGTGGCGGCCGACCTCTGGTCGGTGACGTCATGGAACGAGCTGGCCCGAGACGCCGTCGCGGCGGAGGAGTGGAACCTGCTGCACCCCGACCAGGAGCCGCGGACCGCCTACGTCACCGACAAGCTCAGTGGCGTGGAGGGCCCCGTAGTCGCGGTGTCGGACTACATGGCCGCCGTACCCCTGCAAATCGCCCGCTGGGTGCCCCGGGACTACCGGGTCCTCGGCACCGACGGTTTCGGGTTCGCCGACACCCGCCCCGCGGCCCGCCGCTTCTTCCACGTCGATGCCGAGTCCGTGGTCGTCCAGGCCCTCCAAGCCCTCGCCGACGCCGGCGCCCTCCCCCGCGAGGCCGTGGTCAAGGCGTTCCAGCAGTACCGCATCGATGACCCCACCGCCGTCCGCGGGGTGCTCCAAGAGGGCGGCGACGCGTAACCGACGCACCAACCATTTTGGCTCTTCCCCGGGCCGTTTTCGTGCAGTTTTGGTTGGTACGACGCTCACCCGTCACCCGTCCTGCCGGTGCCGTTCTGCCGGTGCTCCGGCTCGATCTCGCGGCGCCACCTGAGGTCGGCGAAGGGGACGACGTACCACAGGCACACCAGCAGGATGCCGAGGGTGAGCACGATCCAGCCGGCCTCCTGACCGATGGCCACGGAGATGGCGAGGTGGACCGCGCCCAGGAGGGCCAGCAGGACCAGGGTGAGGCCGACGACGGCGTACCAGTGGGTGGCGCGGACGATCCGGACCTTCATCCGCCGCCGGAACAGCAGCCGGTGGTGCATCACCGGGGCGAGCAGGACGCCGGCTGCGGCGGCACTGAGCAGCAACGACGCCACATACACCGCCACCTCCCCTCGGTTCAGCTCCGTGAACCGCACGGTGAAGACCAGGGTCAGGAGGAATGCGAACAGGATCTGGACGCCGGTCTGCGCCACCCGGAGCTCCTGGAGGAGCTCCACGAAGTTCCGGTCGAGCCGCTGCGCCTCGGTCTCTTCCCGGACGACGTCGCGCGCGTACTCCATGGAAGGCCAGGTACCCGACCGGGCGGCCGGGCATCCGCCGCTCAGAACCGCACGCACACCACCACGGCGTCGTCCTGGAGCGGTCTGCCCCGACCCAGCTGTTCGAGCAGCCGGCGGGTCAGCGCCTCGGGTTCCGCCGAGGCTCCCGACGTCCCGGCGCTGACCCGGAGGCGATCAAGGCCCTGCGCGAGAGACTCCCCACGAGTCTCGACCAGCCCGTCGGAGTACCAGACCACGATCGCAGGATCGGGCACCACCAGGGCGGCGTGCTCACGAGCCGCGTCGGGATCGAGACCGAGCGGAAGCCCGCGCGCCTCGCCGAGGAAGGCCGACTCGGCCTCCGTGATCAGGAGCGGGGGTGGATGCCCTGCGCAGGAGTAGCGAAGGGTGCGGGTGTCGCCGCTGTAGTCCGCATAGCCGACCGTGGCCATCATGGTGCCCGTCAGGTGAACGCTCGCCTGGTCGAGCCTGCGCAGCACCTCGCCCGGCTCGTCCGCCTCGTGTGCGGCCACTCTCAGCGCCGGCTGGAGCTTCCCCATGGCCGTGGCCGCGCCGAGGTCGTGGCCCACGATGTCGCCCACGGCGATCCCGAGCCGGCCGTCGGGCAGGGTGAACGCGTCGTACCAGTCACCGCCCACCTCGTGTCGGGGATCGGCGGGCCGGTAGCCGACCGCGACCCGGACCCCGCCTCCGGGCTCAGCGGGAACGCTGGGCAGCAACGCCTGCTGGAGCTCATGCGCCACCTGGCGGTCGCGCTCCTGTGTCCGGGCACGGATCGCCGCCTGACCCGCCATCGCCGCCAGCGCCTCGGCGGCCTCCTGGAGTCCCGGCGGGCCGACTCCAGCCTCTCTCAGCTCCAGTGCGATCCCCCCGATCGGCGTCGCCTGTCCAGGGATCGGCACCACCAGCAGGGCGCGGATCCCGAGGGAGCGGTACGCCGGCGCCAGGTCGGGGAACCCGTCGGACAGGTCGACCAGGCTGGGCGCGATGACCGGTCGGCCGGTGCGCACCGCCACCGCGAGCGGATGCCGCGCGGACGGGTCGATGTGGCCGGGGTCCCGACCGGTGCCGTAGGTGCGCAGTCGACCCGACCTCTCATCGACCAGGGCAACGGTCCCCGACGCCGCCAGGGCGCGGATCCCGACGCCGGCTACCGCGTGTCCCACCTCGTCGAGGGTCGCCGCTGCGCCCAGCTCCTGGGTCACGGGCAGCAAGACCTCCGCGCGCGACTGCTCCTCGTTGCGTCGGTCGAGCGCGCCGCGGGTCCGCCGACGCTCGGCCTGCTCCACGGCCAGCGCCCACGGGCCGAGGACCCCGAGGGCCAGGAAGAGCTGGAGACCGGCCCACTCCACGTCGGCCACACCGGCCAGGTCCCCCCAGGGCCCCTCTCCCCGGGCGGAGATCAGGTTGGCGGTGAGCCCCATGCTCGCGCCCGCGGTGGTGACCCCGGTGACACCGCCGGCCAGGGCGGCCAGGAAGAGCGCGGCGAGCGGGAGCACGAACGGCGCCCGCGTGGAGTCGAAGCTGGTCGTGGTGGCGGCGGCGGTCAGCGCGGCCAGCGCCACGACGACCACGACCTGACGAAGGGACCGCTCGCCCAACCGGGTAGCCGTGCACCACGCCAGCACGGCACTTCCGACGGTCAGCACACCGAGCGCGTCGCCGAACCAGAACGGCAGGAACGCCTCCGGCCAGCTCCGCCCCGACGCGAGGCTCAGTGTCGTCGCACCGACCAGGCCACCGACCAGCGGTGCGGCCACGACGCAGGATGCCAGGAAGGCCGCTGTGTCCCGCCGTTGGGAGAGGTCCGGTACGCCGACCAGCCGCCGCACGATCAGCGCGCCGACCAGCGGTTCGATGGTGTTGGCCGCCGCCAGTCCGAGCGTCGCTCCGACCGGGACGTCGTGCCCCAGGTCCAAGGCGATCTCGGTGACCGCGATCCCCACCAGGATCCATGGCCAGTGCTGGCGACGCGTCGCCACGAGAGCGGCCGAGGTGATGCCGGCGGAGGCGAAGAACACCGGGGTGACCTCGGCGTCGAGCAACCGCCAGGCGATCAGCGACCCGGCCGCATAGCCGGCGGCAACCAGCAGCGCGACTCCAGCCGACCGGACCCATCCCGAGGTCATCACGAGCCCGGAGTCTGTCAGGGTGCGGGACTCTCGTGCTCACCCTCCGGGGTGGGCACGATGGTGAAGTACTCGTCGAGTCGGGTGAGCCGCAACAGTTGCCCGATGGCCTCGGAGGGGCCGGTCAGGACCATGCTTCCCCCTCGTGCCTCCGCGTTCCTGCGCGCCCGGACCATGGCAGCCAGCCCGCTGGAGTCGATGAAGTCGACCTCGCTGACGTCCACGACCACGTCGGCCGAGACCTGCTCCAGCGCGTACTCGAAGTCGATCACCAGCTCGGGCACGACCGCAAGGTCCACCTCCCCGGACAGGCGGACCAGGCACCGTCCGTCGGACAGTGCTTCCACAGAATGTTGCACTCGACTCCTGTGCGTCCTTCGTGGCCCAGGGATGCGGACCGTGACAATCCCAGAAGCGCCCGTCAGCGCCGGTCACCGCTCGGTCCGAGCGGCATACAGCACCATACCGTCTTGCCCGAGGCCGAGCGACGCCATCCCCACTCGGACGACAGCTGGGAAACGATGTCGAGGCCACGACCGCCCGCCTGCTCCACGGGCGGGGTCCGGGGTCGCGGCGCCGCCGGTCCCCCGTCGGCCACCTCGATCCTCATCTCGTCGGTCATCATCACGACGCGCAGAGACAGCGGTGGCTGGCCGTGCTGAACCGCGTTGGTGACGAGCTCGCTGATGACCAGGAGCGCCTCGCGACACTTGGCCGCCGGGACCGCGTGGGATCCCAGGAGCTCCGCAGCGAGATGCCGGGCCGTCGAGGGAGCGGTGGGGCCCCACGGGAGCCCGGCGGCGTCCATGCCGTGCTGTGCTCCAGCATTCATGGGCGTGAGGTACCCCTTTCGTCGCCCGCCTCACCCATCGCCCGGCGCATCCTGGGGATGCCCCGGGAGACTTCGGTGCTCCACCAGCTGTCCGGCCACGTCACGCAGCTTGAGGTTGTTGTCCTGGGAGTAGCGCATGAGTACGGCGAACGCCTGGTCCGCGGTCAACGAGTAGCGCTCCATCAAGATCCCCTGGGCCTGCCCGACAAGCTTGCGCGCGTCCACCGCCTGCCACAGGTTCTCGGTCGTGCGCGCCGACGCCAGCGCGACCGCGGCGTGCCGAGCGAGCAGGTGGGCCACCGCCTGGTCGTCGATGTCGAACCGATCGGGTCGCGAGTCGTAGAGGTTGAGGGTGCCGATGGTCGAGGCGCTGGTGTAGAGGCGGACGCTGATCAGACTGCGGATGCCGTGCGCGGCCACCCGGACGGCCCAGGCAGGCCAGCGGCTCTCGGTGTGGGTGTCGGAGACGAGCACGCTGAACCGGTCCGACAGCACCGTGACGTCGGGGCCCTCGCCGCACTCCATCTGGAGCTGGTCGAGCTTCTCGACCAGCGGATCGGTCGCGGCGGCGGTCTCCACGCGCTGTCGCCCGTGCACGAAGACGACGCCGGCGTACTCGCAGTCGACGGCCTTGCGGGCGTAGTCCAACACCCGGTCGATGGTCTCGTCGACACTGGGTTCGTCGTGCAGGGCGATCGCGAGCTCGGCCAGCTCCTCGGCTCGCTGCGCCCGGTCTCCGGGATGCGACGAGGTGGACATGGCGTGATTCAACCACGCGGTCACTCCTCCGAGCGGTGGTGGCGTCGGGCCGGGGGATGCTCGGCGCCACCACCGGGTGGGGGGGTCAGGCGGCGATGGCTGACGCCGACTCGGGAGCAGCGAGCTGCTCGCGCAGCTGGGTGAGGATCCGGGTCAGGATGCGCGAGACCTGCATCTGGGTGACCCCGATCTGCTCACCCACCTCACGCTGGGTCAGGCCCTCCACGAACCGCAGCCGCAGCACGGTGCGGTCCCGCGGGGCCAGCTCGGCGAGCAGCGGCGCCAGGGCGGCCCGGGTCTCGCAGCGTTCGAACTCGGCGTCAGCGTCGCCGAGCCGGTCGGAGACCACCATGGTGCTGCCGCCCTGGGAGAGCACGGGCCGCTCCAGGGACTCCGGATGGAAGCAGCCGTCCAGCGTCAGGGCCTCGACGACGGTCCCCTCGGGGAGATCGAGTCGCTCAGCCAGCTCCTCGGGGGTCGGCTCGCGGCCGAGCTCTTGGACCAGCCGCGGCCACAGCCGTTGGACCTGGTACTCCGCCTCCTGCACCCGCCGGGGCGGGCGTACCGACCATCCTGCGTCGCGGAAGTGCCGGCGCAGCTCGCCACGGATGCAGGGCACGGCGTACACCATGAAGTCCTTGCCCAGGTCGGCCCGGAAGTGCTGCACCGCACGGACCAGGGCCAACCGGGCCACCTGGACGAGGTCGTCGTCGGGGATCCCCCGACGCACGTAGCGCGAGGCCAGCGCGTCGGCGACCGGCAGGTTCACCTCCACGATCTCGTCGATGAGTGCACCTCGGCGACTCTTCGGGGCTGTGCTGAGGACGGAGAAGAGCCGATGCGTTCGCGCGGCGCGCTCGGCGTGACCGCGATCGCGGTCGTGGCGGGTGGTGGAAACGTCGACGCAGCCGTCCGGCCGCGTTGCGAGGGCGGGCACAACGTGCTCCTGCCTGACTCAACCCACAGGTGCGGCCGGGCTGTATGACCACGTGGGGTACTGACCACCGTACCCCCTTCCTCAGAAAGCAAACACGGCCGCGGGAGAAATCTCCCGCGGCCGTGCCCGCGAACGTGACTAGGTGAAGATGCTGACGCCACCGGGTCCGACCAGGAGGCCGACCACGATCAGGACGACCCCCATCAGGGCCTGGCCACGGAACAGGCTCACGATGCCCCAGATGACCAGCACCACCGCGATGATCCACAACAAGAAAGCCATGCTGACGCTCCTTTCCAGACCTGGTGGTTCCCGGATCCGGGAAATCCATGCCCCGTCCGCTCAGCGGCCCACGGCCTTTTCCAGCTCCGCCTTGGACATCTTCGAGCGCCCCTTCACGCCCTTGCGCCGGGCCTCGGCGTAGAGCTGGTCCTTGGTCCGTCCGCCGGCTCCGCGGTGGGAGCGCAGGCCGCCGCGACGGCCCGAGGAGATGTCGTCGGTCGAGGTCTTGCTGGCTTCCCGCGACTCTCCGCTGCGGGCGCGCTCCTTGTTGACCGTCCGGGCCGCAACCTCCTCGGCCTCGTCCTCAGAACGGCCCCGCTCCTCGAGGCCTTCCTTGATGTGCTCGTACTGACGCTCACGCTTCTTGCTCCATGCCCGCTGCGGCATCGCCACTCCTTCCTCAACGTTCCGGGGGCACCGCCGTACGGCGGCTCCACGGCTGGGTACCCGCTACGGAGGAAGGGGACGCGTCAGGAAGCGGGGTGGATCTGGCTGACCGCCGGCAGCGGCGGGACCGGCGAGTGGCCTGCCTCGGCCTGGTGCAACCGGACGTCGGCCCCGCGGCGCAGGTGGCTGGTCCACTGGTGGGGGTCGAACTGCGCGGCGGGCGTGTGCTGGACGAAGTCGCGGATCACCTTGACGAACCGGCGCGGATGGTCCCGGTGCGGGAAGTGCCCGGCGTTCGGCAGTCGGACCACGCGGGCGTGCGGCGCCACGACCCCGGCGACGTCGGCATGGGTGACCGGTATGACCTGGTCGTCGTCGCCCCAGATGATGCACATGGGCACGTCGTCGGTCAGGTAGGCCCGGTCACTCATGGTGATGATCTGCCCCCGCCAGTCGACGACGGCCCGGACCACGTGGGCGATGGCCGCTCGGGTGCGGGCGTCCTCGAGCGACTCGAAGATGGTGGCGACCTCGCCCAGGTCCCGGGTCCGTGGCAGGCCGCTCCGGGAGAGCAGCTGCAGGCAGCCCACCCCCACGTGCCGAATGCCCGGCCGAGTGAGGAGCCCGGTCACCTGGTGGAACCCCGGAGTGGCCACCACCCTGATCATCGGAGTCACCTCGGGGCCGAAGCCTCCGGGCGCGACCAGCACCATCCGCTCGGTCAGCTCGGGGTACTGGTAGGCGAACTGCATGGCCACCCCACCGCCGAGACTGTGGCCGACCACTGTCACCCGATCCAGCCCGAGCACCGCGAGCAGGTCCCGCATCCCGTTCGCGTAGCCGCCCACGGAGTAGTCCGCTCGCGGCTTGTCCGACTCCCCGTGTCCCAGCAGGTCCGGGGCGAGGACCGTGTGGTGCCGGGACAGCGCCTCGATCACGGGGTGCCAGGTCCGGTGGTCACAGCCGAGCCCGTGCAGCAGCAGCAGAGTCGGCCCCGAACCGGTCTTCACGTAGGCACGCCGATGACCGTGGATGGTGACGTGCTCCACGTCGTAGGACCGCTCGGACCCCGCTGTCATGCCTGGGTGCACCCCCTCGAAGGTGGCGACAGTCAACCAGACGGCGCCGTGAGTGACCCGACGACCCCCGCGACCGTCCCGGTAATCTCCTCCGTGTGACTCGCGAGCGCGCGTCCTCCGATCCGACTGCCCCGCGGGAACGGGCCGCCGATGCGCTCCTCCGCGCCACCGGCGCGCTGAGCACGGCCGCGACGGCCCGGATGCAGGCCGACGTCGACTGGTTCCGCAACCTCAACGCGCAGGAACGCTCCTGGGTCGGCCTCATCGTGCAGAACGGCATCCAGGACTTCGTCGCGTGGTACCGCACCCACGCAGACGCCCCGGCCGCCGGCGGCTCCACGATCGCGGCCTCGGTGTTCGGCGCGGCACCGCGGGCGCTGACGGGGGTGATCAGCCTCCAGCAGACCGTCGACCTGATCCGGCTCTCGATCGAGGTGGTCGAGTCCAACGTCGATGTCATCGTGGACGCGGACGGCGCCGCGGAGGTGCACCGGGCGATCTCGTGGTACGCCCGGGAGGTCGCGTTCGCCACCGCCGAGATCTACGCGCGCGCCGCGGAGGTCCGCGGGGCCTGGGACGCCCGGCTCGAGGCGCTGGTCGTGGACTCGGTCCTGCGCGGTGAGGCCGACGAGTCGGTCCTGTCGCGAGCCAGTGCGCTCGGCTGGTCCGCGCACGGAGACGTCGCCGTGGTCCTCGGCGCGGGTCCCAGCGAGCGGGCCGCCGACGACCTGTTCGACGAGGTACGCCGCCGGGCCGGCGCTGCGGGCATGGACGCGCTGTGCGCCATCCAGGGCGAGCGTCTGGTCCTGCTGCTCGGTGGGGTCGGCGACGCCACCAAGGCCGGCGAGGCGATGGTGGACCTGTACGGCGCGGGGCCGGTGGTCGTGGGGCCGGTCACCGAGGACCTCGAGCACGCTCACCTCTCCGGTCGGGCGGCGTTGTCGGCGTACCGGGCCGCGACTGGCTGGCCCGAGGCGCCGCGTCCGGTGCTGAGCCAGGATCTGCTGCCGGAGCGTGCCCTGGCCGGTGACGGCCATGCCCGGCGTCATCTGGTCGAGCGGGTGTACCTGCCGCTGGTCGGCGCGCGGGGAGCGCTGGTCGAGACCCTCGCCGAGTACCTGGCCCAGGGATCGGGCATCGAGGCCACCGGCCGGGCGCTGTTCGTTCACCCCAACACCGTGCGCTACCGCCTGCGTCAGGTGGCCGACCTGACCGGGCTCACCCCCAGCGTGCCCAGGGACTCCTTCACCCTGCGGATCGCGTTGGTCCTGGGGCGGCAGTCCGGCCGCGGCGGCGAGGCGATCGAATTGTAGGAATCCCACAAATTTCGGGCCCGCAGATGGTGCGCGCCAGACGTGAGCGAAGCGTCCGGGACCGGCAGAGTTGAAGCCGTGCTCGTGATCGTCGCCCCCGGACAGGGAGCCCAGACCCCCGGATTTCTCACCCCCTGGCTCGAGGACCCCACCTTCGCCGCTCGATTCGACTGGCTGTCCACGGTGGCCGGCGTCGACCTGGTGCACTACGGCACCCAGGCCGACGAGGAGGCGATCCGCGACACCCAGGTCGCGCAGCCACTGCTGGTCGCGACCAGCCTGGTCGCCGCGCTGGGGATCTTCCCGCACCCCACCGACGCGTTCAACAAGGTCGGTGCCGTGTCCGGACACAGCGTCGGGGAGCTGGCCGCCGCGGCAGGTGCTCGGGTGATCACCGCTGAGCAGGCGATGGTGCTGGTCCGGGAGCGGGGCAAGGCGATGGCGCAGGCCGCGGGCCGCACCCCGACCGGGATGACCGCCGTACTGGGCGGGGAACGCGAGGACGTGCTGGCCACCCTGGCCCGGCACGGGCTGACTGCCGCCAACGACAACGGGCCCGGCCAGGTCGTGGCCGCGGGCACCATGGAGCAGCTCGCCGCCCTGGCTGAGGACCCACCGGCTCGAGCCCGGCTGAAGCCGCTCAGCGTCGCCGGCGCGTTCCACACCGAGCACATGCAGTCGGCCGTCAGCCATCTGTCCAGCCTGGCCCGCTCGGTGTCCACCCACGATCCCCGCGCCGCCGTCATCTCCAACAGGGACGGTCAGGTGGTGCACGACGGCCGGGAGGTCGTGGCCCGCATCGTCGGGCAGATCGCCGGCCCCGTCCGCTGGGACCTGTGCATGGAGACGATGCTGGACCTGGGCGTGACCGGCCTGCTCGAGATGCCGCCCGCGGGCACCCTGACCGGCATCGCCCGGCGAGCCATGAAGGGCGTCGAGACGTTCGCCCTCAAGAGCCCGGAGCAGCTCGCCGAGGCCCGGGAGTTCTGCGACAAGCACGGCGAGAACTCCCCCATCGAGACCACCCCGACCTGGCGGATGGTGGTGTCCCCGAGCAAGGGCACCTTCCACGTCGACCCCGCGGCCCGGGATGCGGCAGTCCTCGGCTCCGGCGCCGAGGTCGGCGCGATCGCAAGCCTGCGCGACCGGACGGCGGTCACCGCGGTCCACGGCGGCCAGATCGTGGAGTGGCTGGTGGAGGACGGCGACCTCGTCTCCCCCGGCCAACCCCTCGTCCGACTCCACCCGGAAGGCACCGGCTCATGACGAACCTGCACCAGTCTCAGGGCGCTCCGCACGCAGCGATCCTCGGCATCGGCTCCTACCGACCCTCCTTGGTCATCCCGAACGCCGAGATCGTCGAGCCGATCGACTCCAGCGACGAGTGGATCCAGCAGCGATCGGGCATCAAGCAGCGCCGGTGGGCCACTCCCGAGGAGACCATCCAGGCCATGAGCGTCGCCGCGTCTCGAGGAGCTCTCGAGCATGCCGGCATCTCACCCGAGCAGGTCGACTGCGTGGTCGTGGCCACCGTCAGCCACATGCTGCAGACCCCGGCGGCCGCCACGGCGATCGCCCACGAGCTGGGGACGAACCAGGCCGCCGCCTTCGACATCTCCGCCGCGTGTGCCGGGTTCTGTCACGGCGTCGCGCTCGCCTCCGACATGGTCCGAGCCGGCAGCGCCGGGCACGTGCTGGTGATCGGCGTGGAGCGGCTCTCTGACATCACCGATAACTACGACCGGGGCACAGCGTTCCTGTTCGCCGACGGCGCCGGTGCCGCGGTGGTCGGCCCCAGCGACACGGTCGCCGTCGGCCCGGTGGTCTGGGGGTCGGACGGGGAGCAGTTCGACCTGATCCGGCAGAAGGAGGACTGGCGTGACGTCGTGGGGACTCCCGAGACGCCCGGCAGTGGGGTGATGCCGCACCTGGTCATGGAGGGCAACGCCGTGTTCCGGTGGGCCGCCTTCACGATGGCCAAGGTCGCCCAGCAGGCCCTGGACCGGGCCGGGGTGTCCATCGAGGAACTCGACCTCTTCGTCCCCCACCAGGCGAACATGCGCATCATCGACGCCATGGCCCGGGCCATGAAGATGCCCGACCGGGTGCGCGTCGCCCGCGACATCGCCGAGCAGGGCAACACCTCCGCAGCCTCCATCCCCCTGGCTCTCGATCGGATGATCACCGAGGGCGAGGCCCGCAGCGGGGATACCGCGCTCCTCGTCGCCTTCGGTGCCGGCCTGGCCTACGCGGCACAGGTCGTCACGATCCCCTGACCACCATTCCCTGACCAACCGCACCACCAACCCACACGAGAGAAGGAACCAGATGGCCACCACCGAAGAGATCCGCGCCGACCTCGCCGAGATCGTCAACGAGGTCGCCGGCATCGACGCCGACGACGTACAGCTCGACAAGTCGTTCGTCGACGACCTGGACGTCGACTCGCTGTCCATGGTCGAGGTCGTCGTGGCGTGTGAGGAGAAGTTCGGCGTGTCCATCCCCGACGACGAGGTCAAGAACCTCAAGACGGTGGGCGACGCGGTCGCCTTCATCGAGTCCGCGCAGGGCTGAACCGATCCAACGCCATCCGCCTGTCCCCTCCGCAAAGGAACACGCATGACTGACACCCGTGTCGTCGTCACCGGCCTGGGCGCCACCAGCCCCGTCGGCGGAGACGTCAGCAGCACCTGGTCCGCCCTGCTCGAGGGCCGGTCCGGGGTCCGCGCCCTGACCGAGGAGTGGGCGGAGCCGCTGACCGCCCGGATCGCCGCCACCGTCGCTGTTGAGCCGACCGAGGTTCTCGAGCGGGTCAAGGCACGTCGACTGGACCGCTCCGGCCAGTTCGCGCTGATCGCCGGCCTCGAGGCGTGGACCGACAGCGGACTCGGTGAGGGCGGTGTCGACCCCGAGCGCCTGGGGGTTGCGATGGCCTCCGGCATCGGCGGGGTGCAGACGCTGCTGAGCAACTACGACAGCCTGAAGGAGAAGGGCCCGCGTCGCGTCTCGCCGCTGGCGATCCCGATGCTGATGCCCAACTCCCCCGCGGCCAACGTCGGGCTGGCCATCGGCGCCCGGGCCGCGGTGCACACGCCCGTGTCGGCCTGCGCGTCCGGAAACGAGGCGATCGCGCTCGGCATCGACATGATCCGGCTCGGCCGTGCGGACGTGGTCGTGTGTGGCGGGACCGAGGCGGCCATCCACCCCCTGCCCATGGCCGCATTCGCGAACATGATGGCGCTCTCCAAGCGCAACGACGACCCGGAGGCCGCCTCGCGGCCCTGGGACAAGGGCCGGGACGGCTTCGTCCTGGGCGAGGGAGCAGCAGCAGTGGTCCTGGAGTCGGCCGACCATGCTGCGGCCCGTGGGGCGCGGGTGTACGCCGAGGCCGCCGGGGCCGGTATTACGGCGGACTCCCACGACATCGCCCAGCCCCAGCCGGAGGGGCTCGGGGCGACCCGGGCCATCTCCCTCGCCCTGCGCGACGGCGACGTCGCCGCCGGGGACGTGGCGCACATCAACGCCCATGCCACGTCGACTCCGCAGGGGGACGTGGCGGAGGCTCTCGCGATCCGCAGGGCATTGGGGGACGCGGCGAGCCGGGCGGTCGTCACGTCGACCAAGTCGATGACCGGCCACCTGCTCGGCGCCGCCGGCGCCCTGGAGTCGGTCGCCACCATCCTCGCGCTGCACGAGCGGGTGGTGCCGCCGACGATCAACCTCGAGGACCCCGAGGATGTCGGGCTGGACCTGGCCGCCAAGCGCCGCGAGCTGCCGCCGGGCGACATCGCCGCGCTCAACAACTCCTTCGGGTTCGGCGGCCACAACGTGGCCCTGGTCTTCCGGAGCGTGTGATGAGCGCGCCCACGGTCGTCCCGGCCCAGCGCACCCGGCTGCCTCGGGACGAGGACCCGCGCAACCCGGTGCTCCGGCTCCGAGCGCTGCTCGACGCCGGCTCGATGGAGCTGATCACGCCTGATGACGACTCGGGCATGCTGGCCGCGGTGGGCCGCGTCAACGGCGCCGCGGTGGTGGCGTTCTGCTCCGATGCCACGGTGATGGGCGGCGCCATGGGCGACGTGGGCTGCCGCGTCGTCGTGGACGCCTACCACCGGGCGATGACCGACGGAATACCCATCATCGGTCTGTGGCACTCCGGTGGCGCGCGGCTGGCGGGGGGGGTGCTCTCCCTCCACGCCGTGGGCCGGATCTTCCACATCATGACGCTGGCCTCGGGCAAGATTCCCCAGGTCTCCGTGGTGCTCGGGCCTGCGGCTGGTGGCGCGGCGTACGGCCCGGCGCTCACCGATGTCGTCATCCTCGGCCCGGAGGGCCGGATCTTCGTCACCGGCCCCGACGTGGTCCGGTCGGTGACCGGGGAGGATGTGGACATGCTCCGGCTCGGCGGACCCGAGCCGCACGGTCGGCGCTCCGGCGTGGTGCACATCCTCACCGAGTCCGAGGCCGAGGCGCTGGAGCGGGCCCGAACCGTCGCCTCGCTGCTGGGCGCCCAGGGCAGCCTGGACATCGCCGCGGTGCGCGACGTCGATCTGGCAGCCCTGCTGCCCGAGTCCAAGAAGCGCGCCTACGACGTCCACCCCCTCGTCGAGGCGGTCCTCGACCCGGGCACCACGCAGGAGCTGCACGCCCGCTGGGCACCCAACATCGTGACCGCACTGGGCCGCTTCGGCGGTCGGACCGTGGGGGTCGTCGCCAACAACCCGCTGCGGCTCGGGGGCTGCCTCGACTCACTCTCTGCCGAGAAGGCCTCCCGGTTCGTGCGGATGTGCGACGCGTTCGGGGTGCCGCTCATCGTGCTGGTCGACGTGCCCGGGTACCTCCCGGGCGTAGGGCAGGAGTGGGACGGCGTGGTCCGCCGCGGCGCCAAGCTGCTGCACGCCTTCGCCGAGTGCGTGGTCCCCCGGGTGACCCTGGTGACCCGCAAGACCTACGGCGGCGCCTACATCGCCATGAACGCCCGTGCCGTCGGCGCCACCAAGGTGTTCGCGTGGCCCGGTGCGGAAGTGGCGGTCATGGGCGCCGTGGCCGCGATCCGGATCCTGCACCGGCGCAAGCTCTCGGAAGTGCAGCCGGACCTGAGGCCCGCGGTCGAGGCCGAGCTCGCCGCCGAGCACGAACGTCTCGCCGGCGGGGTCGAGAAGGCGATCGAGATCGGCGTCGTGGACGAGGTGGTCGAGCCGTCCCTCACCCGCTCCGCCATCGCCCACGCCATCGACGACGCCGTCCAACGGGTCGGGGTCCGCCGCGGCGCGCACGGCAACATCCCCCTCTAGCCTGACCGCCACCCCGGCTGACGTCGTACCAACCAAAACTGCTGTCGAAATGGCCGATCGAGTGCAGTTTTGGTTGGTGCGTCGGGGTCAGACGACCTGGTGCAGCCAGCGGACGGGGGCGCCCTCGCCGGCATGACGGAAGGTCTCGAGCTCGTCGTCCCAGGGCTTGCCGAGGAGCTTGTCGATCTCCAGGACCAGGGTGGTGTCACCGACGGCCGCCTTGACGACGGCCGCCTTGAGTCGGTCCTCGGGGATCAGGATGTCGCCGTGCAGACCGGTGACCGCGTGGAAGACGCCGAGGTCGGGGGTGAACGAGTAGCGGGCCCCCTCGGTCGCCGGGGTGGGCTCCTCGGTGATCTCGAAGCGCAGGTGGTTCCAGCCGCGCAGTGCCGAGGTGATGGCTGCGGCGGCCCCGGCCTCGCCGGTCCACGACAACTCGGCCCGGTAAGTGCCGGGCTGGGCGGGCTGGAGCGTCCAGTGCAGACTCGTGGGCGCCCCGAGCACGCCACCGACCGCCCACTCGATGTGGGGGCACAGCGCCGACGGCGCGGAGTGTACGTAGAACACTCCCCTCGTCGCGACGCGAGCGGCAGCGGATGCGGTCACCGTGACCTCCTTCATCACCGGCGCGGAGATGCGCCTTCCCCAGCGGTCTCGTGCGGTGATGCCGGTACGCCGACCCAGGTCGGCGTGGTCGAAGTGACCAGTCTGCAGTTGTGTGACCTATTGTGACTCATGAGGTCACCGAATGCCAGCGTTGTCAGCTGCCGACTCGACGCTCCAGCTCCTCGGCGCGGGCGGCGGCGTCGGTGATCTCGTCGCTGTCGATGGCGTGCGTGCGGTGGAACCAGGTCAGCGCGTCGGTGTCCCGACCGGCCTCCTCCAGGGCGTCGGCGTAGGCGTAGCGGAGCCGGACCACCCAGGCCGCGCGGCTCTTCGACGTGAGCGGGGCGCGCTCGAGGGTGCGCAGCGCGGCATCCACCTGACCCAGGTCTCGACGTGCGCCCGCCTCGACGATGGTCATCTCGGCCTTCGCCTCGGGGGGGAAGTTCGCCACGGCCGGAGTCCTGGCCAGCTTCAAGGCCTCCTCCGGTCGCCCCAGAGCACGGTGACAGTCGGCCATGATCGGCAGGTACGCCGTGGCGCCGTTCATCCGCTTCGCCGCTCGCAGCTCGGCCAGCGCCTCCGCATAGTGGCCGGCGGCGTACGCAGCCTCACCCGTGGCCTCGCGGACCACCGCCAGCCGCGCGGCGCGGGCGCGAGCCGCGAGCGCGTGCTGGTAGGCCGTCTCGGGATCGTCGTCGATCAGCATCCCAGCCGCGGCCAGGTGCCGCGCGACGCGCAGCGCGAGCTTCTCCGGAAGCCCCTTCAGCTGAGCCGACACTGAGCGGTCGAGCTCGCGTCCGGTGACGTCCTCCGGGAGCGGCGGACCGTCGTAGCGGGCCTGGTCCGCCGAACGGGGAGTCTGCTTGTCGGCCGGCCGCTTCCAGTCCCGGGTCTTCCCCCGTGGCGGCTGCCTACCCGAGGAGCGCTTCTGCGCGGGCCGACCCCCCTGGCCTCGGCCGGGTTGGCGGTTCTTCTCGGCCACGCTGGGCACCTTTCTCCGAACGGTGTGCTGCATTCTAGGGCGGGGTGGTGAAATGCCTAGAGGCCACCGGGTGGGTGGCCTCTAGGGGGTGGTTGTTCGGCG
>CAZKEZ010000052.1:0-16479 GCA_964551905.1 uncultured Nocardioides sp. | reverse complement strand
CGTGCATGTCTTCGTCGACGGCCGGATCGCGGAGGAAGGCGATCCCGAGCTGGCCGACCAGCTCGAGGCCGAGGGCTACGACAAGTACACGAGGGTGACCGCCGGCTAAGGCACGAAAGAACCGCCGCTGGTTGAGGAGCGAGCGCAGCGAGCGTCTCGAAACCAGCGAGCGTCTCGAAACCAGGAACCGCGCAGCGAGCGAACAAAGGAGGTGAGCACATGAGGGAGGGTCTGCTTCCCGAGCTTGACGTGGTCCGCAAGGACTTCCCGATCCTCTCGCGCACCCTGGCCGGTGGCTGGCCGCTGGTGTACCTCGACAGTGCGAACACCTCGCAGAAGCCCCAGATCGTGATCGACACGATGGTGGAGCACCTCGAGCGGCACAACGCCAACATCGCCCGGGCCATGCACCAGCTCGGCGCGGAGTCGACCGAGGCGTTCGAGACGGCGCGGGACAGGGTCGCCGCCTTTATCGGGGCCCCCTCGCGCGACGAGGTGGTCTTCACCAAGAACGCCTCCGAGGCGCTGAACCTGGTGGCCAACACCCTGGCCTGGGCCGAGGGCGACCTTGCGGTGGGCCCGGGCGATGAGGTGCTCATCACCGAGATGGAGCACCACTCCAACATCGTCCCCTGGCAGCTGCTCACCGAGCGCAAGGGCGCGACCCTGCGCTGGTTCGGTCTCACCGACGACGGTCGCCTGGACCTGACGAACATCGGCGACCTGATCAACGAGCGCACCAAGGTCGTCTCGCTGACCTGGGTGTCGAACATGCTGGGCACGGTGAACCCGGTCCCCGAGATCGCCCGGCGGGCGCACGAGGTGGGCGCCATCGTCGTGGTCGACGCCTCCCAGGCGGTGCCCCAGCTGCCGGTCGACGTGGCGGCCTCCGGCGCGGACTTCCTGGTGTTCACCGGCCACAAGGTGGTCGGTCCCACCGGGATCGGTGTGCTCTGGGGCCGCCGCGCCCTGCTCGAACAGCTCCCGCCCTTCCTCGGCGGTGGGGAGATGATCGCCACGGTGACGATGGCGAAGTCGACCTACGCCCCGATCCCGCACCGGTTCGAGGCGGGCACGCCGCCCATCGTCGAGGCGGTCGGGCTGGGCGCTGCGGTGGAGTACCTCGCGCACCTGGGCATGGAGAACGTGCGACGGCACGAGGAGACCATCACGACGTACGCGCTCGAGGGGCTGGCCACCGTGCCGGGCCTGACGATCCTCGGCCCCACGGTGGCCGCCGAGCGCGGCGGGGCCATCTCCTTCGAGATCGAGGGCGTCCACCCGCACGACGTCGCCACCGTGCTCGACACCCGCGGCGTCGCGGTCCGGGCCGGGCACCACTGCGCCAAGCCGGCCCACCTGCGGTACGGCGTCCAGGCGTCCACCCGGATGTCGTCGTACATCTACACGACACCCGCCGAGATCGACGCGCTCGTGGATGGACTGGAATACACCCGCACCTACTTCGGGTTGGGTTGAGACCATGTCGACTGAACTGGACTCGCTGTACCAGGAGATCATCCTCGATCACTACAAGCACCCCCACAACAAGGGCCTGCGTACGCCCTTCGACGCCGAGGTGCACCACGTGAACCCCACCTGCGGCGACGAGGTGACCCTTCGCGTGCGGCTCGCGGACAGCCAGGTGGACGACGTGTCCTACGACGCCGTGGGCTGCTCGATCTCGCAGGCCGCCGCCAGCGTGATGACCGACCTGGTCATCGGGCGGTCGGTGCCCGAGGCGATGTCGGTGCACCAGACCTTCCTCGAGCTGATGCAGGGGAAGGGCCAGGTGGACCCCGACGAGGAGGTCCTGGAGGACGCCGTGGCGTTCGCCGGCGTCGCGAAGTTCCCCGCCCGAGTCAAGTGCGCCCTGCTGGCCTGGATGGCCTGGAAGGACGCCACCGCCGCCGCCCTGGCGGCCCCCGTGGAGGCCCCGGTCGACCCGCCGGTCGAGCCTGTCGAGACCAAGGAGATCCCATGACCGAGCACCAGCATGACGACCTGCCACCGATCGACCCCGCGACCGTAGGCGCGACCTCAACGCTGACCGTCGAGGACGTCACCGAGGCCATGAAGGATGTCGTCGACCCCGAGCTCGGCATCAACGTGGTCGACCTCGGCCTGGTCTACGGCGTCCACGTCGACGAGTCGAGCAGCGTGATCATCGACATGACGCTGACCTCGGCCGCCTGCCCGCTCACCGACGTGATCCAGGACCAGACCCATGGCGCGCTGGAGGGCATGGTCAAGGATGTCGCCATCAACTGGGTGTGGATGCCGCCGTGGGGCCCGGACAAGATCACCGAGGACGGCCGCGAGCAGCTGCGTGCGCTCGGCTTCAACGTCTGATCGATGGGGACCCGCTTCGACGCGATCTCGGATCGGCACCGAGCGTTCATCGAGGCGCAACAGGTGTTCTTCGTGGGCACCGCCGCCCGCGACGGGCGGGTCAACGTCTCGCCCAAGGGGCTGGACACGCTCCGGGTGATCGACCCGAACCGGGTCGTCTGGCTCAACCTCACCGGCAGCGGGAACGAGACCGCCGCCCACCTGCTCGACGCACCCCGGATGACGCTGATGTTCTGCTCGTTCGCGCGTGAGCCGATCATCCTGCGGCTCTACGGCACCGCGCGGACGATCCAGCACGGCGACGACGACTGGGACGAGCTGGTCTCGCTCTTCCCTCCGCGGCACGGGGCCCGACAGGTCTTCGACCTCGACGTCGACCTGGTGCAGAAGTCGTGCGGCTACGCCGTGCCGTTGATGGAGTCGGCCGCCGAACGCACCGTGCTGGACTCGTGGGCCGAGAAGAAGGGCGAGGACGGCCTGGACGCCTACCGGCGGCAGAAGAACTCGCTCAGCCTCGACGGCCGGCCCACCCGGTGACAACCGACCGGACCGAGGTCAGCGTTCCGGCATCTCGACTCGGCCGGTGGGTCGAGAACTTCGAGGCTCGTCACGGCCCCGCCCTGCTGGAGGCGGCCGACGGGGCACTGGTGGGCACCGCAGCGGACGGCGCCACCTTTGCCGCACGCCTGCCGTTCGACTTGCCGTACGACGGTGCCGCCGACCCTGCGGAGTTCCAGCGAGCTGCACGGCCTCCCGAGCGGTGGGGCGTGCTGCTGGTCCGCAAGGGCGGGTTCGCCGTCGCGCTGATGCGCGGTGAGGCGATGGCCGAGCACAAGGTGGGCCAGCGGCACGTGCAGGGCCGCACCAAGGCAGGCGGCCAGAGCCAACAGCGGTTCGCACGTCGCCGCGAGCAGCAGGCCAGGGTCGCGTTCGAGGCCGCCGCTGACCACGCGGCCCGGATCCTCACCCAGGTCGGTGGGGCAGAGCTCCCGGTCGTGGTCGGTGGAGACCGTGCGGCGGTGCGGGAGGTGCTGTCCGACGTACGCCTGGCGCACCTGGGCGAGACCGGGACCTTCCTACCGGTCCCGGACCCTCGGCGACGGGAGCTGGACGACGCCATCGCCGAGGCACAGCGAGTCCGGCTCACGGTTGAGAACCGCGACTGACCCGGACATCACCCGAGGACTTTCCCGGCTCCGTTCTACGCTTGAGAATCGTGGAGCCGGTCATCGAAATCCAGGCCCTGGTCAAGACCTTCGGCAGCACCCGCGCCCTGGACGGGCTCGACCTCGAGGTGGTGCCCGGGGAAGTGCACGGCTTCCTCGGTCCGAACGGCGCCGGCAAGTCGACGACCATCAGGGTGCTGCTGGGCCTGCTCCGGGCCGACTCCGGCACCGCGCGACTGTTCGGCGGCGACCCCTGGAACGAGTCGGCGACACTCCACCGCCGACTGGCCTACGTGCCCGGTGACGTGAACCTGTGGCCGAACCTCACCGGTGGGGAGGTCATCGATCTGCTGGGTCGGCTGCGTGGCGGGATCCCGAAGGCGCGCCGCGACGAGCTCATCGAGGCGTTCGATCTGGATCCCACGAAGAAGGGCCGCGCCTACTCCAAGGGCAACCGGCAGAAGGTCGCCCTGGTATCGGCGCTGGCCGCCGACGTGGATCTGCTGCTGCTCGATGAGCCGACGTCCGGGCTGGACCCGATCATGGAGGCGGTCTTCTCCGGGTACGTCGACCGGTTCCGCGACCGCGGCCACGCCGTGCTGCTGTCGAGCCACATCCTGGCCGAGGTCGAGAAGCTGTGCGACCGGGTGAGCATCATCCGCGCCGGCCGGTGTGTGGAGTCGGGGACCCTGGGGGAGCTGCGGCACCTGACCCGCACCTCGGTCGCTGCGGAGCTGGACCGACCGGCGCCCGAGCTCGTCGGTGCCCCCGGCATCCACGACCTCCAGGCTGAAGGCGTTCGCGTGATCTTCGAGGTCGACACCGCCCGGCTGGGGGACGCCCTCGCGGTGCTACAGGCGGCAGGGATCCGGTCGCTGACCTGTTCGCCGCCCACCCTGGAGGAGCTGTTCCTGCGCCACTACGGCGACGTCGTGGGGGACGCCGAGGCCGAGCGGGTCGGCTGATGGTCGGCACCCGCACCCTCCTGCGGCACTTCCTGCGCCGGGACCGGTGGCACCTGGTGTGGTGGACGCTCGGCATCACCCTCCTCTACTGGAGCCAGGCCGTAAGCGTCGAGGGGCTCTACGCGACGCAGGAGGAGTTCGACCGCGCGGCGCAGAGCATGGCCGCGAACCCCGCGTTCGTGGCGATGGCCGGGCCGGCGCGTGCTCTCAACACGGTGGGTGGCCAGGTGTTCTGGCAGGCCAGCGCGTTCGGCGCGATCCTGGCCGGGCTGATGAGCATGTTCCTGGTCGGCCGCCACACCCGAGCGGAGGAGGAGAGCGGCCGCGACGAGCTGCTCCGCGCCGCGCCGGTGCACCGCCTGGCGGTGACGACCGCGGGCCTGGGAGTCGCCCTGATCGCCAACCTGGTGGTGGGGCTCGCGGTCTCGCTCAGCCTGGTGCTCTACCCGCTGGCGGCCGCCGACTCGTGGGCGACGGGACTGGGCCTGACAGTCACTGGAGCGGCCTTCGCCGGGCTCGCGTTGCTCGCCGCCCAGCTGACCCGCAGCACGCGCAGCATGTACGGCATCGTCGGCGGCGTCATCGGTCTCTCCTACCTGCTGCGCGCGATCGGTGACGTCAGCTCGCCGACGCTGAGCTGGCTCTCCCCGATCGGGTGGTACCAAGCCATCCACGCGTTCTCAGGGGTCCGCTGGTGGCCGCTGTTCCTTCCTCTCCTGGCCCTAGCGGTCACCGTGACCGCGGCGTACGTCGTCTTCGACCGACGCGACGCCGGAGCCGGGGTGCTGGCCGAGCGCCCCGGCGCCGCTGAGGGCGGCCGCGACCTCGGCAGTGGACTGGGGCTGGCGTGGCGACTCCAGCGCGGGTCTGTGCTCGGCTGGGCGGCGGGGTTGTTCCTCGTCGGCCTCGCCTACGGCTCCATGGGCACCGACATCGGCGACCTGATGGGGGACTCCGAGCTCTCCACGGACCTGGTCGCGCAGGCACCGGGGGACCTGGTGGACGCGTTCTACGCCACCGCCGTGCTGATGCTCGCGGTGATCGCGACCGGGTTTGCCGTCTCCTCAGCCCTGCGTCCTCGCGGCGAGGAGGACGAGGGGCGGGTGGAGCCGCTGCTCGCCGCGCCGCTGGCGCGACTGCGGTGGCTGCTGGGCCACGTCTGCGTCACGGTTGGCGGCAGTGTGCTCGTGGTGCTGGCGGCTGGCGTCGGGCTGGGCGTCGGCTTCGCTCTCGAGACCGGGGACGAGCAGGCGCTGCGCACGTATCCGGTCGCCCTGCTCGGGTACGTCGCACCGGTGCTCGTGCTGGCGGCGCTGGCCCGGCTGCTCTACGGATGGGCCCCGCGCCTGGCGTCACTCGCCTGGCTGGCCCTCGTGTTCGTCGCGGTGGTGATGCTCTTCGGGGAGGTGTTCTCGATGCCGCAGTGGCTGCAGGACGTGTCCCCGTTCGAGCACAACGCGATGGTGCCGGCGGAGGACTTCCGTTGGGCTCCGGTGCTCGCGCTTCTCGCCGTGGCGACCGCCTTGAGCGGACTGGGCCACTGGGGCTTCACCCGCCGCGACGTGTCCTGAGCGGCCCGCACCGCGCCCGACTGCGAAGATGGGCGGCATGTGGCACCCCGAGCCCGGGTGGCAGCCGCTGCCCGGCGGCTCCGGTCCGTCGACGTACGGCGTCTGGCGGGCCACCCAGGGTGGCCGTGACGTCGTGGTCAAACGGCTCACTGCGCCGGGTCCGCACGACCCGCCGGAGCTGACCGACCCGCGCCACTTCGCGTGGTGGCGTCGCGCCGCCGATGTCGCGCTGGCCGGACCGACCTGTGCCACCCCCGGACTGCGCGACGCCGGCCCGGTCCGGGTCGAGGAGGACGACGAGGGCATCACGGTGGTGCACCCGTGGGTCCCGGATGCGGGCAACCCGGGGCTGTTCGTGGCCCGGGCGTTGGGGCGGTTCGCCGGCGCCGAACTCGGCGACCATCCCTGGCTGGCCCGCGACCAGCTGCGGGACCGATTGCGCCGGGTGGAGCGCAGCGGCGGCTGGCCCACGCTTGCCCGGACCACGGTGGCCGACGTGGCGGACCACCTGTGGCGGCACCGGCACACGTTCCTGAGCCGGTTGGACGGCCTGCCCACGGTCAGCCAGCACGGCGACCCGGTGCCCGGCAACCTGCCCGGACGGGACGGGGACGACGTCGTGGCGATCGACTGGTCTGCGCTCGGTGTCGGTCCCGTGGGCGCCGACCTCGGGTACTTCACGCTGTCGGCCCGTGAGGAGTTCGAGCCCCTGGTCGACGCCTACCTGGCTGGGCTGCCGGAGCGCGCCGCGAGCCGGGAGGACGTGGAGCTGGGGGCTCGCGTGACCGCCGTCTACACGATCCTCACCCGCGTGGAGTGGGCACTGGCGCGGGTCGCCCAGGGGGAGGGGGCGCTGGCCGGGAAGTACCGGCATCCGAGCGTGGCGCCCTACGTCCGCGCCCTGCAGCGACAGTTCCCGCAGATCGAGGCGCTGCTGGAGTGACCCAGTCGTGCGGAGGGGCGGTCAGGGAGTGTCGACCGCCCAGGTGTCGCACTGCTGCGGGTCGCCGGTGGTGAAGCCGGTCTGGAACCACTTCACCCGTGACGCCGCCGAGCCGTGCGTCCACGACTCCTGCGTCACCTGGCCCTGGGTCTTCTGCTGGATCCGGTCGTCGCCCACCGCCTCCGCGGCGGCGATCGCCTCCGAGACGTCCTGCTCGGTGAGCTCCTCGATGAGGACCTGGCCGTCGGCGTCCTGGGTCTGGGTGGCGGACCGTGCCCACAACCCCGCGTAGCAGTCGGCCTGCAGCTCCAGCCGGACGGCATCGCTGCGCGGGCCCTGCTGGGTGCGCACCCGGTTCATGGTGCCGAGCAGGTTCTGGATGTGGTGGCCGTACTCGTGGCCGAGCACGTAGGGCTCGACGAACGCTCCGGCCGGACCGCCGAGCTGGCCCTGCAGCACCTGCTCGAAGAAGGAGGTGTCGACGTAGATGGTCTCGTCGGGCGGGCAGTAGAACGGGCCGACCTGGGAGCTGGCCTGGCCACAGCCCGTGTTCACGAAGCCGGTGAAGGTGCGCATCTGGGCCGGCCGGAAGTCTGCGCCCATCGTGTCGGACCAGTAGTCGTAGAGCGAGTTCTCCACGGCGATCCGCGCGCAGTCGACGTCGTTCTGGGCGTCCTGCCCAGTGGTGCAGTTGGCATAGCGATCGGTGTCGGCGGCCGCCATCCGGCTGGTGTCGAAGCCGCCACCGCTCGCGCCGGGACCGACCCCGCCGCTGCCGCCCAGGCCGCCGCACATGCTGACGACCAGGAACAGCACCACGATGATCAGGCCGCCGACGCCACCACCGGCCATGGTGCCGCCGGGCAGGCGCATCCCGCCGCCGCCAGAGGAGCCGCCGCCACCGGCATCACCGACCCGGCTGGTGTCGAGCTTGGCCTTGGGATTGAAGCGCACCGTCACCATCCCCTTGCTTGTGCGGGCCCTTGCTTGTGCGGGTCGGACCACGAGTGGTCCCGCCCGTAGACTACTGGCCTCATGATCACCGCCCAGCACCTCGAGGTACGTGCCGGGGCCCAACTGCTGATGAAGGACGTGTCGTTCCGGGTCGGTCCCGGCGACAAGGTGGGGTTGGTCGGTCGCAACGGCGCGGGGAAGACCACCCTCACCAGGATCCTGGCGGGGCAGGGCCTGCCGGCCTCGGGGAACGTGCACACCACGGGCTCGGTGGGCTACCTGCCGCAGGACTCGCGATCCGGCGATCCCGACCAGCCGACCCGGGAGCGGATCCTCTCTGCGCGTGGTCTGGGAGACGTCGTACGTCGGCTCCGGCGGGCCGAGGCGGAGATGGGCAGTGACGCGCCGGCCACCCGCGAGCAGGCGATGCGTCGCTATGCCCGCGCCGAGGCGGAGCTGCAGGCCGCGGGAGGGTATGCCGCGGAGTCCGAGGCCGCCCGGATCGCGGCCAGCCTGGGCATCGAGGACCGACTGATGGGGCAGCCGCTGCGAACGCTCTCCGGTGGCCAGCGCCGCCGCGTCGAGCTGGCCAGGATCCTGTTCTCCGGGGCCGAGACGCTGCTGCTCGACGAGCCCACCAACCACCTCGACATCGACTCGGTGGTGTGGCTGCGTGACTTCCTCAAGGCCCATCAGGGCGGGCTGGTCGTGATCAGCCACGACACGGCACTCCTGGAGAGCACGGTGACCCGGGTGCTGCACCTGGACGCCACTCGGGCCGAGATCGACGTCTACAACATGGGCTGGCGGGCCTACCTCGAGCAGCGCGAGACCGACGAACGTCGTCGGCGCCGCGAGCGGGTGAATGCCGAGCGCAAGGCGACCATGCTCACCGAGCAGGCCAACCGGATGCGGGCGAAGGCGACGAAGGCCCAGGCTGCGCAGTCGATGCTGCGCCGCGCCGAGCGGCTGCTGTCGGAGGTCGAGACCGAGCGCCGGGCCGACCGGGTGGCGAGGATCGCCTTCCCCAAGCCCGCGCCGTGCGGGCGGACGCCGCTGACCGCCTCGGAGCTGTCGAAGTCCTACGGCTCGCTGGAGGTGTTCACCGACGTCGACCTGGCCGTGGACCGGGGCTCGCGGGTCGTCGTACTCGGGCTCAACGGCGCTGGCAAGACCACGCTGCTGCGGATCCTGGCCGGGCTGGACCAGCCGGACACCGGGCACGTCGAGCCCGGGCACGGGCTGCGCCTGGGCTACTACGCGCAGGAGCACGAGACCCTGGACCTGGAGCGCTCCGTTCTGGAGAACCTGCATTCCCGCGCACCGCAGCTGACCGACACCGAGGCGCGGTCGGTGCTGGGCTCGTTCCTCTTCTCCGGCGACGACGCCGCGAAGCCGGCCGCAGTGCTCTCGGGAGGCGAGAAGACCCGGCTGGCCCTGGCCTCCCTGGTCGTCTCGAGCGCCAACGTGCTGCTGCTCGACGAGCCCACCAACAACCTTGACCCGGCTTCTCGGGAGGAGGTGCTGGCCTCGATCCGCAGCTACGAGGGTGCCATCGTGCTGGTCACCCATGACGAGGGGGCCGTGCACGCCCTCCAGCCGGACCGGGTGCTGATCCTCCCCGATGGCGTCGAGGACCTGTGGTCGCCCGACTACGGCGATCTGGTGGCACTGGCGTGACCACTCCTGCCGCCCGGGGTGCCGGACCCAGGAACAAGCAGCCGCGACGATGGGTTGGGCTCCCAGGAGGAAGGAGCCGCCGGTGTCGATGATGGGATACGGAGCGGTGTGGCGCAACCTGCGCTCCGACCGCAGCGCGGCCAACGCCCGGTTGGACCCCGGGACGCTGCGCCGGGTGCTGGCGTTCGCCCGTCCGCACCGCCGACTCATCACCGGATTCCTTCTCCTGACCGTGGTCGACGCCTGCCTGGTGGTCGTGACGCCGCTGCTGGTCCAGCGGATCGTCGACGACGGCATCCTGAAGGGGGACGCCCGGCTCGTCACCCTGATTGCGTTGGCCATGGCCGGCACCGCCCTGGTGAGCGCGGTGCTGTCGGTGGGCAACGGCTACCTGTCCTCCCGCATCGGGGAGGGGTTGATCTACGACCTGCGCACCCAGGTGTTCGGCCACGTCCAACGGCAGTCCCTGGCCTTCTTCACCCGCACCCAGACCGGCGCCCTGGTCTCCCGGCTCAACAATGACGTGGTCGGCGCCCAGCGTGCCTTCACCTCCACGTTGTCGAGCACGGTGTCCAACGCCATCTCGGTCGCGGTGGTGGGCGTCGCGATGCTGGCCTTGAGCTGGCAGGTCACGCTGCTGTGCCTACTGCTCTTCCCGGTCACCTTCCTGGTCTCCCGGTGGGTCAGCAACCGGTTGGCGGGGCTGACCCGCGAGCAGATGGACGGCAATGCCGATATGGGCAACGTCATGACCGAGCGCTTCAACGTCGGCGGGGCGATGCTGCTGAAGCTTTTCGGGCGCCGGGAGGCTGAGGACGCGCTGTTCGCCGCGAAGGCCGGGACGGTACGCGACCTCGGCGTCCGGATCTCGCTCATCACCCGGATCTTCGTGGCCACGATGATGGCGGTGCCCGCGCTGGCCACCGCGCTGGTGTACGGCGTCGGCGGGCACCTGGCAATCGCCGGGACCCTCAGCGTGGGCACCGTGCTCGCCCTGGCCACCCTGCTGCTGCGGCTGCTCGGTCCGCTCCAGGGGCTCTCCAACGTGCGGGTCGACGTGATGACGGCGCTGGTGAGCTTCGAGCGGGTCTTCGAGGTGCTCGATCTCCCGTCGATGATCACCGAGGCTCCGGATGCCGTGGTGCTGCCCGCCGGCTCGGCGCGACTGGAGTTCGACGACGTCGGCTTCTCCTATCCCCGCGCCGAGGACGTGTCCCTCGCGTCCCTGGAGGCGGTGGCCCGCACGGAGTCCCGGGAGGGCGGCCCGGTGCTGAGCGGCGTGAGCTTCGTGGCCGAGCCGGGGCAGATGGTCGCGCTGGTCGGGCCCTCTGGCGCCGGCAAGACGACCATCACCCACCTGGTGGCTCGGCTGTACGACGTCACCTCGGGCGCGGTCCGCGTCGGAGACCACGACGTGCGCTCGGTGACCCTGCCCTCCCTCGAGCGCACGGTCGGGTATGTCACCCAGGACGCGCACATGTTCCACGACACCCTGCGCGCCAACCTGCTCTACGCCCGCCCGGACGCCACCGAGCAGGAGCTCTGGGACGCGCTCGGGGCCGCGCAGATGGGCACTCTGGTCCGGGCCCTGCCCGACGGGCTCGAGACCGTGGTCGGTGACCGCGGCTACCGCCTCTCCGGCGGCGAGCGCCAGCGCCTCGCCATCGCCCGGTTGCTCCTCAAGGCGCCGTCCATCGTGGTCCTGGACGAGGCCACCGCCCACTTGGACAGCGAGTCGGAGGCCGCGGTCCAACGGGCACTCGAGGCCGCCCTGGCCGACCGGACCTCCCTGGTGATCGCGCACCGCCTCTCGACCGTGCGCCACGCGGACCAGATCCTGGTCCTCGACGGCGGGCGCATCGTGCAGGCCGGGACCCACGAGACGCTCCTGGCGAACGGCGGCCTGTACGCCGACCTCTACCGCACCCAGTTCGCCGGCGGCCTCCAGTCGCCCGACCTCACCTCCCGCTGAGTCAGGCCTGCTGACGCTCCCGCCTCGGGCGCTGCTGCTTGCGCCACTCGTCCCAGGCGAGGTAACCGAAGCCACCGACGGCGAGCAGCCCGAAGAACCACCACTGGAGCCCGTAGAAGAAGTGCGGGCCTTCACCGAGCTCGGGTGGTTCGACCGGCAGCAGCGGCTCCGCCGCCTCCGGGTCCTCGGCGGTCAGGCTGACGAAGCCGCCCAGCAGATCCCGGTCCAGCGCCTCGGCGATCGTCTCGCTCGAGATGGCGCGGGTCGACTGGTCGGTCACAGCGACGCTGTCGCCCTCCGCGTCGGCGCGGACCCAGCCCTCGACCTGGACTTCGCCCGGGGGCGGCGCGGGCACCTCGTCCGGGGAGACCGTGCCGGCGTTCTCCGTCATCGCCCAGCCGCGGTCCACCAGCACCGCCGTACCGTCCGCCAGCACCAGCGGCACGACCACCTCGACCCCGGACGTCCCCTCGCGGGTGCGGTACCGCACCACCACGGTGTCCTCCACGTCGTAGGTCCCGGTGGCGGTGACGGTGCGCCACTCGTCCTCGGCGGCCACGGGACGGCCGGGGGCGAGCACCTCCTGTACGGGCACCGGTGGGGCATCCTCGTTCTGCACGGTCACGGCATTGCGCTGCTGTCGCTCGTCGAGCCGGTGGAACTGCCACTGGCCCAACAGCCAGGCCAGGTAGGCCAGGAGCGCGACGACGATCGCGAAGACGATCCAGCGCCGGCTCAACAGGAAGCCCAGGCTGCGCACGCGATCGAGACTAGACGAGCCCGTCTCACGCCCGGCTGCCGAGTGGCGACCGCCCTGGAACCGGCCGACTAGACTCGGGCGCGTGACGACACGTGCGCTGGAGGATCGCTATGGCCGGGTGGCCACGGACCTGCGCGTGTCCCTGACTGACCGGTGCAACCTGCGCTGCTCCTACTGCATGCCCCCCGAGGGCCTGGAGTGGCTGCCCGGTGAGGAGGTGCTCTCCGACGACGAGGTCGTGCGGCTGATCGGCATCGGCATCCGGATGTTGGGGATCCGTGAGATCCGGTTCACCGGGGGCGAGCCACTGGTGCGGCGCGGGCTGGTCGACATCGTGCGCCGGACCCGGGAGCTGGGCCCCGACGTCCAGCTGTCCATCACCTCGAACGGACTCGGACTGACCCGGATCGCCAAGTCGCTGAAGCAGGCCGGGCTCGACCGGGTCAACGTCAGTCTCGACAGCCTGCGAAGGGAGCGGTTCACCGAGATCACCCGCCGCGACCGGCTCGATGACGTGCTCGCCGGGCTGGCCGCGGCTCGGGAGGCCGGCCTGGAGCCGGTGAAGGTCAATGCCCTCCTGATCCGCGACGTCAACGACGACGAGGCTCCGGATCTGCTGCGCTGGGCGATCCGGGAGGGCTACGAGCTGCGGTTCATCGAGCAGATGCCGCTGGATGCCCAGCACGCCTGGCAGCGCGGCCGCATGGTGGAGGCCGACGAGATCTTCCGGTGGCTCGAGAAGGAGTTCACCCTGACCCCGGCGGCCGAGCCGCGGGGGAGCGCCCCGGCCGAGCTCTTCCTGGTCGACGGGGGACCGGCGACCGTCGGCGTGATCGCGTCGGTGACCCGGCCGTTCTGTGGCGACTGCGACCGGGTGCGCCTGACCGCCGACGGCCAGGTGCGCAACTGCCTGTTCGCTCGCGAGGAGTCGGACCTGCGCTCCGCTCTGCGCGGCGGGGCCGACGACGACGAGATAGCCGATCGCTGGGTGACCGCGGTCCGTGGCAAGCGGGCCGGACACGGCATCGACGACCCGAGCTTCCTCCAGCCGGACCGGCCGATGTCCGCGATCGGCGGCTGACCCACCCTCCGCATCGGCGCGGGAACGCTCGGCACAGAGCAGAGGTGCCGGACGACCACGGGGGAAGCCGTCCGGCACCTCGGCTCGACCCAGACGGGGGAGACCGGGCCGGCCGTTGATTCTTGCACGACTTTGGTGGCTACGACAACGATCCCTCGTCGGGCCCGCCGGGGGGCTCTCGACCCGGCAGATGGCGCAGGTCCACACCGACTTCCGGCAGCCCCGCGACCTCACGCCGACCTGCCACGGCGTTCGCTGCCACCACCGCCACGTAGGGCAGCAGCACGGCGCCGGCGAGCAGCACCCAGCGCAGCCACCCGGTGACCACGACGGCACCGAGGAAGCACGCGGTGCGGATCGCCATGGAGATCAGGTAGCGACGCTGCCGCGCCGCTGTGTCCTCCTCGGCGCTCGGGGCGGCCGTGGTGATCCGGATGGCGTCGTCGGGGCGGCGACGGTGGCTCTCGGCCATGGATTCCATCGTACGTCGCTACGATCGAGCGGCGACCCGCCGTACACCTCCCGGAGGCTCACCATGTCGAACCGCACGTACCGCGTCACCGAGATCGTCGGCACCTCTCCCGAGGGCATCGACCACGCGATCGAGAACGCCATCGAACGGGCCAGCCACACGCTGCGCCACCTGGACTGGTTCGAGGTGACCCAGGTCCGCGGACAGATCAAGGATGGACAGGTGGAGCACTACCAGGTCGGGATGAAGATCGGGTTCCGGCTGGAGGACGAGTGACTTTCGCCTACCGGGCAGTAGTCAGTAGCGTCGGGCAGCGTGAGTCCTTCTGCCGCTGCTGACCCGGCCACGTCCGACGCCGAGCCGAGTGGCCGCTCGGTGCTGGTGACCGGGGGCAACCGCGGCATCGGCCGCGCCATCGCCGAGGCGTTCCTGCGAGCGGGTGACCGCGTCGCGGTGACCACCCGGCAGGGTGGCGGCCCCGAGGGTGCGCTGGACGTGCGCTGCGACGTCACGGACGCCGAGGCGGTGGACGCGGCCTTCGCCGAGGTCGAGGCCGCCCACGGGCCGGTGGAGGTGCTCGTCGCCAACGCGGGGATCACCAAGGACACACTCATGCTGCGGATGAGTGAGGACGACTGGTCCTCAGTGCTGGACACGAACCTGACCGGGGCCTTCCGGGTGGCCCGGCGGGCCGCCAAGGGCATGCTCCGGCTGCGACGCGGCCGGATCATCTTCATCTCCTCGGTGGTCGGCCTGCTCGGGTCGGCCGGCCAGGTGAACTACGCCGCCTCGAAGTCGGGCATGGTCGGGATGGCCCGCTCGCTGGCCCGGGAGCTCGGGTCCCGGTCGATCACCGCGAACGTGGTCGCGCCCGGCTTCGTGGAGACCGACATGACCGGCGTCCTGACCGACGAGCAGCGGGCGACGATCCGGCAGCAGGTGCCGCTGGGCCGCTACGCGACCCCCGACGAGATCGCCTCCGCGGTCGCCTGGCTGGCCTCCGAGGGCGCCGGCTACGTCACCGGAGCGGTGATCCCGGTGGATGGCGGCCTCGGTATGGGGCACTGACCGGGTCGAGACGAGAGGCGAGACGCATGGGCATATTGGACGGGAAGACAGTGCTGGTGGCCGGGGTCACGATGGACTCCTCCATCGGGTTCGCGACGGCCCGGGTCGCGCAGGAGGAGGGGGCCACCGTGCTCATCTCCAACTTCGGGCGGGCGCTCGGCATCACGAAGCGGATCGCGAAGCGGCTGCCCACCGAGCCCCCGGTGCTCGAGCTCGACGTCACCGACCCCGAGCACCTCGAACGGCTGCCGGACCTGGTCCGTGAGCACACCGACCACCTCGACGGCGTCGTCCACTCCATCGCGTACGGCAACCCGGAGACCCTCCTGGGCGGGAAGTTCCTGGACGGACCGTGGGAGGACGTCGCGCAGGCGGTGCAGGTGTCGGCGTACTCCCTGAAGTCGCTGGCCGTGGCCTGTCGCCCCCTGATGGGGACCGGTGGCTCGGTGGTCGGCCTGACCTTCGACGCCACCACCGCCTGGCCGGCGTACGACTGGATGGGGGTCGCCAAGGCCGGGCTCGAGTCGTGTGCGCGTTACCTGGCGCGCGACCTCGGCCCGGAGGGGATCCGCGTCAACCTGGTCTCCGCGGGCCCGTTGAAGACGCTCGCGGCTAAGGCCATCCCGGGCTTCGAGGACCTGGAGTCGATGTGGTCGACCCGGGCCCCGCTCGGGTGGGACGAGACCGACCAGACCCCGACGGCGAAGGCGGTGTGCGCGCTGCTGTCAGACCTGTTCCCCGCGACGACCGGAGAGATCGTGCACGTCGACGGCGGCTTCCACGCCATGGGCGCCTGAGGTGGGCGAGTCTGACGGCAGCCCCCGCACCCTGGTGCTGATGCGGCACGCCCACGCCGCGCAGACGGGGCGGACCGACTTCGAGCGCAGCCTCACCGACGTCGGGGTGCAGGAGGCGTCGGCCCAAGGGGAGTGGCTGCGCCGGGCCGGCGTGGTCGCCGACGCAGCCCTGGTCTCGGCGGCGGCCCGCGCGGTGGCGACCTGGCACGCCGTGGCGCAGTCGGCCGGCTGGCAGGTGGACCCCACCGAGGACCGTGGGCTCTACACCGCCGACCCGGACACCGCCCTCGACCTGGTGCGCGAGACCCCCGACGACGTGTCCGGGCTGGTCGTGGTCGCCCACAACCCGACCATCGCCACGGTCGTCCAGCTGCTCGACGACGGCGAGGGGGACCCCGATGCGGTGATCCGCCTGATGCGGGGGTACCCGGCCGGTGCCCTGACGGTGATGGAGTACGCCGGCAGCTGGGCCGCGCTCGACTGGTCCGGCGCCCGCGTGGTCGCCTTCAACGCCCCCGACTGACTGCTCCCGTTGTCGGCGCTCACCGGATCTGCCGATGTCACGCTGGTTGAGGTGCGAGCGCAGCGAGCCTCGAAACCAAGTGCGCGACGGCGGGGGTGTGCTTGTGCCGTGGATCGCAGTCACCAGGTGACTGCGATCGACGGCGTAACGTCCTGTGCCGTCCTTTGCATTCGAC
>CAZKEZ010000051.1:0-16997 GCA_964551905.1 uncultured Nocardioides sp. | reverse complement strand
CGCCTGCGGGACCTGGCGCTGCTGCGGCGGGTGCGCGACCGGATGGACCGCGAGTACGCTCAGCCGTTGGACGTCGAGGCGCTCGCCCGCGGCGTCAACATGTCGGCGGGGCATCTCAGTCGCCAGTTCCGGGCGGCGTACGGCGAGTCGCCGTACAGCTATCTGATGACGCGCCGCATCGAGCGGGCGATGGCGCTGCTGCGCCGCGGCGACCTCAGCGTGACCGAGGTGTGCTTCGCCGTGGGGTGCGCGTCGCTGGGGACCTTCAGCACCCGTTTCACCCAGCTGGTCGGGATGTCGCCCAGCAGCTACCGGGCACAGGAGTGGCGCGCCATGGCGGGGCTGCCACCCTGCGTGGCGAAGCGGGTCACCCGACCGGTTCGGGGGGAGTCCGGAGCCGCTGGATCGATCAGGAATGAAGAAGCACGCGCTCAGGAGGCACAGTTAGCGTGAACGACATGAACCTCACCATCCACCAGACCTACCTCCCGCACACCGACTACGACGAGACCGTCACCTTCTACCGCGACACCCTGGGCTTCGAGGTCCGCAACGACGTCGAGTACCAGGGCATGCACTGGCTGACCGTCGGCCCGCCGAACCAGCCCGACACGGGGCTCGTCCTGCACCCGCCGGGCGCCGACCCGGGCATCACCGACGAGGAGCGCCAGACCATCAGGGAGATGATGGCCAAGGGCACCTACGCCGGCGTCAACCTGGCCACCCCCGACCTCGACGGGGCGTTCGAGCGGCTGCAGGCCAACGACGTCGACATCGTGCAGGAGCCGACCGAGCAGCCGTGGGGGGTGCGCGACTGCGCCCTGCGTGACCCGGCCGGCAACATGATCCGCATCTTCGAGGTCGGATGAGTCCGAGCAAGCGCAGCGGACCGCACGACGCCGACAGCCACGACCTGATCCGGGTGCACGGGGCCCGGGTCAACAACCTGAAGGACGTCAGCGTCGAGATCCCGAAGCGCCGCCTGACCGCCTTCACCGGCGTCTCCGGATCCGGCAAGAGCTCACTGGTTTTCGGCACGATCGCAGCGGAGTCCCAGCGCCTGATCAACGAGACCTACAGCGCCTTCGTGCAGGGCTTCATGCCGACGCTCTCGCGACCCGAGGTCGACCGGCTCGAGGGGCTGACGACGGCGATCATCGTGGACCAGGAGCGGATGGGCGCCAACCCGCGCTCCACGGTCGGCACCGCCACGGATGCCAACGCGATGCTGAGGATCCTGTTCAGCCGGCTCGCGAAGCCGCACATCGGGTCGCCGGCGGCGTACTCCTTCAACGTCCCCACCGTGAAGGCCAGCGGCGCGATCACCGTCGAGCGCGGCAACAAGACCAAGGCGGAGAAGGCGACGTTCAACCGGCTCGGTGGCATGTGCCCGCGCTGTGAGGGCATGGGCGCCGTCAACGACTTCGACCTCACCGCGATCTATGACGAGTCGCTCTCGCTGGCCGACGGCGGTCTGCTCGTGCCCGGCTACAGCATGGACGGCTGGTACGGCCGAATCTTCAGTGGCGCCGGGCTGCCCATGGACAAGCCCATCGGCAAGTTCACGAAACGGGAGCAGCACAAGCTGCTGTGGGGCGAGCCGACGAAGATCAAGGTCGAGGGCGTCAACCTCACCTACGAAGGGGTGCTCACCAAGGTCCAGAAGTCGATGCTGTCCAAGGACCTCGACGCGATGCAGCCGCACGTGCGGCGCTTCGTCGAGCGGGCGGTGACGTTCACGACCTGCCCCGACTGCGAGGGCACCCGCCTGGCTCCGGAGGCGCGGTCGTCGAAGATCGGTGGCAAGAGCATCGCCGACGTCTGCGCCATGCAGATCACCGACCTGGCCGAGTGGGTCCGGGGACTCGATGAGCCGTCGGTCAGGCCGCTGTTGGCCGGACTCCAGGACCTCCTGGACTCCTTCTCCGAGATCGGCCTCGGTTACCTGTCGCTGGACCGACCGGCCGGCACGCTGTCCGGGGGAGAGGCGCAGCGGACCAAGATGATCCGCCACCTCGGCTCATCGCTCACCGACGTGACCTACGTCTTCGACGAACCGACCATCGGGCTGCACCCCCACGACATCGAGCGGATGAACAACCTGCTGCTGCAGCTCCGCGACAAGGGCAACACCGTGCTCGTCGTGGAGCACAAGCCCGAGACGATCTCCATCGCCGACCATGTCGTCGACCTCGGCCCGGGCGCCGGCACCGGAGGCGGGACGGTGTGCTTCGAGGGCACGGTCGAGGGGCTGCGGGGGACCGACACCATCACCGGGCACCACCTGGACGACCGGGCGAGCCTGAAGGATGGCGTGCGGTCGGCCGCCGGTTCGCTCGAGGTGCGCGGGGCGACCACGAACAACCTGCGCGACGTCGACGTCGACCTTCCGTTGGGGGTTCTCTGCGTGATCACCGGCGTCGCCGGGTCAGGGAAGAGCTCCCTGATCGACGGGTCGGTCGCCAAGCGCGACGGGGTGGTGGTGATCGACCAGGGGGCGATCCGTGGGTCGCGCCGCAGCAACCCCGCGACGTACACCGGGCTGCTGGAGCCGATCCGCAAGGCGTTCGCGAAGGAGAACGGCGTCAAGCCGGCGCTGTTCAGCTCCAACTCCGAGGGCGCCTGCCCGGTGTGCAACGGAGCCGGGGTGATCTACACCGAGCTGGGTGTCATGGCCACCGTCGAGTCCACCTGCGAGGAGTGTGAGGGCAAGCGGTTCCAGGCCGCCGTGCTCGAGTACACCTTCGGCGGCAAGGACATCAGCGAGGTGCTCGCGATGTCGGTGGCCGAGGCCGAGGAGTTCTTCGGCGACGGTGACGCCCGGACGCCCGGGGCACACAAGATCCTGCAGCGGCTGGCGGACGTCGGCCTCGGCTACCTGACCCTCGGCCAGCCATTGACCACGCTGTCCGGCGGGGAGCGACAGCGACTGAAGTTGGCCGCGCAGATGGCCGAGAAGGGGGACGTCTACGTCCTCGACGAGCCGACCACCGGCCTCCATCTGGCCGACGTCGACCAGCTGCTGGGCCTGCTGGACCGGCTCGTGGACTCCGGGAAGTCGGTCATCGTCATCGAGCACCACCAGGCGGTGATGGCGCACGCAGACTGGATCATCGACCTCGGCCCCGGCGCCGGCCACGACGGCGGCCTCGTCGTCTTCGAGGGCACCCCCGCCGACCTGGTGGCCAAGCGGTCCACGCTCACCGGGGAGCACCTGGCCGAGTACGTCGCCGGCTGATGACGAGCAGCGAGGTCTGGGACGAGGAGTCTGCTGCCAGCTATGACGCGGACGCTGCGGCGCGCTTCGCCCCGGAGGTGCTGGACCCGACTGTCGACCTGCTCGAGCGGCTGGCGGAGGGCGGACCGGCTCTGGAGCTGGCGATCGGGACCGGTCGGGTGGCCATCCCGCTGTCAGCGCGCGGCGTCCCGGTCACGGGGATCGAGCTGTCGGCGCCGATGGTGGCCCAGCTGCGGCACAAGGTCGACGAGCGCCAGATCCCGGTGGTGGTCGGCGACATGGCCACGACCATCGCCCCCGGTGCAGGGAGCTTCTCGCTGGTCTTCCTCGTGTGGAACAGCATCTCGAACCTGCGCACCCAGGCCGAGCAGGTGCAGTGCTTCCGGAACGCAGCACGCCACCTGCGGCCGGGAGGACGCTTCGTGATCGAGCTGTGGGTGCCGCCGCTCCAGCGGCTGGCTCCGGGCGAGCACGCGGTCCCGATGAGCGTGGAGGAAGGGCACCTGATCTTCGACACCTACGACGTGGTGACCCAGGAGTGCACCTCGCACCACTACGTCCGGGACGCCGACGGTGGGGTTCGGTACGGCGCCGGGAACTTCCGCTACATCTGGCCGGCCGAGTGCGACCTCATGGCGCAGCTCGCCGGGCTGGAGCTCGAATCACGCTGGGCCGACTGGCACGGTGGTCCGTTCCTCGCCAGCAGCGACAGCCACGTCTCGGTCTGGCGCAAGGGGCAGCCCGCGGGCTGAGCCGGTTCCGTGGATATTGAACATCGGGGGGATTCTGGTCATACTTATGACCATGTCGGAAACCCTGTCTCTTGCTGAAGCGAAGGCCCATCTGTCGCAACTCGTGGGTCGGGTGGACCGCCAGCACGACCGAGTCATCGTGACCGTGCATGGCCGGCCATCGGCCGTCCTGTTGTCTCCGGATGACTTGGAGGCGCTCGAAGAGACGATCGCGGTCCTGTCAAACGAGGATGCGGTCCGACAGCTGGCAGCGTCGGAGGCCGAACTCGCCCGGGGCGAGGGCGAATCGGAACAGGACCTTGCTGAGGCCATGCGCCGCCGCGGGAAGCTCGGGTGACTCAAGAGCGGTATGAGCTCATCATCTCGCCGACTGCGCGCCGGCAGTTGACTGAGCAACTTCCCGAGGCGGTTGCGTTCGCGGCGTACGAGTTCATCATCGGGCCGTTGCTCGAGAATCCGCAGAGAGTGGGCAAGCGGCTGCGGCCACCCCTGCAGGATCGGCATAGCGCACGACGTGGCACCTACCGCGTGATCTACCGGATCGATTCGGACAGGCAACGAGTGACTGTTGTGGGCGTCATGCCAAGATATCGCCGATAAGTGACATTATGTCAGTTACTCCAGGGCCCCCCGGTCACACCCCGCGTGGCACCCTGGTTGGGCGGCTCGGCAGCACGGTCATTTGAGACTGCCGCACTCACTCGCTCGGGAGGCGCCATGGCCACGATCGTGATGACCGGTGGCAGCTCGGGATTCGGAGCGGTTGCGGTTCGGAGGCTCACCGAGCGGCCTGGCGTCCGGCTCCTGCTGGGCGCACGCTCACTCATCACCGACTCGGCTGGCGATGTCGCGCCGATCGAGGTGTTTCCGCTCGACCTGACCAGGCTGGAGTCTGTGCGGCACTTCGCGGCAACTATTCACGAGGAACTCGGTGGCGACCGACTCGACGGGTTGCTTATGAACGCCGGCACAGTGCGGGCTGACGACGCCGGCCGCACCGTCGATGGTTTCGAGACGACATTCGCCGTGAACCACCTCGCGCACTACCTGCTGATCCGGCTCCTGATGCTTGACCTGGCCGCCGGGGCCCGCGTCGTGATGACCACGAGCGGCACGCACGACCCCGCGACCCGTGCCAGCCTGGCCGTCCCGCGACACGCCGACGCCAACCTGCTGGCTCGGCCGGATCGCGACCCCGGGAGGCACCCTCGGGCGAGGCAGGCTGGTCAACACGCGTACACGGCGTCCAGGTTGTGCAACGTCCTCACTGTCCGTGCCCTCGACGCACGAGCCGACATCCGCGCCGGGCAGGTCTCAGTGGTCGCCTACGACCCGGGCCAGGTCTTCGGTACCGGCCTGGCCCGGGACCTCGCGCTTCCACTGCGTGTCGCGTGGCGGCTGCTCGGCACCCCACTGGGTGCGCCGCTGCGCCGATTCAACCCCGAGCAGAACACGCGCCCAGCCGCCGGGCACGCGCTCGCGGACCTCGCCTCCGGCACGACCGTGCCTCCGAAAGGCCGCACATACGCCGCCTTACGTCACGGCCGGCTCACGTGGCAGGAGCCTTCCGAGCTGGCCCGCAGCGACGACCTGGCCCGCGCGCTGTGGGTCGACAGTGCCCGGCTGGTCGGACTCAGGGCGTGAGCTATTGCAGCCGGCGACTCCTCCCCCTCAGGTGGAGGGACGCTCCCACCGGACCCCCGGGAAGCGATCGAAGTCGGAGTCGTAGGAGACGACCTGCGCCCGATGCTCGATGGCCAGCGCCGCCAGGTGGGCGTCGCTGACCAGGTTTCCCGACGCGCCGCTGTGCTGGAGCAGGTCGGCGAGGACGAACGGGTGCCGAGCCGTGGGCTGGACGAGCTGGGCACTCGGCTGTGCCAACCAGTCCTGGACCTGGGCCATGGCCACCTCGGTGCTGACCGGGCTCGGGAAGAGCCCCGCCTTGGTCGTCAAGCGAATGAAGGCCAGCAGCGGCACCCACGCCAACCCGACCGTGGCCCCGCCGGACAGTGCGGCATCGAGCCAGCCCTTGGCCTCGGCGTGGCGATCTGCATCGGTGTTGAAGGCATAGATCAAGACGTTGGCATCGACCAGCTTCACGAGCCGGCCCTGATCTTGCCGGTGATCTCTTCGTCTTCCAGCTCAGCCGCGACCTGGAGGGCTCGGTCCAGCCCGAACGCCGGTCGCCCCAGTGCGACCGAGCTCGTGACGAAGTCCACGCGCGGCGGGCCCCCGGTCGCCGTCGCGCCCGCGCGGATGCTGTCGTTGAGTGCGCGCTTGAACGACACGCCGTCCCGCTTCATGCGCTCGCGCACGATCTGCTCGGAGTCGGCATCGAGTGTCACCGTCGTCCGCATTTTGACAGCATAGCATCATTTGACTTGATGCACGACCCTCAGGTGGATGGGACCGGACAGGGTGCGCCCTCGCAGCAGGGGCGGATCCAGCCGCAGCCGTCGCAGCGTTCATGCGAGGTCTCCCAGCGCAGCATCGTCCCGCACTGGGGGCAGGGTTCGGTGAGGTCGGCCACCCGGCCACGTTAACGCGGGTCGAGGACGAACACGGGGATCTCCCGATCGGTCTTCTTCTCGTAGCTCGCGTAGTGGGGAAACGCGGCAACCGCCCGCTCCCACCACAGGGCGCGCTCGTCGCCGGACACCAGTCGGGCGCGGTACGGCGCAGGTGCGGGACCGTCCTGGAGCTCGACGTCTGGATGGGCGACCAGGTTGTGGAACCACTGCGGGTGTCGCGGTGCGCCACCTTGCGAGGCCACCGCGGCATAGCTGCCGTCGTGCTCGACCCGCATCAGCGGAGTCTTGCGGACCTGGCCGGACCTCGCGCCTCGCATGGTGAGGATCACGACGGGGAGTCCCATGATCGTGTTCCCCGTGGTGCCGCCGCTGCTCTCGTAGGCCTGGACCTGCTTCGCGGCCCGGGCCGATGCACTGGGGAGGTAGTCACCGGTCAGAGGCATGACTCGACCCTACGTCGCGGTGGTGCCACGATGAGACGGGCGGAAGGTCACGCAGATGGAGAACCCTCCCGTGCTCGACTCGGTCGAGATGCTCACAGCCGACGCCGAGGAGCGGCACCAGATCGACAGCGCCGGCAAGTCCGGCGCGGTCCTCGAGCGGGTCCGCATCGACGGCGAATGGCACGTGCTGAAGCACCTCGACCCGGACGGAGACTGGACGCTCCGTGCCGCCGGCGTCCCGGAGACCGCCACGGTGGCCCTGTGGCGGCGCGGCCTGCTCGATCGACTCCCCGACTGTCTCGAGCAGCCCATCGTCGCGGTCGCGCTCGAACCGGGCGGTCGCGCCGCCCTGTTGATGCGTGACGTGGGCGAGCACCTGGTGCCGGTCACCGACGACCCGGTCCCCCGCGAACAGCATGAGCGGTTCCTGGACCACATGGCCGCCCTCCACGCCAGGTTCTGGGAGACCGCGGAGGACGTCGACGTGGTCAGCCCGGCGCGGCGGTACCTCGAGCTGTCTCCCGCGATGGCGCGGGCGGAGGCTGAGCTCGGCTCTGATCACCTGGTGCCGCAGCTGGTGGCGAAGGGCTGGCCGCTCCTCGAGCAGGTCGCGCCCGAGGCGGCCCGCGTCGTGGTCCCGCTCGTGCACGACCCCACTCCCCTGGTCGCCGCCCTGGACCGGACGCCGCAGACGTTCGTGCACGGCAACTGGAAGCTGGACAACCTCGGCTCCATGCCGGACGGGCGCACGATCCTGCTGGACTGGGAGCTTCCCGGGCGCGGAGCAGCCCTCAGCGACCTGGCGTGGTACCTCTCCATCAACTGCCGGCGCCTCCCCACGTCCAAGGAGCAGGCCATCGCCGACTACCGCGAGGCCCTCGAGGGTCGTGGCATCACCACCGACGGCTGGTGGGACACCCAGCTCCGGCTCTGCCTCGCGGGGGCACTGGTGCAGTTCGGTTGGGAGAAGGCCCTCGGGGGGTACGACGACGAGCTGGCCTGGTGGGAGGAGCAGGCCCGGCGCGCCGTACCGCTGTTGTGAACGACCCCACGAGCGGCATCAGGGCGGCGTACGACGCCTCCGGTGACGCGTGGCGGTCCGGGCCGGAGCGGGTCTACGAACGTCTCGCCGTCGCGCTGCTCGACCGGGCCCCGGTCCCCCTGGCTGGCGCCCGGGTGCTCGACGTCGGCGCCGGCACGGGAGTCGCGAGCCGCGTCGCGCACCAGCGAGGCGCGGCCAGGATCGTTGCCGCCGACCTCGCCGAGGGGATGCTGCGCCAGTGCGGCCCGGAGTGCCGGGCAGTCGCCGCGGACGGCCAGGCGCTCCCCTTCCGCGACCGGTCCTTCGACCTGGTGGTCGCGGCGTTCTCGCTCGGCCACCTGTCCGACCCCGTCCGCGCCCTGCGCGAGGCTCGGCGGGTCGCAGGTGCCGTCGCAGCGTCGGCCTTCGCGCCGTCCTGGGCGCACCCCGCCAAGCAGGCGGTCGACGACGCGATGCGCGGGCACGGGTTCACCACGCCGGAGTGGTACGTCGGCATCAAGGCGCACGAGTCCCGCGTCGAGGACCCGGACTCCCTCCGCGCCCTGGGCGAGTCGGCCGGCTTCGTCGAGGTCGAGGTCACCCAGGTCGACGTAGAGACCGGAATCAGCACACCGGAGCAGCTCGTGGACTGGCGCTGGGGGATGGCGCACCTGGCGCCGTTCGTGGCCTCCCTCTCCCCCGGCCGACGCGACCGGGCCCGCCGCGACGCCGAGGCCGCCGTCGCCGGGATGCCCCCGCTGAGCGTCCCGATGCTGGCGCTCAGTGCCCGGTGAGCGGCCCGTAGACTCCGAAGGCGTGACCGTCGTCAAGATCAACGCACTGCAGGTCCCCGAGGGCTCAGGCCCCGAGCTGGAGCGCCGGTTCGCTGCCCGGAAGCGCGCCGTCGACTCCGCGCCCGGCTTCCAGGGCTTCCAGCTGCTGCGGCCCACGGCGGGCGAGTCGCGGTACTTCGTCGTGACGACCTGGGCCGACGAGGCGTCGTTCGAGGCCTGGCGCAGCCAGCGCGCGGACGAGCAGCACGAGCGCGCGGGCCGCGAGCCGGTGGCCACCGGTGCCGAGCTCCTGGAGTTCGAGGTCGTCGACCTCGACGGGTAGCCCCGGAACGCCGACGACCCCCGTCTAGCATCTCCCCCATGTCCCACACCCTCCGCCGTCTCGTCCTCGGCACGGCAGCCACCCTTGCCGTCGTGCTGACCGGTTGCAGCAGCGACGAGCCCGACGAGGTCGCCCAGGACGACGCCCCGGCGGCCGAAGCGGGGGTCCCATGCGAGTACGTCGCGGATGGGTATGCCCCGGCCAAGAAGGTCGACCTGCCCGCGCCGACCACGCTGTACACCGGAGCGGTGGCGGCCACCATCGCCACCGACCAGGGGGACATACCTGTCGAGCTGGACGCCGCGGCGGCGCCCTGCACGGTGCACTCGTTCCTCTCGCTCGCCGAGCAGGGCTTCTTCGACGACACCCCCTGTCACCGGCTGACCACCGCGGGCATCTTCGTCCTCCAGTGCGGCGATCCCACCGGCACCGGCACCGGTGGGCCGGGCTACTCCTTCGCCGACGAGCTCAGCGGCGATGAGACCTACGGCGCTGGCACCCTGGCGATGGCCAACGCCGGCCCCAACACGAACGGGTCCCAGTTCTTCATCGTGTACGACGCAACGGAGCTGCCGCCGAACTACACGGCGTTCGGGACCGTGGACGACGCGGGGCTCGAGGTGGTGACCACGATCGCCGCGGAAGGGTCGGACGACAGCAACGGGCCGGGCGACGGGAGTCCCGTCACTCCGGTCACGATCACCGGCGTCACCGTGGACTGAGGTCGCGCTCGACGTACTCGACCGGGCCGCCGACCGCGAGCGTCCGGCTCACCGTGCAGAGCCGGTCCCGGACCTGGGCGATCGCCCGCGGCAGCACGCCGCGGGCCGCATCGCCGCTCTCCCCGTCGGGGAACCGCAGGTCCACGAGGACGGTCAGGTCCACGACGCGGTTGCCGTGCTCGTCCCGGATCTTGTGGCCCTCCACCCTCATCTCGAAGGTCTCGGCCGGCACCCGCTTGCGGGTGATCAGGTCGAGGTCGACCGCGCCGCAGCCGGCCAGCGCCGCCAGCATCAGCTCGACCGGGGTGAAGTCGAGATCTTCACCCCGGCCGATCGGCACCACTCCCCCGCGCCGGTTGGTCGCCTGGTAGCGGTTCTCGCCGATCTTGGTCAGGCTCACCCACCGCAGGTCCTCGGGCACGTTCTGAGCATCGGTCGTCACCGCTCCAGCGTGCCATGCACCCGGAGCGTCGGCTTCCTAGCGGGTCAGCGGCCCACCACCAGGCGGAACCACTTGCCCCCCTCGACCACCTTGTCGGAGGGAGCGGACTCGACCGTCGAGGAGTACCCACGCCGCCCGGTGTCCGTGGCCACCGTCGCCACCACGGCGTCGTTGCGGGCGTCGGAGCGTGCGACCTTCATGAACTCCTTCAGGCTCGAGATCTCCCAGTAGTCGACGTACTGGCTGCCGCCGCCCTCGAGGGAGAGGACGCCGCGAGCCCCGGCTAGCTTGCGCGGGATCGGCACGGTCATCGGCACGGTGGTGGAGCCGAGGTCGCCGGTCAGGACGGCGCGCACCTTGAGCGGCCGGCCGGCCACTGCGCGGACCGTCTTGCGCGGCTTCACCTTCGTCCACTTCGCCCCCGCCTTGTACTCCATCGAGGCGACCCGCCAGGTTGTGGCGTCATCGATCACGTCGCCGTCCACGGTCACCGACGTCACCTCGACCCCGGGCAGGTTGGAGAGCACCCACACCAGGTCCGCGAGCGAGTACGCCGCGGTGTCGCCGATGTCGTAGCTGGACACGAACCGGTCGCCCATCTCGAGGGTGAACTCCCCACCCGGTCCCTCGCCGATGATCGTCCAGGACTGGTCCTCCGACCCCGGCTTCTTCGCATCCACGACGCGGTCGTGGACGCCGACCAGCTGGTAGTACACGGTGCTGGCGGCGTAGTCGGGCATCACCACAGAGCTCTCGCCGCTCCCCGTCCGCGAGCCGTAGGTGAGCGTCGACACGACCGGGGACTCCTCCGGCAGAGGTCCGAAGATGCCGGTCACGCCCGTCTGCCGGTCATCGGTGATGGTGCCGACGGGGGCCCCGATGTTCGCGACCTTGAACGAGCCGCCGGTCGAGTCCTCCTGGACGTAGATGGCGTCGGCCGGGTGCAGGCCCGCCTTCACGGGTCCACCGAACGTGGCGGGGTGTCCGAAGCCGACGACCTTCCCTCCGCAGACCGAGGTGGCCGTGCCGGTGGCGGCGATGGTCACGTCGCCGTAGGACGCGCCGAACGCCAGGTTGCCGCCGGCGACGATGGTCTCCGCGCCGGGACCCTCGCCCGCGGCCGCTGGGGCACCCATGGCCCGAGCGCTCTTGCTCAGGTAGGGCTTGTCCGCCACGGCGGCGAGCCGCGCCGGGCGCACCCCGGAGACGCCGAGCGACATCGGCAGCTCGGTGAAGCCCTGAGCAGCCTCGGCGACGGTGAGGTCCGTCTTCGCGGCGATCTTGCGCGCCACTGCCCGCGGGACTGGGACGTCCTCGGGGGTGCTGGCCAGGTAGTCGTCCATGTCCTCGAACGGGGTGACCCCCGCGACCGGCGACGGTCCCCACGAGAGTCCGTAGGCCACCGCTCCGATCAGCTTGCCGTCCGCGGCGTAGACCGGGGAGCCGGACATGCCCGCCCAGATGCCGCCGACTCGGTCGATCTCGGTCGAGGTGAGCCGCACCATCACCATGTCGAGCCCGGGCCCGATCCCGTCGTTGAGGACCCCGAGCACCTCGCCGGTGAATCCGGCGGGCACGGTTCCCCGGTGGACGGTGAGTCCGGTGACCGCCTGGCCGGGGGTGAGGTCTGCCACGGCGAACGGCTCCGCGCAGTCCTCCGCCGGTGGCGCCGACACGGCCGTGGACGGGACGAGCAGTGCGCCCGTGAGCGCGGTGACGGAGACCGCGGTCGCGGCCGCCCAGGGCCGCCAGGCCCGAGTGTGTGTGGTCATCCGAGTGGATCCTCCTGAGTAGGCCAGCGGTGGCCGATTCCCCCGCGTGCAGGTAGGACGCTAACCGGAGGCGATCGGTTGCCGCATGAGGAGGAATACTCAGTCGCATGTCTCACATCGCCGTGGCCGCGACCGGCCGTCAGGCGCTCGAGGCCGGGCTGGCCACCGCGGCCGAGGGCGGCAACGCCGTCGACGCCGCGCTGACGGCCGCGTTCGTCGCGCTGGCGACCGAGCCGGGGATGGTGAGTCTGGGCGGCGGGGTGTTCGTGGCGGTGTGGCCGACCGGCGGTGAGCCGGTGGTGGTCGACGGGAACGTCGAGATGCCGGGCCGGGGTGGGGACCCCGCGCGGCTCGGCACCGGGCTGCGCGAGGTGGTCACGCCGTACGGCGGTGGCGTGACGATGTACGCCGGCCACGGCTCGGTCGCCACCCCCGGGATCGTCCCGGCGTTCGCCCTGGCGCACGAGCGCTACGCGCGGCTCCCCTGGGCGCGGCTGCTCGCTCCGGCCACGGCCGCGACGCGCGAGGGCTACCCGATGAGCCCGGCCGCCGCGCGCTACCTGTCCTTCACCGCCGACTCGCTGTTCGGCGAGGACCCGGAGGCGCACGCCCTGGTCACCCGACCGGACGGCAGCCTGCTGCCCGGGGGTGAGCTCACCCGCAACCTCCTGCTGGCCGACGTCCTGGCGCAGCTGGCCATCGACGGGCCGGACCTGTTCCGGGGTGGGGCGGTGGGCCGCGCGATGGCCGCCGACATGGCGGCGCAGGGCGGGCTGGTGACCGCCCGGGACCTCGACGAGTACCGCCCCGTGGTCCGGCCCGCGCACACGCTGTCGGTCGGCGCCTGGTCGATCGCCACGAACCCGCCGCCGGCGGTGGGCGGACCCATGCTCGCGGTGATGCTCACCGAGCTCGCCCGCCGCGGCGACTGGACCTGGTCGGATGCCATCGAGATCCAGCGGGCGGTCCTCGCCTACCGCACCGAGGTGCACGACCTGTCCCGGGATCTCGAGGCCGACGGTCGCGCCCTCCTCGAGGCCGTCGGCGAGCGGGGGCTGGCGGCGCTGCGCGGCTCGAGCTCGACCGCCCACGTCTCGGCGGTCGACGAGGACGGGAACGCCTGCGCGGTCACGATGAGCAGCGGGTACGGCGCCGGGATGGCGATCCCCGGCACCGGCATTCTGCTCAACAACTCCCTGGGCGAGGTCGAGCTGAACCGCCTGGGCCTCCATGCCGCGCCGGCCGGGACCCGCCTCGCCTCCAACATGGCGCCCACCACGGGCCGCACGGCCGACGGTCGGTCGCTGGCGATCGGCTCCCCCGGCGCCGACCGGATCACCACGGCCCTGATGCTGGTGCTGGGTCAGGGGTGTCTGCACGACGAGGACCTTCAGCACGCGATCGCGAACCCTCGGCTCCACCTCCGCCTCGGCGACGACGGCGAGTTCCGGGTCGAGTACGAGCGAGACCCCGGCATCGCCGAGGCGGTCGTTGCGAGTGGGCTCCAGGGCCACGAGTACCCGGAGCCGCACATGTACTTCGGTGGGGTGTCCGCGGCCTACCACTTCCCCGACGGCCGGCTGGAGGCCGCCGGGGACGCCCGCCGGGAGGCAGCCGTCGGCGTCAGCCGGTGAGGCCAGGGGCCAGAGCGTCAGGCTCCACCAGCTGCACGATCCGGGTGGCGGCCAGATCGGCGCTCCAGGCCGCCGGCGGTGTGACCTCCCCGACCCGCTGTCGGGTGGCGGACACGTGGTCGGCCAGCGAGGGCGGCAGCACGTACCCCTCCTGGGCGAGCAGCCACTCGCCCTGCCCCAACAGCTCGGCGGCTCCCGGTCGCCCCAGCCGGGCGGCGGCGGCTGCGGCGCCGACGGCCGCCTCCCCGATGGCGGCCGGGATCACGAACGCCTGCGGCCCCACGAGCGCCCGGCTGAACCAACCCAGGGCCAGCCCGGGCTCGTCGATCGCCAGGGCGCTCCAACCGGCGTTCGCGGCGATGGTGCCGGTCGGGCTGATGCCGAAGCGGGTCGACGCCTCCTCGGCGGCCCGGGTCAGCAGACCCAACGCCTCGCCCGGCCGGCCGGCATCGAGCAGCGCGAGCGCGACCTTGGGCAGCACGGTCAGCAGCTGAACCGCCGAGGCGCTCGATCCGACGCGGGCCAGCGCCTCGCCCGCCAGCGCCGCGGCCGCCTCGTGGTGGCCGCGGGCGGCGTCGACCACTGCCTGGGTGGCGGTGATCTCCGGGAGCTGGTGCGCCGCACCGCGTTCGGCGACGGACCGGGCCCGTTCGAGCCCGGCCACCGCCGCCTCGGTGTCGCCGGTGACGTAGGCGGTGATGGCGGTCAGCAGCTCCAGCTGGCAGGTCCAGTCGGGATCGTCGGCCAGGGCGGCCTCGATCCAGGAGCGCTCGCCCTCGGTCCAGTCCAGCCGCTGCTGGAAGGCCGCGCGAGCGACGTGGATCCTGGCCCGCTGGCAGCCCGTCAGGTCGGTGCGGGCCAGCAGGGACGAGGTCCAGCGCAGTCCGGGGCCGGGGGTCTCCACGAACAGCCAGCGTCGGCACAGCGCGAGGGCCACGTCGGCCGCCGCGTCGACGTCGCCGGCGTCGAGGAGCCCGGCGAGCGCCTCCAACTGGTCATCGTAGGTGCGGCCGACGTGCTCGATGAGCTCGTCGGACAACGGCGCGTCCCGCCACCGCCCGGCGAACCACTGCTGGTGTCGGCTCCGCACCCTCGCTGCCAGGCCCGACTCCTCGAGACGCTCGCGGGCGAGCTCGCGCACGGTGCGGAGCATCCGGAAGGACAGGCCCCCGGCGCTCCGGTCGATCTCGAGGAGGTGGGCCGCCACCAGCGTCCGGACGGCGATCGCGACGTCGGGGCCGTCGCTGCCCGCGACCCCCCGGGCGGCTGGCAACGAGAACGGGCCCACGAACGTCGACAGTCGAGCCAGGGCGTCGTGGGCGGTGCCGTCGAGGCGCTCCAGGCTCCACGACAGGGTCCGGCGCAGCGACTGCTGCCGGGGATCCCGGCCGACCTCGTCCGACTCGAGCTCCAGCGGCCTCGCCACCAGGTCGAGGAGCTCCGTGAGCGGGACGAGTGCGGCCCGGCCGGCGACCAGCTCCAGGGCGAGTGGGAGTCCGTCGACGCGTCGGGTGACCTCGGCCAGCATGTCGAGCTCCGCCGGTCCCCAGCTCGCCACGGGTCCGCTGGGCGAGGCACCACGGTCGGTCAGCCGCTCTACCAGCAGTTGCACCGCCGGGGAGGCCCGGATGAGGACCGGATCCGCGCCCACCGGAGGAACGGCGAGCGGAGCCAGCGTGATGAGCCTCTCCCCCACCGCCTCCAGCGGCAGCCGCGAGGCCACCACCAGCCGGACGCCGGGACAGTCGGCCAGCACGGCACGCGCCACCTCGGCTGCCGCGCCGATCACCCACTCCGCCTCGTCGACCAGGACGGTCAGGTCGGCCGTGCGCAGGGCGCGGACCAGCCCGGCGACGGCATCCTCCTCGGCCAGCGGGACGCCCGTGGTCACCGCCAGCCCAGCGGCGAGGTCCTGAGCATCGAGGCCCGCGTGGCTCGAGAGCGTCACGTGCACCACGTCGTGGTCCGGCTGCAGCGCCGCCCCGAGGTCGGCCACCAGTCGCGACTTCCCGACCCCGCCGGGTCCGACGACGGTGATCAGCCGATGACCGTCTCGCCAGGCGTCGATGACCGTGCCCAGCTCCGCCTGGCGCCCGATCGTGGGTGAGGTGGGCACCGGCAGCCGACGACCCGGGTGCACGACGGGAGCCGGCCGGCCCTCCAGCTCCCCGTCCTGGGCCAGCACGCGGGCGTGGGTGTCCACGGCGGCGGCGCCCGGACCCACGCCCAGCTCGTCGCGGAGCCGCAGCCGCAGCTCCTCGAAGAGCTCCAGGGCCTCCCCCTGGCGGTGCAGCCGGTAGAGAGCGCGCATCGCCAGCACGGCCGCACTCTCGTCGAGCGGGTTCGCCTCCAGCAGGGTCTGTGCCAGGAGCAGCGCCTCGGAGACGTCCGCCGTCGTGGTGGTGGGTGAGAGCAGGTACTCGGCGAGGTCGGCCCGCACCCGGCGGTGCAGCTCGTCGAGGCGAACCCGCTCCGGTCGCACCAGCTCGTCGCGGACGCCGTCGTACGCCGTCGGGCCGGCCCACAACGCCAGCGCCTCCCGGCAGCGAGCGGCCCGGGTCGGCCAGTCCTCGTCGGCGCCGTGCTCGTGCACGGCCACGGCGAGCTCGGTGAAGCGGTCTGCGTCCAGGCTCACCGTCGAGGGCAGGAGGTAGCCGGCATCGGAGGTGATGACCACCTCGTCGCCGAGCTGTCGGCGCAGCCGGGCCACCACGGTGTGCACCGCGGCCGGCGTCAGCGCGGCGGCAGCATCGGCCCACACCAGCTCCAGGAGGACCTCGGCGGGGACGGGACGGCCGCGCCGGAGGGCGAGCACGGCGAGGACGTCGCGCGGACGTTCTCCGCGGAGAGCCTGGGGGTGGGCACCATCGAGCCTGGCTCGGAGGGGTCCGAGCACGTGGACCTGCACTCGCCCATGCAACCACAGCCCACGGACAGCTCCCGCGACGCGCAGACGGCCACGGTCACTGCCGACAGCCGATAGGCGCCACCGACCTCGTCGGGCATCCGGGCGCCGAGCCGGTGCAGCCACTGCAGCACCCTCGCGTTCTCGGGCCCGACGTACGCCAACAGCGTCGTGATGCCCGCCGCCACCGCGTCCCTGGCCACGGCGGCCATCAGCCGGCGTCCGATCCCGCGGCCCTGCCAGTGGTCGACGACCTCGAGTGCCACCTCCGCGGTTCCGGGACGAGCGCCGCGGCTCACCCAGCGAGCCAGGCCCACCGGACGGTCGGGATGTTCGGCCACGAACACCTGCTGGGTCCCGTCGCCGCTAGTGGCGAGGGCCGCCGACATGCGCGGCGGGAGGCGGGTCAGGCCGGTCCCGA
>CAZKEZ010000050.1:0-17514 GCA_964551905.1 uncultured Nocardioides sp. | reverse complement strand
CGGTCGAGGCGTGGCAGCGGTAGCCGTTCGGGTGCTTGACGAGGTACTGCTGGTGGTAGTCCTCGGCGTAGAAGTACCCCGCCTTGGACAGCGGCGCGATCTCGGTGGTGACGGCCCCGAGTCCGCGGCGGGCGAGCTCCTCGCCGTAGGCCCCGGCCAGGTCGCGGGCGACCTGCTCCTGCTCGGGGGTGGTCCAGTAGACGGCCGAGCGGTACTGGGTGCCGACGTCGTTGCCCTGCCGCATGCCCTGCGTCGGGTCGTGCACCTCGAAGAAGCGCTTGACCAGGTCGGCGTAGGCCACCACCGCGGGGTCGAAGACGACGCGCACGGCCTCGGTGTGGCCGGTCATGCCCGAGCACACCTCCTCGTACGACGGATGGGCGGTGTGGCCACCGGCGTAGCCCACCGAGGTCGACCACACGCCCGGCAATTGCCAGTAGATCTCCTCGGCGCCCCAGAAGCAGCCCAGCCCGAAGACGGCCACCTCCAGCCCGTCGGGCACCTCGTCGGTGACCAGCGGCGCGTCGAGCACCAGGTGCCGCTCGGCGAGCCGCGAGGGGGGCTCGGCGCGGCCGGGCAGGGCCTCCTCGGCGGAGACCACGGTCATCAGCTTGGGACGCCAGAAGCTCATGGACCCATTGTCGTCGCCCGGGCAAGCGCCTCGGTGTATCAGGAGCCGCGCTCGGGACTCCTGTGTTCTCCGAGGGGGCGTTATCGGGGCGCCCCCCCGACATGGGGGAGACACAGTGAAGATGGGACGCACGAGCGCAGGACGTCGAGCCGGAGTCGCCGTGGTGCTGGGGTTGACCGTGGCGGTGGGGGCCGCCACGGTCGCCGCGCCGGCCCAGGCCAAGCCGGACCACAACTGGGGCAAGGTCTGGAAGAAGGAGATCCGCCCCAAGGCCGACCAGCGCTACTACCAGAAGGCCGCCGCGGACGCGCGGTTCGAGGCCAAGGGCTGGGGCTACAGCAAGTCCGAGTCGGACGCGAGGTACGCCGCCACGGGGTCGTCGTACTCCAAGTCGGAGTCGGACGCGAGGTACGCACCCCAGCAGAAGCTCTACCGGGGCACCTACTTCGCCGGCGGCAACGGCGGGGCGAGCACGCTGATCAGCGGCGGGGGAATCTCGTTCGGCGTGACCTTCTCGGCGGCGCCGGTGGCGCACTACATCACGTTCGGCTCGCCGGTCCCGGCCGGCTGCTCCGGCACCGCCGCGGCACCGAACGCCGAGCCCGGCCACCTGTGCGTGTTCGAGACCCTGGTCAGCAACATGGGCGCCAACCGCGGAACGCTGAACAGCGGCGGCGGCCTCGGCAGCACGCCGTTCGGCGCCGGGGTCTTCGGGTTCACCGCCGCCGCCGGGCAGGGCTTCATGCTCGGCACCTGGGCGGCGCGGCCCGTGGCGGTGCTCGCGCAGAGCGTCGCGGTCAAGGGCGGCGACTTCAAGGCCCCGGGCCAGGGGCTCGCGCACTAGCCATCCGGGCTTAGGCTCGGGCGGTGAGCGAACAGCAGCACCGTCACAAGTCGGGCTTCGAGACGCGGGCGATCCATGCGGGCTACGAGCCGGACCCGACCACGGGTGCGGTGATCCCGCCGATCTTCGCGACCTCGACCTACAAGCAGGACGGCGTGGGCGGGTTGCGGGGCGGCTACGAGTACAGCCGCTCCGCCAACCCGACCCGCACCGCCCTGGAGGGCGCGCTGGCCGCGGTGGAGGAGGGGGAGCGAGGCTTCGCCTTCGCCTCCGGGCTGGCCGCCGAGGACACCCTGCTCCGGGCGCTGTGCTCGCCGGGCGACCACATCGTCTTGCCGGACGACGCGTACGGCGGCACCTTCCGCCTGGTCGACAAGGTGGCCACGCGCTGGGGGCTCGAGCACACCCCGGCCGCCGCGAGCGACCTGGACGCGGTGCGGGCCGCGATCCGGCCGGGCCGGACCCGGCTGCTGTGGGTGGAGACGCCCACCAACCCGCTGCTCAACATCGGCGACCTCGAGGCGCTGGCCGCGCTCGCCCACGACGCGGGTGTGCTGCTGGTGGTCGACAACACCTTCGCCTCGCCGTACCTCCAGCAGCCGCTGACCCTCGGCGCCGACGTCGTGGTCCACTCGACCACCAAGTACGTCGGCGGCCACTCCGACGTGGTCGGAGGTGCACTCGTGGTGCGCGACCTGGCGCTGGCCGAGCAGCTGGCCTTCCACCAGAACTCGATGGGAGCGGTGGCCGGCCCGTTCGACGCCTTCCTGACCCACCGCGGCCTCAAGACGCTCGCGGTGCGGATGGAGCGGCACTGCGACAACGCCGAGGCGGTCGCCGGCTTCCTGGACTCCCACCCGGCCGTGCTCGAGGTCGTCTACCCCGGCCTTCCCGCCCACCCCGGTCACGAGGTGGCGCGGCGACAGATGCGCCGCTTCGGGGGCATCGTCTCCTTCCGGGTCGCCGGCGGCGAGCAGCGGGCGCTGGAGGTGTGTGCGCGGGCCGAGGTCTTCACCCTCGGCGAGTCGCTCGGCGGCGTGGAGAGCCTGATCGAGCATCCTGGGCGGATGACGCACGCGTCGGTCGCCGGCACCGATCTGGAGGTCCCGGCCGACCTGATCCGGCTTTCGGTCGGCATCGAGACCGCCGAGGACCTGCTGGCCGACCTCGACCGCGCGCTGGGTCGCTCCTGATGGACGAGGAGGAGGGCGGCAGCGCGCCGCACCGGCTCCGGGAGCAGTGGGCCCAGCAGTGGGCGCAGCTGCGCGCCGAGCGGGCTCCGGAGCCGGAGCCGATCACCTCCGGCCTGTCCAACTTCCGGCCCGCCCAGGTGCCGTGGGGCTACGACCTGGCGGCCGCCTGGTCCTGGCGCTTCCTGGTCATCGTCGCCGCGGGGCTGGTCATCCTCAAGACGCTCGCCTACTTCGCGGTCGTCGTGCTGCCCATCATCGTGGCGCTGCTGATCAGCGCGCTGGTCGCCCCGCTGGCCCACTGGATGCACCGGAGGGGAGTGCCGCGGGGGATCTCCGCGGGGCTGATCATCGTGGCCGGCCTGGTCGCGGTCTCGCTGCTGCTCACCTTCGTCGGCCAGCAGGTCGCCTCGGGGGCCAGCGACCTCGCCGGGGAGGTGGCCGAGGGGATCGGCCGGATCCGCGACTGGCTGCGCAGCGGTCCGCTCGGCATCACCGACTCCCAGTTCGACCAGTACCTCGACCAGGCCCAGGACGCCATCGCCGAGTGGTCGCGCAACAACGACGCGCTGGGGCAGGTGACCGAGGTCGGCGCGGCGGTGGGCCACGTCGTCGCCGGCTTCTTCATCGTGCTCTTCTCCACCTTCTTCTTCCTCGCCGACGGCTCGCGCATCTGGGCCTGGCTGGTCCGGATCGCCCCGCGGGCGGCCCGGGAGCGGGTGGACAGCTCGGGCCGCGTGGCCTGGATCTCGCTCACCCAGTTCGTGCGGGCGACGGTGATCGTCGCGCTCGTGGACGCGATCGGGATCATGATCGTGGCGGCCGTGCTCGGGGTCCCGTTCGTGGCCGCGATCGGGGTGCTGGTCTTCCTCGGCGCCTTCGTGCCGATGATCGGCGCCACCATCGCCGGCACGGTGGCGGTGCTCGTCGCCCTGGTCGACCAGGGACCGTTCACGGCGCTGCTGATGCTGGGCGGGGTGATCCTGGTCCAGCAGATCGAGGGCCACGTGCTCCAGCCCTTCCTGATGGGGCGGTGGGTCTCGGTGCACCCGCTCGGCGTGATCGTGGCCATCGCCTGCGGCGTCCTGGTCGCCGGCATCGCCGGCGCGCTGATCGCCGTACCCCTCGCCGCCGCCCTGAATGCGGTGGTGGAGCATCTGGCGGGCTTCACCGAGGTAGGGGACGATCCGGAGGAGGAGCTCGAGGAGGATCTGGAGGAGCTGGGCGCGGATCCCGTCGAGCCGGGAGAGGAGCCGGAGTGAGCGTCACCCTGGACGACGTGTACGCCGCCCGCGAGCTGCTCGAGGGCGTCGCGACCTATACCCCCGTCCAAGGGGCGCGCTGGCTCTCCGAGCGCGCCGGCGGCGTGGTGCGCTTCAAGTGCGAGAACCTCCAGCGCACCGGGTCGTTCAAGCCGCGCGGCGCCTACGTGCGGATCGCTCGGCTCTCCGACGCCGAGCGGGCCGCCGGCGTGGTCGCGGCCAGCGCCGGCAACCATGCCCAGGGAGTCGCCCTCTCCGCGCAGCTGCTCGGCATCCGGGCCACCGTCTTCATGCCGGAGGGCGCGCCGATCCCCAAGATCAACGCGACCGTCGGGTACGGCGCCGACGTCCGCTTCCACGGGCAGTACCTCGACCAGGCGATCGTGGCCGCGCGGGCGTTCGCCGAGGAGACCGGGGCCGTCTTCATCTCCCCGTTCGACCACGAGGACATCGTGGCCGGCCAGGGCACCTGCGGCCTGGAGATCCTGGAGCAGGTGCCCGAGGCGCGCACCATCCTGGTGCCCACGGGCGGGGGCGGGCTGCTCGCCGGCATCGCGATCGCGGTCAAGAGCCAGCGACCCGACGTCCGTGTCGTCGGGGTCCAGGCCGCGGCCGCGGCCGCGTTCCCCGTCTCGCTGGAGCGCGGCGAGCCGGTGCAGTTGGAGCAGATGGCCACGATGGCCGACGGCATCGCGGTCGGCCGGCCCGGCGACGTCACCTTCGCCGCCGTGCGCGAGCACGTCGACGACGTGGTCACCGTCACCGAGGAGTCGCTGTCCCGGGCGGTGCTCACCGTCGCCGAGCGGGCCAAGCTGATCGTCGAGCCCGCCGGGGCGGCCGCGGTCGCGGCGATGATGGACGCGCCGGAGGCCTACCCCACGCCCGCCGTCGTCGTGCTGTCCGGCGGCAACATCGACCCGCTGCTGCTGGGCAAGGTGATCCGGCACGGCATGGCCGCCGCGGAGCGCTATCTCTTCCTGCGGGTCGCCATCTCGGACCTGCCGGGCGGACTCGCCGGGCTGCTGACCGACGTCAGCGCCCTCGGCGCCAACGTGATCGAGGTCGCCCACGAGCGCATCTCGCCCGAGCTCGGCCTGCACGAGGTCGACGTCGACCTGCAGCTGGAGACCCGCGGCTCCGACCACGCCCAGCTGCTGCGCGAGACGCTCGTGGCGCGCGGCTACCGGATCGACACCGCGCGCCCGGTCTGACCCGCCCGCCCACCCCGATTCGTCTGCGCCCTACCGTGTCGTCCACGCGGGCGACTCGCAGACGAATCGGTGTGGTGGGGCGGTCAGCCGGTGTAGGGGACCGCGTCGACGATCTCGACGCTGAGCTGCTTGCCGTTGGGGGCGTCGTAGGTGACCGAGTCGCCGCGCTTCTTGCCCAGCAGGGCGGCGCCCATCGGCGACTGGGGGGACAGGGCGGCGATGGTGCCGTCCTCCATCTCCTTGGTGGCCAGCAGGTAGGTCTCGGTGTCGTCGTCGCCCTGGAAGCGGATCGTGACCTTCATGCCCGGCTCGACCACCCCGTCGTCCGGAGGGGTCTCGCCGATCTCGGCGCGGCGCAGCAGGTCCTCGAGCTGCCGGATCCGCAGCTCGAGCTTGCCCTGCTCGTCCTTGGCGGCGTGGTAGCCGCCGTTCTCCTTCAGGTCGCCCTCGTCGCGGGCGGAGCTGATCCGCTCGATGATCTCCTGGCGCCCCGGGCCCTGCAGGTGCTCGAGCTCGGCCTTGAGCTGGTCGTAGCGCTCCTGGGTCAGCCAGACGGCGTCCTGTCCGATCTGCGTCATGGGGGTGTGCTCCTATACCTGAGGGGAGTACGGCGTACTCGGGTCACCGCGATCTGTCTCGGCCTGCTCGACGCGTCAGGTTTCGATCCCCGAGGGGGAGCTGGGCGGCGAGACGTGATCGTCCACTGTAGCAACTCCTCAGCGAGGACGCGGCTGACCCGGGGCGGTGCACCCGACCAGGCTGACCGCGGTGGCCCGCCGCTCGGTGCGCAGCTCGACCCGGTTGCGCCCGTCGGTGGGCGCCCAGGCGTAGTCGCCGACGGGGGTGTGGTCCTCGGCCAGCGCCTGCAGCACACAGCGCGCCTCGACACCGTCCTCGAGGTCCACGTCGACGACGGCGCTCGCCGTGTGGTCGTCGATCACCTCGAAGCCGACCAGCTCGGAGGCCACCGGAGGCGTGGCGTGGAACAGGCCCGCCCACACCAGCCAGCCGCCGGAGACCAGGGCCAGGACGACCACGCCCACGATCAGGGCGCGACGACGACCCGGCCGCGGAGCGCCGTACCGCTCGCGGAGCGCGTCGGTCTCGTGCGTCGTGCTCACCGCCCCATGGTCGCACCTGCCCCGCAGACGGCCGGCGCTCGGTCCCTAGACTTCCTCGCATGCCCGACCCCCGCCGCGCCGGCCTGCGGCTGATGCACGTCCACGCCCACCCCGACGACGAGTCGAGCAAGGGAGCTGCCTCGACGGCGCGCTACGTCGCCGAGGGCGTCGACGTGCACGTGGTGACCTGCACGGGTGGGGAGCGGGGGTCGATCCTCAACCCCAAGATGGACCGGCCCGAGATCCTGGAGAACATCAGCGAGGTGCGCCGCCAGGAGATGGAGCGGGCCCGCGACATCCTCGGCGTGCGTCAGGACTGGCTCGGCTTCGTCGACTCCGGCTGGCCCGAGGGCGACCCGAAGCCCCCGCTGCCGGAGGGCTGCTTCGCGCTGGTGCCCGTGGAGGAGGCGGCCGGGCGGCTGGTGGCGCTGATCCGGGCGCAGCGGCCGCACGTGGTGACGACGTACGACGAGCGCGGCGGCTACCCCCACCCCGACCACGTGATGTGCCACCTGGTGTCGCTGCACGCCTTCGAGGCCGCCGGGGACCCGGAGCGCTACCCGGAGGCCGGGGAGCCGTGGCAGCCGCTCAAGCTCTACTACCACCACTCGTTCAACCGCCCCCGGATGCAGGCGCTGCACGAGGCGATGCTCGCCCACGGGCTGGAGTCCCCGTGGGGCGAGCGGCTCCAGGAGTGGAAGCCCGAGCCGGAGTGGGACGCGCGGATCACCACCCGGGTGCCGTGCTCGGACTACTTCGGCGTCCGCGACCAGGCGCTGCTCGCCCATGCGACCCAGATCGACCCCGACGGACACTGGTTCGCCATCCCCCGGGAGCTCCAGGCCGACATCTGGCCGACCGAGGACTTCGAGCTCGTGCGGAGCCATGTGGAGACCTCCCTGCCGGAGGACGACCTGTTCGCAGGCATCATGGAGCCATGAGCACCTACCTCGCTCCGCTCCTGGTCCTGGTGGCCGACTCGACCCCGGAGGACGACGACGTGGTCGCCGGGGGCTGGGGGGCGCTGGTCATCGTGCTGCTGGTGCTGGCCACGATCGCGCTGCTGTTCTCCTTCACCCGGCAGCTGCGCAAGACCCAGGCGGCCAAGGAGGCAGGGGTCTTCGACGAGTCCGGCGAGTAGTCCCGACGATGAGACGGGCCCTCGGCGCGTCGTCTACTCTCGTTCGGTGCCCCGCCCGCCCCTGATGCTGCTCGCCGCCACGGCGGCGACGGCCGCCGCGGTGGCGGTGGGGATGGTGGCGACCGGGGCGCCCGTGGTGCGTGACGTGGCGTCGTACACGACGGCGGCAGCGCCGGCTCTGGCCAGCGCCGACCTCGACCCGGCGGCGACCGCCGGGCGCACGGTGGCCGCCGTGGCCGTCAGCCGCTCGGCCCAGCGCCGGCTGGCCCAGGCCCGGGTCGCCGAGACCCGCAAGGACCTGCCCGCCTACACGGTGCTGGCCAAGCCCGCGGCGCTGGAGCGCAAGCCGCCGCCGTCCTCGCCGTTCACCTTCCGGATCGGCTCCCTCAACGTGCTGGGCAGCCAGCACACCCGTGGCAGCAAACGCTTCGCCCCCGGCGTGGTGCGCACCAGCCGTGCGGTGGGGATGTTCGCCTCGCGCGGGGTCGACCTGCTGGGGCTGCAGGAGGTGCAGGACGACCAGCTCAACGTGCTCGCCGGGCGGCTGACCGGGTTCGGCATCTGGCCGGGTCGCGGGCTGGGCAACAACGGCGTCCGGCTGCAGATCGCCTACCGGACCTCGCTGTTCGAGCTGGTCGACACCGGCTGGATCAGCACCCGCTTCGCCCACCAGTCCCGGCCGATCCCCTACGTGCTGCTGGAGAACCGCGAGACCAAGGGCCGCTTCTGGGTGGTCACGATCCACAACTCCCCGCTCGGGCAGGAGGCCGACCGCGACTCCGCGACGGCCGCCGAGATCGCCCTGTTCAACCGCCTCAAGGCCACCGGCCACCCCGTGCTGGTCACCGGCGACATGAACGAGAAGGAGGAGTGGTTCTGCAAGGTCGCGACCGGCGCCGGCATGGTCGCCGCCAACGGCGGCTCGGGCGCGGGCGGCTGCAGCCTGCCGCCGGGACCCCTGCGGATCGACTGGATCATGGGCGGCGGCGGGGTGGCCTTCTCCGGCTACGTGCAGGACGGCGCGTCGCTGGCGGGCATCTCCGACCACTACTTCATCCACGCCGACGTCACCGTCACCCCCTGAGGGATCCTTCGCCGGACGTCATCATCCCCGTGCGCGATCACGCACGGGGATGATGACGTCCGCTCAGGACGCCGGGCACCGTCCCGTCCAACCGCCCGCGACCAGGCCGGCCTCGACCTGGTCGAAGAACTCGTCGGGCGCGACACGCAGTCCCAGGACCGGGAGGCGCAGGACTCGGTCCCCTTGGAGGGTCAGGTCGTTCTGGCGCAGCGCGTCGGGGACCACGTGGTCGGCTCGCGCGTGCTGGATCCCGTCGATCTCGACGACGAGCCGGTAGTCGCGCCACCAGACATCGAGGTAGTAGCGACCGTTCCGGCCGCGTCGCAGCTGCTGGCGCGTGGGCGTCGGCAGACCTCGGCGGCGACACTCCCGTGCGAAGTCGATCTCACCGATCGACCGGGCCCCGCCGAGCAGCTCGTCGATCACCTCGTGCAGAAGCCGGCGGCGCTTGTCGCGTCGTACGCGCAACGCCTCGCGACCCAGGTCCTCGGCTCGTACGAGCCCCTGCTGCACCGGCAGGGTGAGCAGCAGCGTCGCCTGGCGATCCGAGACGGCCCACAGAGCGGCTCGCACCGCTGCCACGCCCACGCCGGTGCGTCGCACGCCTCCCTCGGTGACCACGTCATCGGCGCTCCAGCGGCGGGTCTGGCGGATCCGGGTCCGGGCGAAGCGTCGTACCTTCGCCCCTCGGGGCACCGACACCCGGATGACCGGGGACTCGTAGCTGCGCAGACCCGCCGCGATCAGGGCCGTCTCCCCGTCCAGCGCGGACCTCGGGCCCGCCTCGTTGAGCGCCGCGACCCACCGGGCCTCGCGCTCGAGCGGACCGGTGTGGACGCAGACGCTCTGGGTGCCGACTCTCTGCCAGCGGCCGGCCTTGACGTTGGCGCGTATCTCCCAACGGGTGAACCCCATGGCGTAGAGGTCGCGCCGGCGCACGATCCCGTGCGTCTCGAGCGCCAGGGTCTGGGCCTGTCCACGTCGTTGCGCCCGTGCGACCGCCCGTCGGCGGACTCGCGGGCTGGTGACCATGGGAGCCACCCTGGGCCCTGGCGAGCCGGAATGGGACGCCGCCGCCGCGGCCTGTGGACAGCCATTCGGGCGCCCCGCGCAGCGCCTGCGCGGACGTCATCACCACCGTGCGCGATCACGCACGGGGATGATGACGTCCCGGGGGCTCAGCCTCCCGCGGCCGCCCCGTGGTGGAGCGCCTCGACCAGGGCGTCGTTGAAGGTGGGGATGTCGCCGGGGTTGCGGCTGGTGATCAGGTTGCCGTCGACCACGACCGCCTCGTCGACCCACTCGCCCCCGGCATTGCGGATGTCGGTCCGCAGGCTCGGCCACGAGGTGAGCCGACGGCCGTCGAGGACACCCGCCTCGACCAGGGTCCAGGGCGCGTGGCAGATGGCCGCCACGGGCTTGCCGCTGGCGACGAAGTCGCGGACCAGGCCGACCGCGGCCTCGTCGGTGCGCAGAGCGTCGGGGTTGGCCACGCCGCCGGGCAGCAGAAGAGCGTCGTACTCCTCCAGGGAGATGTCGGCGACCGCCTTGTCGACGGCGATCGTCTCCGCCCGGTCGAGATGGTCGAAGGTCTGAACCTCGCCGGCCTCGGGGCTGACCACGTGCGTGGTGAACCCGGCGTCGTCGAGGGCCTGGCGCGGCTCGGTCAGCTCGACCCGCTCGATGCCTTCGGCGGCGACCAGGATGGCGACGGTCTTGGTGTCGTTGCTCATCGGTCCAACATGGCGCGCGGGCCGGCATCGCCATACGCCCGAAGGGAGGGACCTAGGCTCGACGTCGTGCTGTTGAGTGTGGAGGAGGCCAGGCGGGTCGCCGTGCACGCGGCCCTGCTGACCGCCGAGCGACCGGACGACCTGATGGAGGTCGCGCGCCACCTGACCTTCCTCCCGACCGAGCCGACCGCCGCGGTCGCGGCGAGCGGCGACCTGGTGCTGTGGACGCGGCTGGGCGCGGGTCACGACCCGGCAGACCTGGTCGACGCCCTGGAGCGGCAGCAGCTGGTCGAGGTCGACGGGGGGCTGCGGCCGGCCGAGGACCTGGTGCTCTACACCGACGAGATGGCGCACTGGCCGGCGGTCGGTGAGCCCCGTGACTGGCACGAGGAGCTGCGGGAGTGGGTGCGAGCCAACGAGGGCTGTCGGCGCGACGTGCTCGAACGGCTGCGCCAGGACGGGCCGCTGCCCGCCTCCGCCCTGCCCGACACCTGCGAGCGACCGTGGCGCTCCAGCGGCTGGAACAACCAGCGCAACGTGCTGATGCTGCTGGGGCAGCTGGCCGGGCGCGGCGAGGTGGCGGTCGCCGGCCACGAGGGGCGGGAGAGGCTGTGGGATCTGGCCGCCCGGGTCTACCCCGACGAGCCGCCCGTGCCCCTGGAGGAGGCGCTGGTCGAGCGCGACCGGCGGCGGCTGCGGGCGCTGGGCATCGCGCGGAGCAGGACCACGTGGACCGGCGTCGACTCGTTCGGTGCCGGGACTGCCGGGGAGGCGGCGACCGTCGAGGGCGTCCGCGGTCGATGGCGGGTGGATCCCGAGACGCTCGCGGACGTGCGCTCGGGCGACTTCCGTGGTCGGGCCGCCCTGCTGTCGCCGTTCGACCGGCTGGTCTCCGACCGCAAGCGGATAGCGGAGCTCTTCGGCTTCGACTACCAGCTGGAGATGTACAAGCCCGCCGCGAAGCGGAGATGGGGCTACTTCGCCCTGCCCGTGCTGTACGGCGACCGGCTGGTCGGCAAGCTCGACGCCCGCACCGACCGCGCGGCTGGCGAGCTGGTCGTGCACGCCGTGCACGAGGACGAGCCCTTCACGCGAGCGATGCGCGACGCCGTCGACGCCGAGATCGAGTCGTTGGCCCGGTGGCTGGACGTCGCCCTCGTCCGTGCCCGAACGTCCTGAGCGACGGGCCTCGCTCTCAGCGGCGCATCAGTGCCTGCAGGGTGTCCGGGGACATGGTGTCGACCAGCGGATCGGCTTGCCGGTGCACCAGCAGCCAGTCGTCGTCCTTGCGGCGGTAGACGTGGGTGACCCGCAGCGACAGCCCCTGGTCCGGCCGCCCATCGACTCGACCGTGCTGCCGCTCGATCATCGCCACCACCACGGTGTCGCCCCACGCGTGGGTCTCCACGTGCTCGAGGCGTGCCTCGCCGTCCTGGATGAACCCAGCAGATGCGCGCACGGTGTCGGACCGGTCGTGGTGCCGGCCGGCAGGACCGCCGTACGGCGCCAGCAGGGTGACTGCTCGGCGTGGTGGACGAGCTGCAGATAGCGCTCCATGTCGCCGCGCACGTAGGCGCCCGCGGCCTCCTCGGCCCGGGCGAGGAACGCGTCCAGCTCGTCGTCGGCCAGTGCTCTGCTCATCTCGGTGGTGTGAGGCTCAGGTCGCGATGTCCTGGAGGGCGCCGTCGCTCTTGGCGGCCTCGCGCGCCCGGGCCTCCGCCCGCCGGTCCACGAATCTGGTCGCCTGCTGGTCGAGCGCGGCGAGGAAGGCGCCGAGCTCCTCGCGGGCCTGCTCGCCCTCGGGGCCGAGGTCGGTGCGGTCGAAGACGTCCCAGTGCCGCAGCACCGGCATGATCACGTCGTCGTGGTGCAGCCGCAGGTCGTAGATGCCGGCCTTGGCGATGATCATCGAGTTGCGGCGGAAGCCGGCCATCGTGGCGCCGGGCATCTCGAAGCCGATCACCTCGTCGGCGATCGCGCGCATCGTCGCGTCGGGCGCGATCTCCAGCGCCGCGGCCACGATGTTGCGGTAGAAGACCATGTGGAGGTTCTCGTCCTTGGAGATCCGGGCGAGCATCCGGTCGGCGATCGGGTCGCCGGTGACCTTGCCGGTGTTGCGGTGCGAGACCCGGGTCGCCAGCTCCTGGAAGGACACGTAGGCCACCGCCTCCAGCGCGGTCTTGTCGCCGGAGTCGTAGCCGGAGGTCATGTAGTCCATCCGGGCCCGCTCCAGCTCGACCGGGTCGACCCCGCGGGTCACGACCAGGTAGTCGCGCATCACGATGCCGTGCCGGTTCTCCTCCGCCGTCCACCGCCCGACCCAGGTGCCCCAGGCCCCGTCCCGGCCGAAGCGGGTGGCGATCTCGCGGTGGTAGGACGGCAGGTTGTCCTCGGTGAGCAGGTTGGTGAACATCGCGGCCTTGGCCGTCTCGGACAGCTGCGACTGCTCCGGCTCCCAGTCCTCGCCGCCCAGGAACGCGAAGTCTCGGCCCTGGCTCCACGGGATGTAGTCGTGGGGGTGCCACTCCTGGGTCATCGAGAGGTGCCGGTCGAGGTTCTCGGCCACCGTCGGCTCGAGCTCCTCCAGCAGGTTGGTCGGCGTCGTGGTCACGGTCGGCTCCCTCCGTCGGGCCCTGGCACCGAGGCTACGGCACGCGCGCCGAGGTGGCGATGCCCCGGCGGCCGGCCGGACGTCATACGGAGGGGGTATCCGTTGGCTCCGTCCGTATGACGTCCCGAGGGGCATTCGGTGTGGCTGAGCGGATCTCTGGAGGACGCCGGGGTCCCGTCCGGACATGTAGGGGTGAGACTGACTCCACCATGTGAGGACGGGACATGATCGACGACCAGACCCTCGACACCCTGCTGCGCGACTCGCTGCCCGGGATCGAGCACGATCCCCGCTGTGACGCCTGCGCGACAGCGTCGGCGCCCGCTGCCGCACGGCGCTGGCCGCGCCGGCTCGCGGTGGCCGGCGTTGCGACGGGGGCGGTGCTCGTGGCTGGTGCCGGTGCTGCGGCGACCGTGGGACTGCCCTTCCTGGAGCCGGGCGATCCGGTCCAGCACACCCAGACGGTGAGCAACGGCGATCACTGCTACGCGACGTACCGCATCGTGCCCGACGGGCAGCGTTCGTCGCCGGCCTCGCTGGCCGCGGCCCAAGTCGCACTGTCCTCGCTGGATATCGCGTCCCTGGACATCTCCGAGGAGGTCGCCCGTCTCAACCAGGAGTACGCCGATTCCACGTGGGAGGGGCCGGGTGAGCGACCCGACTTCTTCTACATCACCGACAGCCTCGACATGGTGGAGTCCGCGGCGCTGACCAACGCGGTCTTCGACGCCGTCCGTGCCGAAGTTCGCGCCCAGGGGCTGCCTGGCCGAGGCTTCTCCATGGAAACCGAGACGAAGTGCGACGACTACGAGTTGGCGATCACCGGTGACTGACCCGCTCGAGCGGATGCTGGCCGACAACGCACCCGACCTGCACCGCTACCTGCTGCGGCGCCTCGCCGACCCCGAGGACGCGGCCGACGCCCTCAACGACACGCTGCTGACCGCGTGGAGACGACGCGAGCGGATCCCCCAGGACCCGCGCGAGGTCCGGCTATGGCTCTTCGGGGTCGCGGCCAACGTCCAACGCAACCAGCAGCGCGCACGCCGTCGTCGCAACGCCCTGGTGCATCGGCTGACGGCGGATCCTACGACCCGCCTCCGGCAGGTGCGCCGTGACGACGAGGGACGCGCGGTTCGTGAGGCGATCGAGGCCCTCCCGGGGGACCTCGCCGAGCTGGTGCGGCTGCACCACTGGGAGGGGTTCACGCTCGCCGAGGTGGCCACGATCCTCGGCATCCCCGCCTCGACAGCACGGACGCGGTATGCGGCCGCTCGCCGCCGGCTTCGGGTCGCGCTCACTCCCGCCCCGGATGGCGACGCCGAGCCTCGCCGACACCTGCGGATGAGTAGCCGGTAGCGCCGCAAGGCTCGGTTGCTCGCCTGCGCGACCGATCGTTGGGTGAGCGCAGAGTCGAGCACGGGGACGTCGAGTCGTGGCCGTCGTGGACCTCGACGGTGCGCTCGCCGGGTTCGGCTGGGTCCTGATCGGCCTGTCCGGTCGAGGGCGATCGATACGGGCACCGGTCAGACTCCGACGGGCGTGAGACGATCCCGCCGTGCGGCAGGACGCGGGCTGGGTGACCGAGCACCTCGAGGTCGGGGGTCGGCGCCTCCACTGTCGACGCAGCCTGGACGGGGACGGGGTGCCGATCGTCCATCTCCACGGCTTCGCGATCTCCGGCGCCTACCTGATGCCGACCGCTCGACTGCTGGCCGAGCGGTGGGTCAATGTGGTCCCGGACCTGCCCGGGTACGGGCGCAGCGAGCGCCGCGAGCACGTGCTGGACATCCCGGCCCTGGGCGAGGCCGTGGTGGCGGTCCTCGACGCGCTGGGGATCGAGCGGGCGGTGCTGCTCGGCAACTCGATGGGCTGCCCCGTCGCGCTCGAGGTGGCGCACGCCGCGCCCGAGCGGGTGCACGGCCTCGTCCTCGTCTCGCCGGCGGGAGGCGTGCAGAACCAGCCCCTGGTCCGCGCGCTCGGCCAGCTGGGCCAGGACGTGCTCCGGGAGAGCCCGCGGATGCTGCCCGTCGCGCTGCCGGACTACCTCAGGTTCGGGCCGATCAACGGGCTGCGGCTGTTTCGCGAGCTGACCCTCTTCCCGTCCTTGGAGCGCCTGGTGCACACCCCGGCGCCCACCCTGGCCGTCCTGGGCGCCCGTGATCCGCTGCTCCCGTCGCCGGCCCGCATCCGCGAGGTCGCCCGGATGGCTCCGGAGCACCTCGCGGTCACGCTCGTCGAGAAGGCGGCGCATGCCGTGAACTTCAGCCACCCGGAGGAGCTGGCCGGGACGGTCGAGGCGTGGCTGGGCGACACGACCCTCGCGGGGGCGCGGCTTCCCGACGGGGTGCGCCGGCTGACGACCCCGGCCGACTGATCAGGTCGCCGGCCCGATCTCCGCGGGGAGGACCGCAGAGCGGCCGGCCTCCTCGCGGTCCAGCTCGGACCGGACGCGGGCGTCGAAGTAGAGGTAGGCCATGGTGAGCCCGACGTACGGCATCAGGACCGCGTAGGTGACACCGGCCACGACGTTGGCGAGCGGGAAGGGCGCCCCGGTCAGCAGGATCAGGACGGTGCCGAGGATCGGGCCGACGACCCCGGCCAGCAGGATCGAGCTGGCCAGGAGTACGACGGTCTTGAGGATCTGGACCCTGACCAGGGCGGCGCTGCGGCGCAGCGATCCGACCGCCGACGCGCCCTCGAACGCGATCACGGGCACGAACAGGGCGGCCAGCACGATCACGACCAGCGCGAGGGGCGTCAGCACGACCGTCAGGCTGAGAAGTCCCACCAGGACCGAGGCGATCAGGAAGGCGCCCAGCAGGGCCCGCCAGCGCGCGAGGGCGAGGCGGAAGGCGCGTCGTACGCCGACGTCGGCGCCCCGGTCGATCTCGCCGAGGGCCTGCGTCGTGGCCGCCAGCACCAGCAGGATGGTCGCCCCGATCACGAGGAAGCCCATGACGAGGCGCAGACTCTCGCCCTCACCGCCACCCGCGGAGCCGCTCCTGATCAGCATCTGGAGCCCGGCGACGAGCAGGGAGGCCGGGACGGTGACGAAGCCGATGCCGATGAAGAGCCGCCAGTGCGCGGCGTACATCCGTGCCGCCGCGCGGATCAGCTGCCCGGCGGCCCGGCGCCGAGCGACGTGCAGGGGCGTGACCGGGCTCCACGTCGTCCGGCGGACGACGTAGGCCAACAGCAGGCCGATCAGGGCCAGGATGATCAGCAGCCGCGAGGGGTCATCCGCCAGCTCGCGGACGACCTCCGACCCGCTGGAGACCGCGCTGCAGAAGAAGTCGGTGGCGGAGGTGCCGAGCAGGCCACCGGCCGGCACCGCGTAGCTCACGTCGCGGCCCTTCTCCTCCTGGTAGCTGATGGGGCGGGTCCAGCTGTCCTTGGTGTTCGGACCGGTCGGCCCGTTGTAGAACGCCTCCTCGCGCTGCCCCCACCGGCCCTCGTAGCCGATCCAGGGGAAGGCGGCGCGGGCCGCGTCCGGGTCGCTGGGGATCACAGCCACCGCGGGACGTACGTCGTCAGCCGGACCGCGGGTGTCGTCGCAGCCGAACCCCTGCTCGGCGGACGTGCCGAGGTACAGTGCGTCGTCGAAGTAGTTGGCGTGGGAGCCGGCAGCGGCGTGGACGACCGGATGCGTGCCGTCGACGACCTGGAGCTGGGGGTCGTCCCACGGGGCGACCTCCATGCCCTCGTGCTGGCTGAAGCCGACCTCGAACGGCGTCCGGTCGAGTGCGGTGGTCGCATCGGGGGCGTCGAAGAGCAGCTGGACCATCTCCCAGTCGCCCTCGTGCTTGTTGGTGTAGTCGTTGAACGGGTAGAAGAACCAGTACTGCAGCGCCAGCTGGTCCTCCCGCCCGGGCTCGGTCACCACGTGCGCGTAGGTCGTCGGGGGAGCGCTCGCGACGGTGCCGTCGGCCCACTCCTCGTAGTCGCAGCCGGCCTCGAGCGGGTTGCCGGGGAAGTCCAGGTGGTAGCCGTACAGCCCCTCGCTCAGGTCATCGGCGCTCGGGCCGACCGCGATGACCTCGTTCTCGGCCCAGGGTCCCCGCAGGGCGACGCTGCGATCCCCCAGCACGAGGTCGACGTCGCTGGGCTGGTAGGGCTCCCCGGGCCCGCACGGGACGTCTTGGTGGACCAGGGCCACCACCGGCGCGAAACGCTCGGCGAGCGCTCGCTCGGCCTCCTCGTCGGCGGCGGCGGCCGGGCTCGCGACGAGACCCGCCGCCATCGCCAGCGCCCCGGCGCCCAGGAGCAGCCGCTGTCTCATCGTCGCCCCCTCGTGCCCCCGGTGGTCCTGTCGGGGCGAGCACACTCTAGGAGGCCGGCCGGCCTTCGAGCGGGATTTGTCGGTTGCCCCGGCTCCTGGATCCTCGCAGGCTCGGGGGTGGTCCCGATCCGAGGACACTCGAGGCCGTCGGCCGCCCTGCCACGCCTGGAGAGCGACGCGCGACGGCCGAGCTTCCTCGGATGGCGACCGGGCGCCGTCGGGAACGGGCTAGCGTGGGAGCGTGCCGAATCGCCTGGCGAGCGCGACCAGCCCGTACCTCCTCCAGCACGGGGGAACCCCGTCGACTGGTGGGAGTGAGGGCCGGAGGCGTTCGAGGAGGCGCGGCGGCGCAACGTGCCGGTCCTGCTGAGCGTCGGGTACGCCGCCTGCCACTGGTGCCACGA
>CAZKEZ010000049.1:0-17829 GCA_964551905.1 uncultured Nocardioides sp. | reverse complement strand
AGCAGGGGCTCGACCGGCGGGGGTCTCGACAAGCTCGACCGGCGGGGTCTCTCGACCGGCGGGGCAGGGGTTCGGTGCGAGACTGCGGAGATGGCCTCTGAGACCAGCGTGTCAGTCACCTGGACCCAGGCGCTCGGTTGGCGACTGGAGAAACACCTGCTGGACCCCGTGGGATCGGAGTCGGTGGCCGACGTCGTACGCCGACTGGGTGCAGTGCTGTCGATGGATGAGTCCCTCGCCGAGCTTGCCGTGCGGACCCGACGTACGACGTCGCGGCCCGGAGAGCTGGCGAAGGCACTGGTCGACGGGACGGTGATCAAGGCGTTCGCGTACCGCGGGTCGATGCACTACCTCTCGCCCGAGGACGGCGGCATCTACCTCGCTCTCCGACTGGCCGGGAGGCAGTGGGAGCTGCCGAGCTGGGTGGAGTACTACCGATTGACCCCGTCGGACTGGCCCGACTTCCGAGCTGCGGTGCGCGAAGCGCTGAGCGACGGACCGTTGACCCTCCCCGAGCTCGGGGACGCGCTGACCAGCCACCGGAGGTACGAACACCTGAAACCGGTCTTCGACGAAGGCGCGGGCACGCTGATCAAGCCCCTGACCTGGCAAGGGGACATGAGCTTCGGGCCACGTCGCAACGGACAGCACACCTTCCAGCGCCTCGACCTCAACCCCAGGTGGACGGGCATCCCCGACCTCGACGACGCAGGTCCGCGTGCCATCACCGCATACTTCCGAACCTACGGCCCGACGACCTTCGATCACCTCCACTACTGGCTCGGCGAGGGCCTCAGTGCCGGGCGCAAACGGCTCAACCGCTGGATCTCCGGGCTCGGCGACCGGCTGGCCGCGGTCGACGTCGAGGGCACGATGGCGTACGTCGTACAGGAGGACCTGGACTCCCTCGTGGCTGCTCGACCGTCGGACGCGGTGCGGTTCCTTCCCGGGCACGACCAGTGGGTGATGGGCCCCGGCACCAAGGACGTCCACGTCACCCCGAAGTCCCGACGGGACCTCGTCACCCGCAAAGCCAACCCGGTGCTCGTGGGCGGTGTCGTCTGCGGGATCTGGGCGCAGAAGGACGATCGGCTCATTGTCAACTGGCTCGACGAACGGCGGCGACCCGACGCCGCCATCGAGCGGGAGGCCGCCCGACTGGCCGGCATCCTCGGCCGCGACCTGCAGTTGAGACTGGGCCCATAGCCGTCACTTGGTTTCGAGGCTCGCTGCGCTCGCACCTCAACCAGCGGGGTCTCGACAAGCTCGACCAGCGGGGGTGCTGCGCGATCTGCTCAACCAGCGGGGTCTCGACAAGCTCGACCGGCGGAGCCGGGTCTCGGGGGAGCAGGTGGGGGTGCCGCCGGGCAGCCGGCTCCGGTTCCGGCTCACCCACCGGTAGACCCAGGCCGCGGGTCGCGAGAGGAGGCGGCTGTCCAGCAGACGGCCGACCATCCGCGCGAGCCGGGGACCAGAGCACAGGACCCCAGCCCAGGCGCGATGGCCATAGACGACCGTGCCGTCGGTGGCGACGAAGGGCATCTCGAGCAGCGCTCGGTCGGCGTCGACGGCCAATGCGTCGAGGTCACTCGACTGGATCGCCGCTTGCTCCACATCGAAGGCCAGCCGGCGCACCCAACCGACCGTGCGCGTGCAGAAGCCACAGTCGGCGTCGAAGAGCATCAGCCCGCGGTCCACCAGCCCATGCTCGCACCCGGAGGCAACCGCACGCGGTGCTCACAGGCGTCAGTCCATCAACGCAGGGAGGTCGTACTTCGGCTGGTAGAGCATCAGGTTCCGCGCCCCCGGCACCCGCAGCTCCACCGTCGTGCCCCACGGCTGCTCCGCCGGGTCGCCGTCGAACTCGGCTCCGCGCGCGCCCAGCTCGGCCACCGTCGCGGACAGGTCGTCGCAGGCGAGCGAGAGGTCGTAGTGCTGGTCGGTCCCGCCCCGCTGGCCCTCGTGCTCCCACCGGCGCGGGTGGACGCCGAGCTCGCTCGGGCCGGTCTTGAAGATGAGCCAGCCTCCCCCGGTGTCGGCGAAGGGCAGCTGCAGGACGTCGCGGAAGAAGGCCCGCGCGGCCTCCGGGTCGTCGGCGTAGACGAGGGTGTGCAGCGCAGTGATCATGCCCTCGACTGTAGGGCCGGCGACCACAGAACAGCCCAGGTCACAGCAGCGATCGGGCGAAGCAGCGGTTGACCTCGGACCAGGCGTAGTAGGCGAACCCGGGTATGGGTGTGTACCCGGCGGACTCGTAGAGACCGATCGCCTCGGGCTGCGGCAGGCCGGTCTCGAGCACGATCGCCTCCGCACCATCCGCCCGCGCCGTTGCCTCCAGGTGGGCGAGCATGGCCCGAGCCAGGCCACGACCGCGAGCGGCCGGGTCGACGTACATCCGCTTGACCTCGGCGGTGACGCGGGTGCCGAACGCCTCGACGTCGGTACGCCGGCGCCAGGCGCCGCAGACCAGCGGCCGGCCGTCGACGTACCCCACGAAGAACGCGCCGCTGGGCGGGTCGAAGACCCCGGCCTCCAGCGGGGTGTCGTCCGGGCTGCCGTACCGGGCCGCGAGCTCGGCCTGGGCGCCCGCCGTCAGCAGGACGGCGTCGGCGTGGTCGGCCGGAAGTCGGCGGAACCGGACGTCGGCAGCAGGGTCAGCCAAGCGAGTGCCCGCACCCGTCGCAGAACCGGGCTTCGGCGTCGTTGCGACGCCCGCAGGAGCCACAGGCCTTGGCAGCGGTGAGGTACGACGCCGCGTCCTTCACCACCGGCATCGTCTCGCCCGCGGCGTAGCGGGCGGTGGTGCGCAGGTAGCCGGCATTCAGCAGCCCGAACCCGATGACCAGGAGGAAGCCACCGGCGGCGAACATGAGCAGGCCGGTCAAGGTCCCGTTGTCGCCGGTCTCACCGAAGCCGGCGCCGGCGGTGCCCCCGGTGACGAAGCGGTAGAGCCCGTAGCCGGCGAGCAGCGCCCCCAACGGCGTCAGCACGAGACCGGCGACCCGCAGCCCGGTCCGGGCCCCGCGCTGGCCGGGCAGTCCTGGCTCGGGCGTCTGCTGGTTCACGTGGCCTCCCCGTCGGCCCCTCCTCGGTGGCGGCGCCCGCGGATGCCAGAATAGTCGAGCTGACAGCGTCGTCACGCCACCCGCGACCCCGTGCGGGTCGGGACCGACCACCCGGCGAAAGGTGAGCCAATGAGCGACGCCGCTCCCCCCACGATCCGGATCCCCAACGAGCTGCTGCCCGCCGACGGACGGTTCGGCGCGGGACCCTCGAAGGTCGACCCCGCCCACCTCACGGCCCTGGCCGCCACCGGACGCCAGCTGATGGGGACCTCGCACCGGCAGGCGCCGGTGCGGGAGCTCGTCGGCCGAGTCCGCGAGGGGCTGGCCGAGCTGTTCGCCCTGCCCGAGGGCTACGAGGTGGTGCTGGGCAACGGTGGCGCGACGGCGTTCTGGGACATCGCGACCTACGGTCTGATCCGCGCCAAGAGCCAGCACCTGTCCTTCGGCGAGTTCTCGGCGAAGTTCGCCAAGGCCGCCGCGGCGGCCCCGTGGTTGGACGACCCCTCAGTGATCACCGCCGATCCGGGCAGCCGGCCGACCGCGGTAGCTGAGGAGGGGGTCGACGTCTACGCGTGGGCGCACAACGAGACCTCCACGGCGGTGATGGCGCCGGTGGTGCGGCCGGAGGGGACCGACGGTGCGCTCGTATTGGTGGACGCGACGTCGGGTGCCGGTGGGCTGCCGGTCGACCTCACCCAGGTCGACGCCTACTACTTCGCCCCGCAGAAGTGCTTCGCCTCCGACGGCGGACTGTGGATCGCCCTGCTGTCCCCGGCCGCCCTCGAGCGGGTGGCGGAGATTGCGGCCGACGGACGCCACATCCCGGCGTTCTTCGACCTGCCCACCGCGATCGACAACTCCCGGAAGAACCAGACCTACAACACGCCGTCCCTGGCGACGCTGTTCCTGATGGCCGAACAGCTGGACTGGATGCTCGCCCAGGGCGGCCTCAAGGGGATGGTCGACCGGACCACGGCGTCGTCGAGCACGCTCTACGACTGGGCCGAGGCCACGCCGTACACCACGCCGTACGTCGCCGACCCCGCCCACCGCTCCCTGGTGATCGGCACGGTCAACTTCGACGACGCGGTCAGCGCCGACGAGGTGGCCCGGATCCTGCGCACCCACGGGGTCGTCGACACCGAGCCCTACCGCAAGCTCGGCCGCAACCAGCTGCGGATCGCGATGTACCCGGCGATCGACCCCGAGGACGTGGCCGCCCTGACCCGCTGCATCGACTACGTCGTCGAGAGGCTCTGACGAATCGCCTCGTAGGTCTCGTCGTCGAAGGCGACCAGGCGAGCCTGCGTGACCTCGGTCGGGGTGTCCCGCAGCGTCTCGACGGCTACGGCGATCGCGTCTTGCTTGGGCCACCCGTAGATCCCGGCGCTGATCAGCGGGAACGCCAACGTGGTGGCCCCGAGCTCGTCGGCGACCCGGAGGGCGTTGGCGTAGCACGAGACCAGCAGCGCTCGGTCGGTCTCACCCGCTCGGTAGTTGGGTCCGACGCAGTGGATCACCCAGCGGGCCGGCAGGTCGCCGGCCGTCGTCCAGCCGGCTTGCCCGGTCTCCAGGCCGTGCGGGAACCGGCGTCGGCAGTCTTCGAGTACGGCGGGCCCGCCGCGCCGGTGGATCGCTCCGTCGACCCCGCCACCACCCCGCATCGCCCGGTTGGCGGCGTTCACGATCGCGTCGACCGCCTGCTCGGTGATGTCGCCGGGTACGGCGGTGATCTCCATGTGGCCTCCTGGGCTCAGCGTAGGCCGCGCCGCCGCCGGGCGAGGACCATGAGCCCGAGCAGCCCGGCCACGATCCAGGGCGCCGCGCCCTCTCGCAGGCTGTCCGGCGCAGCGGCCTCAGGCTCGGGCGCGGCATCGGTCTCGGTCTCAGCCGCGGCATCGGTCTCCCGAGGGTCCGCCATCGCGCGCTCCACCCGCGGTGGGATGGGAACAGCGAGCACGTCGGACCCGGCACCCTCGCTGGTGAGCCACAGGTCGCCGTCGGGGGCGATGGCCAGCCCCTCCCCCTGCGGCTGGCGGGGCAGCGCGAAGTCGCCGACCGCGCTGAGGTCGGGGAAGCGGTAGACCACGGCTCGGGAGTAGGTGCGCAGGACCACGTGCCGGCCGTCGGCGGTGAACGCTCCGTCGGTCACCGGCCCCACCACCCCGCCCACCGGGCGCAGGACGTTGTCCCGGTCGGGGGCCAGCCGTCTCGGCGCCGCGAGGACGGTGCCACCGAGCAGCGTCTTGGTGACCAGGTAGAGCCGGCCCGTGCGCGGATGCGCCAGCAGCGCCTCGGCGTCCCGGGCGCCGTCGGGCAGGACCAGCCGGTAGCGGACCGGGTCGGCGCCCTGGACGCTGCGCCCGACCGGCACGCGGGCGACCTCGACGTAGGGTCGCTCACCGGCGTTGTCGCCGATGTCGCCGACCCACACCTCGCCAGGACCGGCCGGAGCCAGGGCCTCGACGTCGACCGGGTCGCTGGCCCAGGTGGTCACACCCACCGTGTCGCCGGTGGCGGGGTCGACCGCGAAGACCCGACCCTCGTCGCCCGAGTCGTTCGTGGTGACGGCCAGACCGTCGGTCACCACCAACCCGCTGGACTCGGTGATCGCGGGGTCGGTGAACCGGAACACGACGGTGACCAGCGCGGCGAGCGCCGTGAGCCGCCGGTCAGCGCGCACGGTCGAGCAGCTCGGCCAGGCGGGGCCGGACGGACCAGGCGGCGGCCAAGTCGGCCCCCTCGTGGCCGGCCGAAGGGTCGCCGTCGGGTCGGGTCAGGAGGGCGCGGAGCAAGGTGTTGCGCGGGGTGTGGGTGCTCTCGACGAACTCGACGACGTCGACCCGGTAGCCGTGCTCGCGCAGCAGCCCCGCCCGCAACGCGTCGGTGAGGGTGTCGGCCAGCCGCTCCCGCAGGATGCCGTGCCGCAGCAGCTCGCCGTACGGCGTGGGCGCGGGAGCCTCACGCAGCTGGCGGGCGACGTCGTGGTGGCAGCACGGTGCGGCCAGCACCAGCCCGGCCCGCCACTGCACCGCCCGGGCCAGGGCGTCGTCGGTGGCGGTGTCGCAGGCATGCAGCGCCAAGACGACCTCCGGAGCCGGGGCGAGCTCAACCTCGCCGATGGGAGCGGCCACGAAGTCCGCCGCGATCCCGAGCTCGGCGGCCACCTCGGTGTTGTGGTCCCGGGACTGCTGCTTGGTGTCGACCCCGGTGAGCCGGACGGGGAGATCGCGCACGGTCGTGAGGAATCGATGCGCCGCGAAGGTGAGGTAGGCGTTGCCGCAACCCAGGTCCGCGATCCGCAGCGGCTGCTCCGGTGTCGGCGTCCGCAGGTGGCCGTTCGCCAGGGCGTCGGTCAGCGCGGAGTCCAGCAGCCGCAGGAACTCCTCGACCTGGCGGTACTTCGCCTGCCGGCTCGGCTTGACAGTCCCCGCCACCGTGGAGATCCCCAGCGCCACCAGGACCGGGTCGTCCGGCGGGAGCAGGCGCGACTTCTCCCGGTCGTGGCCGCGGTCGGCGTCGCGCGGGCGGTCGTGGGCCCGCGTGTGCACCGCCGCGGCGAGCTTCTTGGTGACCCGGACCTGACGCGACTCGGTCGTGGTGTGCACGTGCCAGTTCCCGAACGGCTCGGCGAGCAGCGCGTCGACAGCCCCCACGGCCTCATCCCCCAGCGCATGGTTGGCGGTGTGGGCCTGGGCATCGTCGTACGTCGTGACCTGGAGCCGCCGACCGGCCTTGAGGTCGACGTACCGCAGCTCGACCCGACGCCACGCGGGCGTGGCACCGCGACGGCGACCGGAGGCGACCGCGGACACCAGCCGGTCGGGGTCGAGCAGGACCGACCGGACCTCGGCCAGGGCCTGCTCGAGCGGGACCGTCATCGCCGCACCCTCACCGGAGGAGGGCGGCGAGGACCACGACCACCAGCAGCGCGCCGAGCGCCAGCGGGATCACCAGGCGACGGTGGCGTGGGTTCACCGGCGCATCCTAGCCGCCAACAGCTCGGCCAAGGGGACGGCGTCGATGCCCGCCAGGTCCGCCAGCTGGGTCCGGCACGACAGCCCGTCCGCGAGCACGACGGCGTCGGGATGGGCCCGGACCGCCGGGAGCAGGTGGGTCTCCGCGACCGCCACGGAGACCTCGTAGTGGCCGCGCTCGAGGCCGAACGTCCCCGCCAGCCCACAGCAGCCGGGCACCCGGGTGACCGTGGCCCCGGCCCTCTGGAGCAGCCGTTCGTCCGCCGCCCAGCCCAGCACGGCCGCATGGTGGCAGTGCGGCTGGGCGACCACGTGCAGGTCGCTCAGGTCCGGCGGCTCCCAGTCGCGCCGCTCGAGCAGCTCGGCCAGGGTCACTGCGGCCCCGGCCAGCCGCTCCACCCGGGGATCGTCGAGAAGCTCGGCGGCGTCGGAGCGGAGCACGGCCAGGCAGGAGGGCTCGAGCCCGAGGATCGGAGCGCCGGTCTCGACGTACTCCGTCAGCATCGCGACCGTCCCGCCGAGGATCCGCCGGGCGGCGTCCAGCTGCCCGGTCGTGATCCAGGTAAGGCCGCAGCAGCCCCGCTCCGGGATCACCCGCGCCTCCAGCCCGGCACCTCGGAGGACCTCGATGGCCGCTCGGCCGGCCTCGGGACGGAAGTGATCGGTGAAGGTGTCGGCCCAGATCCACACGTCGGGGGGCTCCGAGACGCTCGGGACGTCATGCGTTCCGTGGAGACGGGTGCCCCGTCCGTATGACGTCCGCCAGGAGACGCGGGCCGGGACGGGGAGGGTCCGGCGCCGGTCGATGCCGGCCACCGCCTTCGCGAGCGCGGCGAGCGGCGGTCTTCCCAGCACCGACGCGGCCGCCCGGCCACCGGGCAGGGCGAGCCAGCGTGGGAGTCGGCCGAGCGCGTAGTGGCTGCGGGGTCGAGGTCGTCGGGCGTACTGCTGCTGGAGCACCTCGGCCTTGTACGTCGCCATGTCGACGCCGGTCGGACAGTCGGAGAGGCAGCCCTTGCAGGCCAGGCACAGGTCGAGCGCCTGGTGGACGGCGGGGTCCCGGAGACCCTGGACGAGCTCCCCGTCGAGCGCCTCCTGGAGGACCCGGGCGCGCCCTCGGGTCGAGTCCTTCTCCTCGCGGGTGGCGAGGTAGGACGGGCACATCACCCCGGTCGTCGTCGGGGACACGCACTTGCCGACGCCGGTGCAGCGGTGCACCGCCTCTGCCAGGGACCCGCCGTCCTGGGCGAGCCGCAGCGCGAGCGCGGGCTCGTGCCGGGGCCGACCGGGTCGCAGGTCGGCGTCCAGGGGCGCCGGGTCGACCAGTACCCCGGGGTTGAGGATGCCGTCGGGGTCGCAGTGGTGCTTGGCGGCGGCGAAGAGCCTCAGCGACGCGTTGTCGTACATCAGCGGCAGCAGCTCGGAGCGGGCTCGCCCGTCGCCGTGCTCCCCGGAGAGCGACCCGGAGTACCGGCGCAGGGCGGTCGCGCCGGCGACCAGGAACTCCCGGAACCGCTGGCGGGCGGGCGCGTCGTCGAAGGTGAAGTCGATGCGCGCGTGCACGCAGCCGTCGCCGAAGTGACCGTAGGGGACCGCGTCCAGGCCGAACTCGTCGAGCAGGGCCGCGAAGTCGCGCAGCCAGGCGCCCAGGTGCTCGGGCGGGACCGCGGCGTCCTCCCACCCCGGATGCCCCGGTCGGGCGAGGCTGCGAGCGGCCAGACCGGCGCCGTCCTCGCGGATCCGCCACAGCGCCGCCGCCTCGTCGGGGTCCTCCACGTAGCGGTGACCCAGCGCCCCGCCGTCGACCACCAGCTGAGCGGCGGTGGCCCGGCACTCGGCGGCGGTGTCTCCGGTGACCTCGAGGAAGAGCCACCCCTCGCCCGGTGGCAGCTCGGGGACCCGGTGCCCGTGGCTGCGCACCACGTCGGTGATCCGCGAGTCCAGGCCCTCGCACGCCACCGGGCTGTGGGCCAGCAGGGCGGGGACCGCGTCGGCGGCCTCGACCATCGACGGATAGCCGAGCACCACCAGCAGCCGGTGCGGGGCGTCGGCGACCAGCGTGACCGTGGCATCGAGCACCAGGCCGAGCGTGCCCTCCGAACCCACCAGGAACCGGTCCACCCGGGCGCCGTGCTCGGGCAGCAGCTGCTCGAGGGCATAGCCGCTGACCTGCCGGGTGAACCGCCCGTGCCGGGTGCGGACCTGCTCCAGGTGTCCGGCGACGAGGTCGGTCAGACCGGCGGCCACCGATCCGGGAGCCTTCGGAGCAGCCGGACCACCGGGAAGGACGGCCCGCTCGACGGTCCCCCACAGGACGGTGAGCGCGGCGACGTTGTCAGCGGTGCGCCCGTAGCCGAGGGCCCGCGAGCCGCAGGCGTTGTTGCCCACCATCCCGCCGATCGTGCAGCGCGGGTGGGTGGACGGGTCCGGACCGAAGCGCAGCCCCTCGGCGGTCGCCCGCTGCTGGAGCGAGGCGTGGACCACGCCGGGCTCCACCACGGCGGTGCGGGCCTCGGGGTCCAGCGCCAGGATCCGGTGGAGATGGCGGGCGCAGTCCACCACGATCCCCGGTCCGACCGCGTTCCCCGCGATCGACGTACCGGCGCCGCGCATGGTCACCGGCACCTCGAGCCGCCGGGCCACGGTCAGCACCGCCCCCAGGTCGTCGCGGTGCCGGGGCCGGACCACCGCCTGCGGGACGACTCGGTAGAGCGAGGCGTCGGAGGAGTAGAGCGCCCGCGTCAGCGTCGAGTCGTCGACGTCGTCGAGCCCCTCGCGACGCAGCTCCGCGAGCAGCTCCCGGCTCACCAGAGCTCCTGCGAGGCGTGGAAAACCCCCGCCAGGTCCTCCGGGGTCACCTCCCTGGGCGCGGTGGCCAGCAGCCGCTGCTGACGCCAGGCCCCCTCGACCAGCGCGTCCACGTCCGCGGCGCCGTACCCGACGGCGGCCAGCCCCGAGGGCATGCCGACGTCCCGCATCAGGCGGGTGAGTACGTCGGGCAGCAGACTGGGACCGTCGCCCTCCGCGGCGGGATCCAGCAGCCGCGCGGTGGCGAGGTGTCGTGCCGGGGCGGCGGAGAAGGTGAGCCGGAACGCCGCGGGCGCGGTCAGCGACACGGCCATCCCGTGCGGGACCAAGGGCTCGTCGTCCGGGTAGCCAGCGGGCCGGAACGAGCGGACCTGGCCGGCGATGGGGTAGGCGTTCGCGTGCGGAATGTGCACCCCGGCGTTTCCGAACCCGAGCCCGGCGAAGGTCGCGGCCAGCGCCATCTGCTCGCGGGCGCGCGCGTCGGAACCATCGGCGACAGCGGAGCGGAAGGCGCCCGCGACCAGCCCCAGCGCGCGTTCGGCCCAGAGGTCGGCGATCGGGTTCGCACCGCAGTAGGGCACCCGCTGCTCGGGGGTCTTGGCCGGCTGGTCGGCGTACCAGCGGGCCGTGTAGCTCTCCAGTGCGTGGCACACGATGTCCAGCCCGGCGGCCGCGGTCACCTCCGGAGGCTGGGTGGCCGTGAGAGCCGGGTCGACGACGGCCAGCGTCGGGCGCAGCCGGGGATGGCTGATCCCGGTCTTCACGCGCAGCGACAAGACGTCGAGGACGCAGATGGTGGTGCTCTCGCTGCCGGTGCCGGTGGTCGTCGGCACGGCAACCAGTGGCAGCAGCGGCCTCTCGGGCTCGCGGGCCCGGCCCACCGGAGCGTTCAGGTAGTCCATCAGCTCGCCGGGGTTGGTGGTCAGCAGGTTCACCGCCTTCGCGGTGTCGATCGCCGACCCGCCGCCCACCGCGACCACCGCGTCGAACGGGCCGAACGCGCGGGCGAAGTCGACGGCATGCCCGATCGAGGCGTCGGTGGGCTCGACGTGGACGTCGGCGTACGTCGTGACGGTCAGGCCGCGCTGCGTCATCGCGGTGGCGACGCGCTCGGGGTGTCCGGTGGCCCGGACCCCCGGGTCCGTGACGAGCAGCACCCGGGTCATCCCCATCCGGGCCAGGTCGGCGCCGATCTCGGCCGACGCCCCGGAGCCGAACTTCAGGGCCGGCGCGGCGTAGGTGAACACCGTCTCGGCGCGAGGCTCGGCACTCATGGCGCCAGTCTGCCGTGCGTGCCGCGGGTCACCGCGTCGGGGGCAGCCCCAGGTGCCGGGCCGCTGCGGCGAACGCCGCGTCGGGATCGAGTACGTCGAGCAGCTCCGCCCGCATGCCCGCCCGGTCGGCGGCGTCGACGTACCGCGGGTTGTCGTCCACGAAGACCAGGGACCCGGCCGGCAGGCCCACCTCCGCGATCACGCCCTCGTACGCCGCCGGGTCGGGCTTGCGGACGCCCTGCTCGGAGGCGTCCCAGACCACGTCGAACAGCTTGAACCAGTCCTGGGCCTCCACCCACTCCCGGCCCTGGAAGTCCATCAGCTCGTTGCTGAAGATCGCCGTGCGCAGGCCGACCCGCCGCGCCCGCTCGAGAAGGGCGACGGCGCCCGGCCGGGCGACCTCCAGCGCCGGATGCTGGAAGATCGCCCGCATCAGGTGTGGCTGACCGTTCAGCGGGGCGCCCCGGCGGACCGCCTCCTCGGCGTTGCCGAGCCAGTAGTCCCGCTCGGTCAGCTCGCCGGCCAGGTGCCGCTGCCACAGCGGGTCCGCTTCGCCGTCGAACGGACCGCGGCCGGGGATCGTGCGGGGCGGGAGGCCGTGCACCCGCTCGAAGTCGTCGGCGAGCTCCCAGGCCGACTTCAGCAGCACCACGCCGACGTCGAGCAGCAGCGCGCTGGACGGGGTCGCGAGAAGCCGGTCGCTCACGACACCCCACCCTAGGCATCCTTCCCCTCCGCAACCCGCCCGTTCCCCTGCGCGGGACACGCCGACCCGTCAGAGGTTCAGGGCTACGCGCACGACGTCGGTGATGGGGCGGTCGCCCGCGCGGAGCTCGTCCAGCCCCACCCAGGCGACGGCGTCGGTGGTGCCGTCGGCCTCGGTGACCTGGGGCTGCGCCGTGGCGTCGATCTCGGCCGCGAAGATGAGATGGATGCCGTGGAAGTCCTCGAACCGACCGGACGGCGCGGTGCCCTGGACATGGAGGTCGTGGACGTCGAGCAGGGCGCCCACCCGGCACTCGACCCCGCACTCCTCCGCCACCTCACGAGCGAGGGCGACGGCGGGCGGCTCGCCGTGGTCGATGCCGCCGCCGGGCAGCGTCCACTCCCCGCGGTGGTAGCCCCGCGGGGAGATCCTGGTCAGCAGGACCCGCTCGTCGCGCCGGATGACCGCGTAGGCCGCCGTCCGCTGCTGGCGGTGCGGCCGGTGGTCGGCCAGGGCCTCCCGCACCAGGGCCACGACGTTCACCTTCTCGCCGAGCACGTCCGCGATCGGCACCCAGGCCGCCTCGACGGTCGACCCGTCGACCTCCATCACGCGGGGCTCGGGGGCGTCCACCGGCACCCAGCCGTCGTACACGATGCGCAGCGCGTGTGCGTCCACCCGGGCCCCGTGCCGCCAGGCCGTCGGCAGGTGCGCGGAGTACACCCGAGCCGTGTCCCCGACCAGCGCGAGGAGTCCGGTCTCCTCCCGGACCTCGCGGAGCACCGCCTCTCGCGGATGCTCGCCGTGGTCGAGGCCCCCGCCGGGCAGCGTCCACAGCTCGTCCGGCGAGATGTAGGGCGCGATCCGACACAGCAGGATCTGCTCGTCGCGCAGGATCACGGCGTACGCCGCGACCCGTTGCGTGCGCGGCAGGCTGCTCATGAGCCCAACGTAGCCGGGGTACTGACTGTCGGTGGCCTCACAACGCGACCCGTGGCTGGACAACGCCAAGCTGGCGCTCGTCACGCTGGTGGTGGTGGGCCATGCCTGGGCGATGCTCCTGGATGCCCCGCCCGTGCGCTGGATGTACGACTTCCTCTACTTCTGGCACATCCCCGCCTTCGTGCTGGTCAGCGGCTACCTCTCGCGCAGCTTCGTCTGGGACCGGCGCCACCTGCTCGGCCTGGTCACCACGCTGGCGATCCCCTACCTGATCTTCGAGCCGGCGCTGACCTGGTTCCGGGCGGGCCTCGGCGAGGAGCCGGAAGGCCCGCTGTGGCTCGTGCCGCACTGGGCGATGTGGTACCTCCCTGTGCTGTTCGTCTGGCGGCTCGCGACCCCGGTGCTGCGCGTGCACTGGCTGATGCTGCCGCTGTCGGTCGTCATCAGCCTCGTGGGCGGGCTGTGGTCGGCCCAGCTGTTCTGTTTCGCGCGGGCGCTCGGCCTGTTGCCGTTCTTCGTGCTGGGTCTCTTCCTCACGCGTGAGAACCTCGCCCGACTGCACGGCACCTGGGCCCGGGTGGCGGCGGTCGTCGCGTTAGGCGGGATCACGCTCCTGGCCCGGGACACCGATGAGTGGGCGCGGACCGCGTTCTTGTACTACGACGCGGGGTACGCCGACCTCGGCGTCACGCCCCTTCCCGGGATCTGGATCCGGCTCGCCGTGATCGGCGTGGGCCTGGTGGGTGCCGCCGCGGCGTTGGCGCTGGTCCCCCGGCACCGGACCGCCGTCACGGCGTGGGGGTCGGCAACGCTGGTGGTGTACCTGTGCCACGGGTTCGTGGTTCGGTTGGCCGAGCATCTCGGCGCGGGCGACTGGGCGCTGGCCGCCGGGGCGGCGGGGACTGCGGCGGTGACCCTCGGCGCGATCGTCCTGGCGCTCCTGCTGGCCAGCCCGCCCGTCCGCTACTGGCTCGAGCACGCCGTGGACCCGGTGCGCGCGTGGCGCGCCCGGCGTCGCTCCCGGCGGTCGACAGCGGCAGGGTCAGGAGAAGGGGGGTCGGTGGTCGCGGGCCAGGGAGCGACGGCCGGCCCAGCGCCAGACCCGGGCGGCGCGGTCCCGGTCCTCGTCGGTGACCAGGTTGCCCATCCAGCGCAGGGCCAGCGTCATCAGCCAGTCCGACCGCATGCCCACGGGGCCGAGGGTGGGCAGTAGCCGGGGGATCGTGACCAGGCCGGCCAGCCGGCGCGCGATGGAGAACGACTCGCCGTAGTGGCCGCTGAGCAGTGCTGGCCACCTCGTGCCGAGGTCGGCGCGCGTACCGTCCTCGGCAAGCAGCTCCGCGACCAGTCGGCCGGTCTCGAGCCCGTAGTCGATGCCCTCGCCGTTGAGCGGGTTGACGCACGCCGCCGCGTCGCCGATCAGCGCCCAGTTGCGCCCCGCCACGTGTGACACCGCGCCGCCCATGGGCAGCAGCGCCGAGGTCGGGGCGCGCAGCGCACCGGAGAGCTCGAACTCGGTTCGGCGCTCGTCGGCGTAGTACTGCATCAGCGGCTTGATGGCGACGCCGGCGGGCCGCTTCGAGGTGGCCAGCGTCCCGACGCCGAGGTTCACCTCGCCGGTGCCGAGCGGGAAGATCCAGCCGTAGCCGGACAGGATCTCGCCCCCCTCCCCCCGGAGCTCGAGGTGCGAGCTGATCCACGGGTCGTCGCTCATCCCCGAGGCGACGTACGACCGGCCGGCGACGCCGTACACGGTGTCGCGGTGCCACTCACGCCCGAGCAGCCGGCCCAGCGGCGAGCGCACCCCGTCGGCCACCACGAGCCGCTCGCAGGCGACCGAGAACCGCTCACCGTCCCGGTCGAACTCGACCGCCGCCACCCGATCCCCGTCCCGACGCACGGCCACGGCTCGGGCACCGTCGACGGCATCCGCGCCGGCCTTGATCGCCGTGGTCCGCAGGTGGTCGTCGAGCTCGGTCCGGGCCACCGCCGAGCCCCAGTCGGGCAGCGTCCCACCCGGCCAGGGCAGCAGCAGCGTCTGCCCGAAGCCGTGGGCGCGCAGCCCCTGGTTGACGGTGTGGCTGCGCAGCCAGTCCGCCAGGCCGAGCCGGGACAGCTCCTCGACGGCTCGGGGGGTGAGCCCGTCGCCACAGGTCTTGTCGCGCGGGAAGACCGCGGCGTCGACGAGCAGCACCTCGAGGCCCAGCCGAGCGGCCCAGGCCGCCGCCGCCGACCCCGCAGGGCCGGCGCCGACGACCAGGACGTCGGTCCGGATCAGTTCTGGTACGACCCGAAGTCGAAGTCGTCCAGGGCGACCGCCTGGGTCACGCCGGACGAGCCGAACTCGTAGTCGTACGCGTCGTACCCGGTGACGGAGTACGCCGCCGCGCGCGCCTCCTCGGTGGGCTCGACCCGAACGTTGCGGTACCGCTCGAGGCCGGTGCCCGCCGGGATCAGCTTGCCGATGATCACGTTCTCCTTCAGGCCCCGCAGCGAGTCCGAGCGGCCGTGGATGGCCGCGTCGGTGAGCACCCGGGTGGTCTCCTGGAAAGAGGCCGCCGAGAGCCACGACTCCGTAGCCAGCGACGCCTTCGTGATGCCCATCAGCTCCGCTCGACCCGAGGCCGGCTTGCCACCCTCGGCGACGACCCGACGGTTCTCCTCCTCGAACAGCGACCGGTCCACCAGGTCCGACGGCAGCAGGTTGGTGTCGCCGGACTCGATCACCGTCACCCGGCGCAGCATCTGCCGGACGATGATCTCGATGTGCTTGTCGTGGATCGACACGCCCTGGCTGCGGTACACCGCCTGCACCTCGTCCACCAGGTGCTGCTGCGCCCGGCGGACACCGAGCACGCGCAGCACCTCCTTCGGGTCGGGCGTGCCCACGGTGAGCATCTGGCCGACCTCGATGTGGTCGCCGTCGTGCACCAGCAGCCGCGACCGCTTGGAGACGGGGTACTCCTTGACGTCGGACCCGTCATCGGGGGTGACCACGACCTTGCGGGCGCGGTCGGTCTCCTCGATGGCGACCCGGCCGGTGACCTCGGAGATCGGCGAGAGGCCCTTGGGCTGCCGAGCCTCGAACAGCTCCACCACGCGGGGCAGACCCTGCGTGATGTCGTCCGCGGACGCCACCCCACCGGTGTGGAAGGTCCGCATCGTGAGCTGAGTGCCGGGCTCACCGATCGACTGCGCCGCGATGATCCCGACCGCCTCGCCGATGTCGACGAGCTTGCCGGTGGCCAGCGAGCGGCCGTAGCACTTCGCGCAGGTCCCGGTCCGGGCGTCGCAGGTCAGCACGGATCGGACCCGCACCTCCTCGACGCCGGCCGCGACCAGCTCGCCGATCTTGACGTCACCCAGGTCCTCGCCGGCGGTGGCGAGCACCTCACCGGTGTCGGGGTGGGTGACCTCGACGGCCGCCGTACGGGCGTACGCCGCAGTCTCGGCGTTCTCGTCCTTGCGGACCTTCCCGTCCTCCCCGCGCACGCCGATCCGCTTGGGCAGACCGCGCTCGGTGCCACAGTCGTCCTCGCGGATGATGACGTCCTGGGAGACGTCGACCAGGCGCCGGGTGAGGTACCCGGAGTCGGCGGTCCGCAGCGCAGTGTCAGCCAGCCCCTTGCGGGCACCGTGGGTGGAGATGAAGTACTCCAGCACCGACAGGCCCTCACGGAAGTTCGACTTGATCGGCCGCGGGATGATGTCGCCCTTCGGGTTGGCCACCAGACCACGCATGGCCGCCACCTGCCGGATCTGCATCATGTTCCCGGACGCACCGGAGTCGACCATCATGTAGATCGGGTTGGTCCGGTCGAACGTCGACTCCATGGCCTTCGCCACGTCGTTGGACGCCTGGGTCCAGATCTCGATGAGCTCCTGACGGCGCTCCTCGTCGGTGACCAGGCCCCGCTCGAACTGCTGCTGGACCTTCGCGGCCTGGGCCTCATAGCCCTCGAGAATGGCGCCCTTCTCCTCCGGCGTCACCACGTCGTCGATGGAGACGGTGACCCCCGAGCGCGTGGCCCAGTGGAAGCCCGCGTCCTTGAGTGCGTCCAGCGACGCCGCGACCTCGACCTTGGTGTAACGCTCGGCCAGGTCGTTGACGATCGAGCCGAGCGCCTTCTTGCCCACCTCGAAGTTGACGTAGGGGTAGTCGGGCGGGAGCGTCTCGTTGAACAGGGCGCGGCCCAGCGTCGTCTCGAGCGTGACGGCCTGCCCACTCTCCCAGTCCTCGGTGTAGCCGAGCGGCGGCACGATGTCGGCGAACCGGATCCGGACCGCGCTCTGCAGCGCAATCTCGCCCCGGTCGAAGGCCATGATCGCCTCGGCCGGCGACGAGAACGCCCGTCCCTCACCGGGGGCCCCCTCACGCGCGGTGGTGAGGAAGAACAGACCGATGATCATGTCCTGGGTGGGCATGGTGACCGGCCGGCCGTCGGACGGCTTGAGGATGTTGTTCGTCGACAGCATCAGGATCCGGGCCTCGGCCTGGGCCTCGGCCGACAGCGGCAGGTGCACCGCCATCTGGTCGCCGTCGAAGTCGGCGTTGAAGGCCGTGCAGACGAGCGGGTGGATCTGGATCGCCTTGCCCTCGATCAGCTGCGGCTCGAACGCCTGGATGCCGAGTCGGTGCAGCGTAGGTGCCCGGTTGAGCAGCACCGGGTGCTCGGTGATGACCTCCTCCAGGACGTCCCACACGACGGCGTACCGGCTCAGCCCGGACGTCGCCCGCTCCACCATCCGCTTGGCGGACTTGATGTTCTGGCTGTGCGACAGGTCAACCAGCCGCTTCATCACGAACGGCTTGAAGAGCTCCAGCGCCATCTGCTTGGGCAGTCCGCACTGGTGCAGCTTCAGCTGCGGTCCGGACACGATCACCGAGCGGCCCGAGTAGTCGACGCGCTTGCCGAGCAGGTTCTGACGGAACCGGCCCTGCTTGCCCTTGAGCATGTCGGAGAGCGACTTGAGCGGGCGGTTGCCCGGACCGGTCACCGGCCGGCCACGACGGCCGTTGTCGAACAGCGAGTCGACGGCCTCCTGCAGCATCCGCT
>CAZKEZ010000048.1:0-18174 GCA_964551905.1 uncultured Nocardioides sp. | reverse complement strand
GACCTCGCCGAGGCGCTCAAGCTGGGCGACCGGATCCTGATCATGCGCGACGGCGAGATCGTCCAGGTCGGCCGTCCCGACGAGGTGGTCGGCGCGCCGGCCGACGACTACGTCAAGGAGTTCGTCTCCGACGTCCCGAAGTCCCACGTGCTGACCCTGCGCTGGGTGATGCGGCCGATCAGCGACGAGGTCAGCGCGGATGCCCCGGTGCTGCAGTCCGACGTCGTGGTCCGTGAGGCGGCCCGTGCGGTGCTCGCCGCCCAGGGCCCGGTCAAGGTCGCCGAGGGCGACCAGGTGGTGGGCATGGTCGACGACGAGGACATCCTGCGGGTGGTCGTGGCGGAGGAGGACTGATATGGCCACGGCCACTCTCGACCGGGCCGTGGAGCCCGGCGCGCCACCACCGGTCCCCGAGGAGCCGCGTGGCATCCCCCGCTGGGTGTGGGCGCTGGCGGTCCTCGCCGGCTGGATCCTCATCTGGAGCTTCACCAAGGGGAACAACACGCTGGTCCTGGGCGGACAGGACACCACCGAGCTCCACAACCGGATCTCCGCCTGGGGCGAGTCCATCAGCGGCAACGCGGTCACAGAGGCGATCGGCAGCGCGCTGGACTCGGTCTTCGACTTCTTCAGCCGCCTGATCGCCGTGCCCACCCGGCCGCGGCCGGCGCCGGTGATCGGCTGGGTCGGGGTCGTGGCCATCGCCACCTGGGTCGGGTTCGCCGTCGCCAATTGGCGCATCGCCCTGCTGATCTGCCTGTCGTTCCTGTCCTTCGGAGCCTTCGGCTACTGGGCGGACTCCATGGACCTGCTCATCGTCACCGGCATGTCGGTGTCGATCACGGTGCTGATCGGCTTTCCCCTTGCGGTGTGGATGGGCTTGAGCCGGGGCGCGGCACGCTGGATCACCCTGCTCCTGGACCTGCTCCAGACGATGCCGACGTTCGTCTACCTGGTCTTCGTGCTGATCTTCTTCGGCGTCGGCGTGCCCACGGCCGTCGTCTGCACCCTGCTCTACGCGCTTCCGCCGATCGTGCGCATCGCCGGCTTCGGGATCCGCGACGTCTCGCCCACCGCCATCGAGGCGACCAACTCGCTCGGCCAGACGACCTGGCAGCGGCTGGTGCGGGTGCAGATCCCGATGGCGCGCAGCACGATCATCCTGGGCCTCAACCAGACCATCCTGGCCGCGCTGGCGATGGCGATCATCGCGTCGTACGTCGCGGGCCCCGGGCTCGGCAAGCCGGTCCTCGCGGCGCTGACCCGCAATGATTTCGGCGGTGGCCTGGTGCCTGGCCTGCTGATCGTGCTCATGGGCATCATGCTCGACCGCACCACGACGGCGGCCAGCCAGCGCTCCGAGGTCGTGGCGCGTGGCGGCGGCGAGAACGTCCGTCTGCGCCGGCTCATCGTGGCCGGGCTGTTGGTCCCGGTCGGGATCGCGGTGTGGTACTCGCGCTACTCGCTGGACGCTGCGGTGTTCCCGGAGCTGACCTGGGGGAAGAGCCTGGCCGACCTCGCCAACCGCTGGATGGACTCCTTCATCGACACCTTCGGCGGCCTGACCGAAGCCTTCCGCAACCTGATCTCCTATGCGCTGCTCAACCCGATGCAGGAGCTGCTCGCGGAGTCGCCGTGGTGGCTGAGCTTCCTGGGCATCTTCCTGCTGGGCGTGGTGATCGGGGGCGCCCGGGCGATCGTCCCCACGTTGATCTGCCTGATCGGCATCCGGGCGCTCGACCTGTGGCACGACTCGATGATCGTTCTCAACATGACGCTGGTCGCGACACTGCTGGTGATGATCCTGGGCCTGGTGTTCGGGGTATGGATGGCGCGCAGCAAGACCGTGGACCTGCTGCTGCGGCCGCTGCTCGACGCGGGCCAGACGATCCCGGCGTTCGTCTACCTGCTGCCCGCGCTCGCCCTCTTCGGCAGCTCGCGGTTCACGGCGATCGTGGCGGGTCTGATCTACGCGGCACCGGCGGCGATCAAGCTGGTGGCCGACGGCGTCAACGGCGTCGCTGAGGGCTCGGTGGAGGCGGGCCGGTCGGTGGGCTCCACGAAGTGGCAGGAGATCACCAAGGTGCAGCTGCCGATGGCCAAGGGCTCGCTGGTGCTCGCCACCAACCAGGGCCTGCTCTACGTCCTGTCGATGGTGGTGATCGGCGGGCTCGTCGGCGCCGGCGCCCTGGGCTACGACGTGGTGCTGGGTCTGGCCCACATCGACAAGTGGGGCAAGGGGCTCTGCGCGGGCATCTCGATCGTGCTGCTCGGCATCATGATCGACCGGATCACCCGCTCGGCTGCGGAGCGGGCCGGCGCCGGCCACAGCGCCCGTGAGCGGGCGTTCCGGATCGGAGGCTGGCGTCCGGCGATCTTCACCCGCCTCAGCGGTGTGGGAAGGCGGTAGCCACGAGGATCAGAAGCAGTCGACATCTCGGCGCTGAGAAACCAACCCGGGTCGCGCAGGCGACACGACAGAAACAAGGGAGAAAAATGGTGCGGCATCTGAAACACCCGAGTGTGCGCCTGGGCGCCGTCGTCGCGAGCGCCCTGCTCGCACTGACGGCCTGCGGCGGTGGCTCGGTGGACGACGCGACCGACGAGGCGGAGTCGCAGGCGGCTGCCGCCGGCGGCGAGTGCTCGGAGGAGTTCAACATCCTGGTCCACCCGTGGGTGGGCTATGTCGCCGACGCGTACGTCGTCGGCACGGTCGCCGCCGAGCAGCTCGGGTGCACGGTGAACTACATCGAGCTGAAGGAGGGCGGCCCGTCGTACCAGGCGCTGAAGTCCGGCGACGGCGACGTGATCCTCGAGGAGTGGTCGCACGCCAAGGAGCTGGAGAACGGCGTGTCGGAGGGCTACGCGGTCGACCTCGGGTCGCCCGGCAACGTCGGCATCATCGGTTGGTACGTCCCGGGTTGGCTGGCCGAGGCGCACCCCGAGGTCCTCGACTACAACAACCTCAACGACTTCGCCAGCGACTTCGCGACCTCGGAGTCGGGCGGGAAGGGCCAGTTCCTGGGCTCCGACCCGACCTTCACCCAGTACGACGAGGCGATCGTGAAGAACCTGAACCTGGACTTCCAGGTCGTCTTCTCCGGCGGTGAGAGTGCGACGGTGGAGGCGTTCAAGAAGGCCCAGGAGAACGAGGAGTGGCTGATCGGCTACTTCTGGGAGCCGCAGTGGGTGCACGCCGAGGTTCCGATGGAGCGGGTGGCGCTGCCGCCGTACGAGCCCGGCTGCGACGCCGACCCGGCGAAGGTCGCCTGCGACTACGCCGAGACCGAGCTGAAGAAGGTGGCGCGGGCCGACTTCATCAACTCCGACTCGCCGGCCGCGACGTTGGTCACCAACTTCAACTGGACCAACGACGACCAGAACCTGGTGGCGAAGTACATCACCTCCGACGGCATGTCGCCGGAGGACGCCGCCGCCCAGTGGGTCGAGGAGAACCAGGACAAGGTGGACGCCTGGCTCGGCTGATCCTGTCGGGCTGAGCGCCTGTTCCGAGGCTGCCCCGACCGCTCCGGCGGTCGGGGCAGCCTCATGTGCAGGATGTGACGGATGTTGACAGGGCGTGTGATCCAGGCCACAGTGGAGAACCGCACTGTTGCGTGGTCCGCAGCCGGGTTGCGCTATCAGCAACAGGAGGCCAAGTGACGAGCAAGCAGGCAACAAGCGGTCCTACGCCGGCCCCCGAGTCCGCGCCGGAGCGGTCGCGTACCGGGTTGCCGGTCGACCGAACCGTCTTCGGGGTCGCGGCGGCGATCGCCGTCCTGTTCCTCATCACCGGGGCCATCGACCCCGAGGGCATGTACAACGGCACGGGCGAGGTGCTCGCCTGGGTCACCGGCAACTTCGGCTGGCTCTTCGTCCTGACCAGCGGCGCCTTCGTGCTGTTCTCGGCCTACCTCGCGGCCACCCGCTACGGCAACATCAAGCTGGGGCCCGACGACGCCGTGCCCGAGTTCTCCACGTTCTCCTGGGTGTCGATGATGTTCGCCACCGGTATGGGGATCGGCTTGATGTTCTACGGCGTCGCCGAGCCGCTCTACCACCTCAACGCCCCGCCCCTCGGGCTCGCCGAGCCGGGGACGCCGCAGGCCGCCCAACTGGCCATGGAGTACACGTTCTTCCACTGGGGCTTCCACCCCTGGGCGATGTATGCCGTGATCGGCCTGTCGATCGGCTACTTCGCCTACCGGAAGGGCTACGGCAACCTGGTGAGCGGCACCTTCCGGCCGCTGATCGGGGATCGCGCCTCCGGTCCGATCGGCAAGACCATCGACATTGTCGCCATCGTTGCCACCCTCTTCGGCTCGGCCACGTCGCTCGGGCTGGGTGCACTCCAGATCACCGGTGGCCTGGACGAGGTGTTCGGCCGCGGCGAGGGCAGCACAACACTGGCCGTGGGCGTGATCGCATTCCTCACGCTCTGCTTCGTGGTCAGCGCGGTCAGCGGCGTCGACCGGGGCATCAAGTGGCTGTCGAACGCCAACGCGATCGCGGCCGGGCTGCTCGCGTTCTTCCTGTTCGTCGTGGGGCCGACGGTGTTCATCCTCGGCACGTTCACCGAGTCCCTCGGCGGCTACCTGACCCACCTGCCGGCGATGAGCTTCCGCACCGGCGTGTTCGACGCCGAGGCGGGTGGACCGTGGCTGAGCGCCTGGACGATCTTCTACTGGGCCTGGTGGATCTCGTGGACACCCTTCGTGGGGATGTTCATCGCCCGAATCTCCAAGGGCCGCACCATCCGCCAGTTCGTGGTCTACGTGATCCTGGTCCCCAGCCTGGTGTCCTTCATCTGGTTCTCGATCCTGGGTGGTGCCGCCTTCGACCTCCAGCTCAACCAGGGCGAAGACATGGCCGCGGCGGTCAACGAGGGCCTGGAGACCGCGCTCTTCGAGACGCTGGGTGCCTATCCGCTCCCGGTCGTGACCTCCACGCTGGCCGTCTTCCTGATTGCGATCTTCTTCGTCACCGGTGCCGACAGCGCATCGATCGTCATGGGGATGCTCAGCCAGAACGGCGACGAGGAGCCGCGCCGCCCGCTCACCATCTTCTGGGGGGTCGCCACCGGGGCGGTCGCGGCGCTGCTGCTCTGGGCCGGCGGCAGCGAGGGCCTCACCGCCCTCCAGCGGTTGGTGATCATCGTGGCCGGCCCGTTCATGCTCATCCTGATCGGCATGTGTGTCTCGCTGATGAAGGCGCTGCGTGAGGAGCCGTTCGAGTCCACGATGCCCGGCCGGGTCAGGCGAGCCATCACGCACGCCGAGAAGTTCCCCGACGGTCCCTGAGCAAGCCTGGCGTCGCGTCGGCCGCGTCTACTCCGAGGAGCGGTCGGCGACCCAGTCGCCGAAGCCGACCAGGGTGAACCGGACCAGGCCGTGCCCGACCGGCTCGATGATGCCCTTCTCGATCAGCCGCTCCCGGGGCACCGAGACCGCCCGGGTGTCGACCCCGAGCTCGGCGGCGATCGCGGCGCGGGTGACGTTGGGCCTGCTCTCGCGCCGGGCTACGGCCGCCATGGCGACGAGGAACGCCTGCTCCCCCTGGGTCGCCGAGCCCCACCGAGCGCCGTACATGGCGCGCAGCTGGGCGGTCGAGGCCGGGATGCCCGCCTCGACGTCGGATCGGGTCAGCGTGTGGCCGGCCTCAGGCCGGGCGACGGACCAGGTGGCGCTGCCGACCAGCTGGAGCACGTAGGGGTGGCCGCGCGCCTCGGTCACCACCTGGTCGAGCGCATCGGCGGCCCACCGCACCTCCAACGCCCGGGCCGGGGCCTCGACGGCGGTCCGGGCATCGGCATCGTCGAGCACGTCCAGGGCCGCGAAGGAGCTGCGCTCCCCGAAGGTGGCGGCCCGGGTCAGCGCCTCGGGGGTGACGGGAAGGCCGGCGGCCACCACCACGAGCGGATTCTCCTCGCGCTCGCCATCGAGGTTCTGCAGGGTGTTGAGCAAGGTGGCCAGGTCGTCGGGCGAGGCGGCATGGAGCTCGTCGAGGAACACCACCAGGCCGGCACCGCCCCGACGTCGGATGGCCTGCGCCGACTCGTGCAGCAGGTCCTCGAGCGCGGCGATGGGTGCGCTGACGGTGCTCGGAGACTCATCGGTTCGCCGCGCCACATCCGCCCGCACCTTGGCGCCCGGTACCCCGAGCTCGAGGGTGATCCGGTCGAGGCGGGCCCGCCAGCGGCCGGCCTCGCCCGGCGGGATCACCTCGGCTCGCTGCAGGGCGCGCTCGACGGCACGCACCAGCTCGGGCAGGAACGGGCGCTCCCGCGAGCAGGCGACCCAGGCGGAGACGAAGCCGACCTCGGCGGCCTGGCGCTGCGCGGTCCGCAGCAGCGAGGTCTTGCCAAGGCCGCGGGGGGCGTGGAAGACCAGCAGCGGTCCACCGAGCTCCCCGAACGTGGCGACCCGGCTCAGCCGGTCCCGGATCCGGGTGAGCTCGGCCCGCCGGCCGGCCAGCACCCGCGGCAGCTGGCCGGGGGTGTAGGGATCGGGGAGCATGCTGTCTCCTCGCGCGGGCAGCGACGATAGGTCGTGATACTTCATCGAAGTATAACGAGGTATCCATCTTCCTTGGTGGAATCCTCGCTGCCCGCGTTGACACCGTCGCCCGGCGGCGCGACCCTGGACTCTGTTCCTCATCGCGCAACCAGTTGCGCAATACGCACCACTGGAAGGATCCTCAGATGGCAGACGTCCCGGCCTCCGCCCGCGTGGTAGTCATCGGCGCCGGCATCGTCGGCAACAGCCTGGTGTGGCACCTGGCCCGCCTCGGCTGGAGTGACATCGTCCAGCTCGACAAGGGACCGCTCCCCAACCCTGGGGGCTCGACCGGGCACGCGTCGAACTTCATCTTCCCGGTGGACCATTCGCGCGAGATGACCGACCTCACCTCGGACTCGGTGGCGCAGTACCAGGAGATGGGCGTCTTCACCCAGTCCGGCGGCATCGAGGTGGCGCGGACCGAGGAGCGGATGGAGGAGCTGCGGCGGCGGATGTCCTCGGCGAAGGCCTGGGGCATCGAGTCGCGCCTGGTCACCCCGGACGAGATCGCCGAGCTCGTGCCGTTCCTGGAGAAGGACGTCGTGATCGGCGGCTTCTACACACCGGGTGTCGGCGTGGTCGACTCGCTGCGCGCGGGCACCATCATGCGCGAGCGGGCCATGGAGTCCGGCGCCCTCACCGTGGTCCCGAACGCCGAGGTCCAGGGCCTGGACGTGGAGGACGGCGCCATCCGCCGGGTCCGCACCGACAAGGGTGACATCGAGGCGGAGTACGTCGTGATCGCCTGCGGCGTGTGGAGCCCGAAGCTGGCGGCGATGGCCGGCGCGCGGATCCCGCTGACCCCCGCGGTGCACCAGATGATCTCAGTCGGACCGTGCCCGCAGCTGGCGGAGAAGGAAGGGGAGATCTCCTTCCCGATCGTCCGCGACATGGACACCTTCTGCTACGAGCGCCAGCACGGCGCCGACATGGAGGTCGGCTCCTACGCCCACCGGCCGATCCTGTGGGAGCCCGAGGACATCCCCAGCATCGACCAGTCCAAGCTCTCCCCGACCGAGCTGCCCTTCACCGAGGACGACTTCGACCCGCAGTTGGAGCAGGCCTTCGAGCTGATGCCCGACCTACTCGGCGCGGAGGGCGCGGAGATCCGCTACGCGATCAACGGCCTGCTCTCGCTGACCCCGGACGGCTTCCCCATCCTCGGGGAGACCCCCGAGGTCCGGAACCTGTGGTCGGCGGCCGCGGTCTGGATCAAGGAGGGCCCGGGCGTCGGCCGGGCCGTCGCCGAGCAGATGGTGATCGGGCACTCCGAGATCGACATCTCGCACTCCGACATCGCCCGGTTCTACCCCCACCAGCGCACCCGTGCGCACGTGCGGGCCCGCACCTCCGAGGCGTTCAACAAGACCTACGGCATCGTGCACCCCGGTGAGCAGTGGGCCTCTGATCGCCCGCAGCGGGTGGCGCCCATGTACGCCGCCGAGCAGGAGCAGGGTGCGGTGTTCTTCGAGGCCGCCGGCTGGGAGCGGCCGATGTGGTACGAGTCGAATGCCGGCCTGGTCGAGGAGTACGGCGACCGCGTGATGCCGCGCGAGCACGAATGGGACTCGCGCTGGTGGTCGCCGATCATCAACGCGGAGCACCTCCGGATGCGGGAGACCGCGGGCATCGTCGACCTCTCGGCGTTCGTGGTGCTGGACGTCACCGGATCCGGGGCGCTGGACGTGGTGCAGCGGGCCTGCGTCGCGCAGTGTGACGTGCCCGTCGGGCGCGTGGTCTACACGCCGGTGCTCGACGCCAAGGGCGGCTTCGTCTCCGACCTCACCGTGATGCGGCTGGGCCACGAGCACTTCCGCGTCGTCACCGGTGGCGCCCATGGCATGGTGGACAAGAAGTGGTTCGCCAACATCGCGCGGGAGGTCGGTACGGCGTCGGTGGCCGACCTGACGTCGGCGTACACCACCATCGGGATCTGGGGCCCCCGAGCCCGCGACATCCTGGCCGCAACCACCCGCGACGACGTCTCGCACGAGGGCTTCCCGTTCGGCACCTGCCGGCAGATCGAGATGGACTCGCTGCTAGTGCTGGCCTCGCGGATCTCCTATGTCGGTGAGCTGGGCTGGGAGCTCTACGTGCCGATCGAGCAGGGTGCCCGGCTCTGGTCGATGCTGCACGAGGCCGGCGCCGAGCACGGCGCGATCCCGGTGGGCATCGGCGTCTACGGAACCACCGGACGCATCGAGAAGGGCTACCGCGCCTTCGGCGCCGAGCTGGACGCCGAGCGGTCCATCGTCGAGGCGGGGATGCAGCGGCCCAAGGTCAAGGCGGCCGACTTCATCGGCAAGGAGGCCTACCTCGAGCAGCGCGACGCCGACCCGTTGACGGTCCTGTGCACCCTCACGGTCGACGACCACACCTCGGCCAGCGGGATCAAGCGCTACATGCTCGGCGGCGAGCCGATCCTCACCCGGGACGGCCAGCCGCTGACCGACGGCCACGGTCACCACCCCTACGTCACCTCCGCCGGGTCCGCACCCAGCCTCGGCAAGCACGTGCTGCTGAGCTACCTGCCGCCCGACCAGGCCGTCGTGGGGAACCAGCTCGCCGTCTCCTACATGGAGGAGCTCTACCCCGTCACCATCGGCTCGGTCGACGCGACGCCCCTGTTCGACCCCGAGAACGAGCGGATCCGGGCATGACCAACGTCCTCGTCTGCATCAAGCGGGTGCCGGACTCGTCGGGCCAGGTCCTGCTCACCGAGGACGCGCAGGCGGTGGACGGCCGCTACGTCGGGTTCACGGTGAGCGACCACGAGGACTGCGCGGTCGAGCTGGCGATCCAGGTCGCCGCCGCCACCGGCGGCGAGGCCACCGTGCTGACCCTCGGGCCGGACGAGGCCGCCGACCAGCTCCGCTCGGCGCTGTCGCTGGGCTGCACCGCCGCCACCCACGTCGAGGCCGACGCCACCCGGTTCGGCCCCGCCGACGTGGCCCGTGAGATCGCTGCGGTGATCCGCGCCCACGAGGCCGAGGGTCGCACCCACGACCTCGTGCTGCTGGGCAACGACGCGGCCGACAGCGGTGACTTCCAGGTCGGGATCCGGCTCGCCTACCTGCTGGGTCGGCCGGTGGCGGCCGGCATCGCGACCGTCGAGGTCGCCGACGGTGTCGTCACCGCACGGGGTGAGGGGCCCCAGGGCCAGGAGACCTTCGAGCTGCCGCTCCCCGCCGTGGTGACGGTGCTGGAGGGCGGGGTCGAGCCCCGCTACCCGACGGTGTCGGGGCGGATGAAGGCCAAGAAGATCGCCATCGAGCAGCGGTCCCCGGTCTCCGAGCCGGCCGGACCGAAGCGGGTCCGGCTGACCCTGCCGCCGGCCACGACCAACCAGGTGCAGGTGCTCGGCGAGGGGCCGGACGCGGCGCCGGCCGTCAAGGAGCTGCTGGTGAGCCTGGGAGTGGCCCGATGATCCTGGTGCTGATCGAGACCGGCCCCGAGGGGGTCGACGAGGTCTCGCTGGAGACGCTCACGTTCGCGCGCGGACTGTCGGCCGCCGGCGGCGGCGTACCGATCGATGCCGTCGTCGCGGGACCGGCCACGCCGGCGCTCGTCGACGCGCTCTCGCCGTACGGCGTCCGCGAGCTGCTGCACGTCGGCGACCGCGAGGCGTTCGGCGGGTACTCGGCGGCGGCCACTGCGGCCGCGGTGCAGGCGGCCCAGCAGGCCACCGGGGCGGTCGTGGTGATGGCCGGCGGCACCAACCGCGGCTGCGAGGTGCTGGCCCATGTGGCGGCCCGGCTCGACGTGGCGATGGCCGCCAACGTGGTGGCGTTCGGGGGACTCGCGCCGTTCGTGGTGACCCGGCAGGTCGTCGGGGGCGCGGTACTCGAGGAGATGCAGCTCGACGACCGGCCTGCGGTGTTCACCGTCGCCGGTCACGCCGTGGAGGCGGTCCCCGCCCCCGAGCCCGTCGCGACCGCCCCTCGAGAGATCGACCCCGTCGTCTCCGAGGCGGACCTGGTGGCACGGGTCGTCTCCACCGTGGAGCGCCCGGCCGGCGAGGGCAGCGGCCTGAAGTCAGCGCGGGTCGTGGTCGGCGCCGGCCGCGGTGCGGGCGGCCCGGAGGGGTTCGACGCGGTGCTGGAGCTGGCCGGCCTCCTCGGCGGGACGCTCGGCGTCTCCCGGGTGGTCACGTCCCTGGGGTGGCGGCCCCACCACGAACAGGTGGGCCAGACCGGGACTCGGATCGCGCCCGAGGTCTACATCCCCTGCGGCATCAGCGGTGCGATCCAGCACTGGGCAGGCTGCTCCAGCTCCAAGGTGATCCTCGCGATCAACACCGATGCCGAGGCGCCCATGGTCACCAAGGCGACGTACGCCGTCATCGGCGACATGCACGAGGTGGTGCCGGCGATCAACGCCGAGCTGCGCGGCTGAGAAGTCGCAAACGCTTGTGCCGTGGATCGCAGTCGAATACTGACTGTGATCCACGGCAGAAGGGTGGCGTCCTACCCTTGACCGGAGGGCTCCGACGGCGAGGGGGAGACGATGCGCGGCTCCCCACGATCGCTCAGCGTCATCGCGACGGTGCTGACGACGGCCGCGCTTGCCCTCTCGGGCTGTGCGGCCCCGGCGCAGCCGCCGACCGCAGACCCCAGCTCCGCCCCGACCGGCTCGTCGGAAGCGACCGGCTCGGCGTCGGCCAGCCCCAGCCATCAGGCACACGCCGTACCTCCACCCGGACCGCTGGAGGGAGCCCTCCGGTACGCCGACCTGCTGGTGTCCAGCCGCGAGCCGCTGTCCGCCGACATGGTGGAGGCCATCGGCGAGCTCGAGGGCGTGACCGGCACCGAGCCGCTCTCTCTGGGCCAGGTGGGCATCGAGAACCGGGTGATCACCGTGGCCGCCGTCGACCCTGACACCTACCGTCGCTACACCCCCGCGGGCAGCGCGCAGCTCCGCGACGTGTGGACCAGGGTCGCGGGGGGCGAGCTGGCGATCACCCCGGCGTTGGGCCGGCGTCTCGCCGATCCCGACGGGTTCCTGCGGCTCGGCAACGACCAGGACGCACCGCGGCTGCATGTCGGCGCGCTGGCCGCGCAGGTCCCGCGCGTGGACGCCGTCGTGAACCAGCCCTGGGGCGCCGAGCTGGGCATTCCCGAGGGCAACGGGCTGCTGGTCGCGACCGGGCTCACCTCCCCGCAGAGCGTCCGGCCAGCCATCCAGCGCATCGTCGGCGAGGAGTCGTCGGTGCAGATCCTGGGGCCGGACCTGGACACCTCCGTGGTCCAGACGGCGGTCCTCACCGGCGGGTCGGTCGCCGCCAGCGTGGGCAGCTTCTCCTACCGCATCCTTGGTGGTGGCCGGATCGCTCCCGACCCGGACTGGGTGCGGGCCAACATCCGCACCGAGCGGGTGCCGATCCTCGGCGCGGTCACCTGCCATCGCGTCGTGCTGCCCCAACTGCGCGCCGCGCTGGCGGAGGTGGTCTCCAGCGGGCTCACCGACGCCATCCACCCCGAGGAGTACGCCGGCTGCTACTACCCCCGCTACATCGCCGGTACCACTCAGCTGAGCCTGCACTCGTTCGGCATCGCGCTCGACCTGAACGTGCCCGGGAACCGGCGCGGCACGGTCGGCGAGATCGACCGCGGCGTCGTCTCCATCTTCGAGCGCTGGGGCTTCACCTGGGGTGGCGACTGGGCCTACACCGACCCCATGCACTTCGAGATGAACGCGGTGGTCCGCCCCGGCTGACCCCACCCCCGCCACGCCGCTGAGCCCCGCCTCGTAGCATCGCCGCCATGCGCGCAGCTCAGGTGGTGGAGACGACCGGTCCGGCCGGAGTTCGGGTGCACGACGTCCCGGACCCGACCCCGCGAGCAGGCGAGCTCGTGGTGGAGGTCCACGCGGTCGGCGTCTCGTTCCCCGACCTGCTGCTGAGCCAGGGGCTCTACCAGCTGCGCCCGGACCCGCCGTTCACCCTCGGCGTCGACGTCGCCGGCGTCGTGCGCGAGATCCCCGACGGCACCGACGCCCACGGCCTCCGACCGGGGCAGCGGGTGGCCGGGGTGCTGCCGTACGGCGGTGCCGCCGACCTGGTGGCGCTGCCGGCCGACGCCACATTCGCCCTCCCCGACGCGGTCACCTTCGAGGAGGCCGCTGCACTGCCGATGAACTACCTGACCGCGCACTTCGCCCTCAAGGTCCGCGCCGGCCTCCAGCCGGGCGAGACGGTGCTGGTCCACGGCGCCGCCGGCGGGGTGGGCACCGCCTCTCTCCAAATCGCCAAGGGGTACGGCGCGCGCAGCATCGCTGTGGTCTCCACCGAGGAGAAGGCCGGCGTGGCCCGCGCCGCGGGAGCGGATGAGGCGGTTCTGCTGGACGGCTTCAAGGAGCGGGTCCTGGAGCTGACCGAGGGCCGGGGCGTGGACGTCGTCGTCGACGTGGTCGGCGGCGACGCCTTCACCGACTCGCTGCGCTGCCTGGCCCCGCTCGGGAGGCTGCTCGTCGTGGGCTTCGCCGCCGGTCAAGGCATCCCGGAGGTCCGGGTGAACCGGCTGCTGCTCAACAACATCGACGTCCGGGGGGTGGGCTGGGGAGCCCATGCGATGGTGCGATCGGGGTACCTGCAGCACCAGTGGGCGGACCTGCTGCCGATGATCGAGTCCGGCGTGGTCCGCCCGCCCATCGGGGCGACGTACCCGCTGGAGCAGTTCCCCCAGGCGCTCACAGACCTGGCGGAGCGGCGGGCGCTGGGGAAGGTCGTCGTCCGCGTCGTACCCGCGGGCTAGGCTCCCAACCCATGAGCATTCTGGACGACGCCCGGGCGGGCATGGACCAAGCGACCCGGCCCCAAGACGACCTGTTCGGCCACGTCAACGGCACCTGGCTGGCGGAGACGGAGATCCCCGCGGACCGGTCCAGCTGGGGGCCGTTCGTGCACCTGGCCGACGAGGCCGAGGAGCAGGTCCGCACCATCATCGAGGACCTCACCGCGCGGGCCGCGGCCGGGGAGACCGGGCTCAGCGAGGACGCCGCCAAGATCGCCGCGCTCTATGCGTCGTTCATGGACGAGGAGCGGATCGCCGCGCGCGGCACCGAGCCGCTGGAACCGTTCCTCGAAGCGGTCGACGGACTGCGCGACACGGCCGACCTGGCCGCGTTCCTGGGCGAGTTCGAGCGCAACGGGGGGCTCGGCCTGTTCGGGTCCTACGTCGACACCGACGACCGCAACTCCGACCGCTACCTGGTCCACCTGGTGCAGGGCGGGCTTGGCCTGCCGGACGAGAGCTACTACCGCGACGACAAGTTCGCCGAGGTGCGGGAGAAGTACGTCGCGTACCTCACCCGGCTGCTCGAGCTCGGCGGCCGGTCGGACGCCGCGGCCGCGGCGGCCCGGATCCTCGAGATCGACACCCTCCTGGCCCAAGGGCACTGGGAGCGGGCCGAGACCAGGGACGTGCAGCGCACCTACAACCTCACCACCCTGGAGGAGCTGAAGGACCTCGCGCCGGCGTTCGCCTGGGACGCCTACATCACCAACATCGGCGGCTCCGACGAGACGCTCGCCGAGGCGGTGGTCAAGCAGCCGTCGTTCTTCGCCCACCTCTCCCAGGTGCTGGAGCAGGTGCCGATCGAGGACTGGAAGGTGTGGGTCGTCTCACGGGTGCTGCGCTCGCTGGCGCCGTACCTCACCGACGACTTCGTCGAGACCAACTTCGACTTCTACGGCCGCACCCTGAACGGCACCCCGGAGCTGCGCGCCCGCTGGAAGCGCGGCGTCTCCTTCGTCGAGGGTGCGATCGGGGAGGCGGTTGGCCAGGAGTACGTCGCCCGGCACTTCCCGCCGACGTCCAAGGCGCTGATGGACGACCTGGTCGCCAACCTGCTGACGGCGTACCGCCGCTCCATCGAGGCGCTGGACTGGATGGGCGAGGACACCAAGCAGCGCGCCTTCGAGAAGCTGGAGACCTTCCGGCCCAAGATCGGCTACCCCGAGAAGTTCCGCGACTACTCCTCGCTCCAGGTGAGCCCGGAGGATCTGATCGGGAACGTGCGCGCGGCCAGCCAGTTCGAGACCGCCCGGCAGCTGGCCAAGATCGGCTCACCGGTCGACCGCGACGAGTGGTTCATGCTGCCCCAGACCGTCAACGCCTACTACAACCCCGGCACCAACGAGATCTGCTTCCCGGCGGGCATCCTGCAGCGGCCGTTCTTCGCGCCCGACGCCCACGCCGCGGAGAACTACGGCGGCATCGGCGCGGTGATCGGGCACGAGATCGGGCACGGCTTCGACGACCAGGGCGCGCAGTACGACGGCACCGGCAACCTGCACGACTGGTGGACACCGGCCGACAAGGAGGCCTTCGAGGTGAAGTCGAAGGCGCTCATCGAGCAGTACGACGGCTTCGAGCCACGCAACCTCCCCGGGGAGCGGGTGAACGGGGCGCTCACCGTCGGGGAGAACATCGGCGACCTCGGTGGACTGACGATCGGGCACCAGGCCTACGCCATCCACTGCGACGGGGCGGTGTCGGACGAGGACAGCCGGCGGCTGTTCATGAACTGGGCGTACTGCTGGCGCACCAAGCGTCGCAAGGAGCAGGAGCAGCAGTTCCTCACCATCGACCCGCACTCGCCGCCGGAGTTCCGCGCCAACATCGTGCGCAACCTCGACGAGTTCCACGAGGCGTTCGGGACCGTCGCGGGCGACGGCCTGTGGCTCGACCCCGAGGACCGGGTGCGGATCTGGTGAGCCGGTTTCGGCGTCGCCTGACGCGGTGACCGCCTCAGTCAGGGACGAGGCCGAGCGCCACCTGCGGGCGCTGGTCGGCCGCGACGACGCGAGCCTGCGCGACGACCAGTGGACGGCGGTCGAGGCCCTCGCCGTCGACCGGCGGCGGGCGCTGGTCGTGCAGCGCACCGGCTGGGGGAAGAGCGCGGTGTACTTCGTCGCGACCGCCCTGCTGCGGACCCGCGGCGCCGGGCCGACGGTGATCGTCTCCCCGCTGTTGGCGCTGATGCGCAACCAGATCGCCGCCGCCGAGCGGGCCGGTCTGCACGCGGTCACCATCAATTCCTCGAACGTCGAGGACTGGCAGGCGGTGCACCAGGACATCGCGGCCGGGCGGGTCGATGTACTCCTCGTGTCACCGGAGCGGCTCAACAACCCGGACTTCCGGGATCAGGTGCTGCCCCGACTGGCCGAGACGACCGGGCTGCTGGTCGTCGACGAGGCGCACTGCATCTCCGACTGGGGCCACGACTTCCGCCCCGACTACCGCCGGCTGCGTGACCTGCTCGCCGACCTGCCGACGGGCATCCCGGTGCTCGCGACCACCGCGACCGCGAACGCCCGGGTCACCGCTGACGTGGCCGAGCAGCTGGCCGCCGGGGTTGGCGCCCGCGTTTCGGCGGACTCCGGCTCCGTAGACGAGGTGGTGGTCCTGCGCGGGTCCCTGGACCGGGAGACCCTGCGCCTCGGAGTGCTTCGCCTGCGCACCGCCGAGCAGCGGCTGGCGTGGCTGGCCGACCACCTGGCCGAGCAGCCCGGCTCCGGCATCGTCTACTGCCTGACCGTGGCCGCCACCCAGGAGGTCGCGGCCTACCTCGCCGCCCGGGGGCACGCGGTGGCGGCGTACTCCGGCAGCACCGAGCCGACCGAGCGGCTCGCCCTGGAGGAGGACCTGCTGGCCGGCCGGCTCAAGGCGCTGGTCGCGACCTCGGCGCTGGGGATGGGCTTTGACGCCACCCTCGGCTTCGTGGTGAACCTGGGGGCGCCGGCCTCTCCGGTGGCGTACTACCAGCAGGTGGGGCGGGCCGGTCGCGGCACCGACGACGCGCCGGTGCTGCTGCTGCCGCAGCCGGAGGACCGCGACATCTGGGCGTACTTCGCCTCGCTCGCGTTCCCACCCGAACGACTGGTCCGCCAGACCCTCGCCGTCCTGGCCGAGTCCGACCGTCCGTTGAGCACCGCGGCCATGGAGACCAGCGTCGAGCTGGGCCGGAACCGGCTCGAGACGATGCTCAAGGTGCTCGACGTCGACGGCGCCGTCCGCCGGGTCCGCGGTGGCTGGACGGCGACGGGCCGGGAGTGGGAGTACGACGAGGAGCGGTACCGCCGGGTCGCGGAGGCCCGCGAGCACGAACGCGCGGCCATGTTGGACTATCTCGACACCACCGAGTGCCGGATGTGGTTCCTCCGCGACCAGCTCGACGACCCCGACGCGGAGCCGTGCGGGCGCTGCGACAACTGCGGCGGGCTGGAGGTGCGTGCCGAGGTCTCCGAGCCGGCGGTGGCGGCGGCCCGGGAGCGGCTCGACCGTCCCGGCGTGGTCGTGGAGCCGCGCCGGCTCTGGCCCAGCGGTCTGGACGCCTTCGGGCTGGCGCTGCGGGGCTCGATCCGGGAGGGGCCCGGTGAAGGGCGGGCGGTGGCGCGGCCGACTGACCTGGGGCACGGGCGGGCGCTGCGCGAGCTGTTCGCGCCGGAGTCCGTGGACGGGCCGGTGCCGGTCCCGCTGGCCCGGGCCGTGGTGACGATCCTGGCCGAGTGGCGCCCGGAGGTGGACGGGATCGTCCTGGTCGAGTCGGCGACCCGGCCACTCCTGGTCGCCGACCTCGCCGACGGGCTGTCCCGACACCTCGGAGTGCCGGTGGTGGGCCGCTTCGCGATCCGCGACCCGTCGGTCCCGCCCGGAGCGGGGGCGGCCAACTCCGCCCACCGGGTGGCGGCGGTGCACCGCCGGTTCGCCCTCGAGCCGGACGACGGGTACGCCGAATCGCGCGGGGGGTTGCGACCGGTGTCCCGGGTGCTGCTCGTCGACGACCGCCGGGTCACCGGCTGGACCCTCACCCTCGCCGGCGTGGCCCTCCGCGACGCCGGCGTCGACGAGGTCCTCCCCCTCGTCCTCTCCCGCGAAACCTGACCCGGCGCAAACGGCCGCCGACCCGGCGCAAACCGCGCCATTTGCGCCGGGTCGGCGACGGGGCGTGCGGGTCAGTCGAACCGGATGACGCTGAACGTGTAGTCGTCGATCCAGCCGCTGTCAGTGGCCGCCCCGCCGGCGGTGTAGGCCCTGACCTCCAGCGTGTGCCGGCCCTTGCCTACCTTGGTGCAGAACTGCGCCGAGGCGCCGGCGTACTCCGCCTCGGCGTTCATTGCGTAGGGACTGCCGTTGTCGTAGGGCTGGATGGGGGTCCCGTCGAGGTGAACCTCGACGCCCATCCAGCTGCTGCCGTTGTAGTAGGTCTCGGCAGAGAAGGTCACCAGCAGCGTGTCCTTGCCGCGCCTCGGGCCCCTGACCTGGATCTGGGCGCCCGGCACGAGCACATCGGAAGCGGACGTGGTGCCCGTGAACGAGAACGGCGTGGCCGAGGTCCGGGCCTTCATGTTGACGACCTTGCCACCGTTGCAGGCAACCGAGGCAGCCTTGGCGCTGGCCTTGCCGGCGCTCTGCTTCGGCGCGGGGTCGCTCGCCGGGCCGGCCGATGCCGAGCCGGTGAACATCGCGGCCCCGAGAACGATGGCCGCGGCCGAACCCGCGACGGCGAGGGTGTGCTGCTTCTTCATGGCGTTGCCTCCTTGGCCTGCCTGAGTGGCGCCTCACTGGGCTACCTTCCTCGCGTTGGTGGCTTCGGATAGGCCGCTGATGCACCC
>CAZKEZ010000047.1:0-18221 GCA_964551905.1 uncultured Nocardioides sp. | reverse complement strand
AGAGCTGCGGACTTTTAATCCGTAGGTTGTGGGTTCGAGTCCCACGGGGCCCACCGCGCACCCTTGCTACGCGGGTTTCGGGGCGCTCGCTCGCTCCTCAACCAGCGGCAGCGGAACGGGTCTAGGGTGCGAGGCATGACCGCGGAGCCGTCGTACACCGCAGGACCCACCGAGCCCCCGCTGCTCGAAGAGACGATCGGGGCGAACTTCGAACGGACGGTGGCCAGCCACGGCGACCGGGAGGCCCTGGTCGAGGTCGCCACGGGCAGGCGGTGGACCTATGCCGAGCTGAACGACGCCGTCGATGCCGTGGCCCGCGGGCTCATCGCCGCCGGGATCGCGCAGGGCGACCGGGTCGGCATCTGGTCACCCAACTGCGCGGAGTGGACGATCCTGCAATACGCGACCGCCAAGGCCGGCGCGATCCTGGTCAACGTCAACCCGGCGTACCGCACCCACGAGCTGTCCTATGTGCTCAACCAGTCCGGCATCCGGCTGCTGTTCTCCGCCACGGAGTTCAAGACCTCCGACTACCGCGGGATGGTCGAGGAGGTGCGCGGGCAGTGCCCCGCGCTCGAGCGGGTCGTGTACGTCGACAGCGACGACTGGGCGGCCCTCGTCGCCGAGGGCGAACGCCTCGACGACGGTGCGGTGGCGGAAAGGATGGCCGGCCTGACCCCGAGGGACCCGATCAACATCCAGTACACCTCGGGCACCACCGGTCACCCCAAGGGCGCCACGCTGAGCCACCGCAACATCCTCAACAACGGCTGCTTCACCACCGAGCTGATCAACTTCACCGAGCAGGACCGGCTGTGCATCCCGGTGCCCTTCTACCACTGCTTCGGGATGGTGTTGGGCAACCTCGGGTGCACCACCCACGGGGCGGCGATGGTCATCCCGGCGCCGGGCTTCGATCCCGAGATCACGCTGCGCACGGTCGCCGAGGAGCGCTGCACCGGCGTCTACGGCGTGCCGACGATGTTCATCGCGATGCAGCACCACGAGACGTTCGCCGACCACGACCTGTCGTCGCTGCGGACCGGCATCATGGCCGGGTCGATCTGCCCGGTCGAGGTGATGGAGCGCTGCATCGACGAGATGCACATGGCTGAGGTGGCGATCTGCTACGGCATGACCGAGACCTCGCCGGTGTCCACCCAGACAAGGACCGACGACGACCTCGAGCACCGTACCGCCACCATCGGCCGGGTCCACCCACACGTCGAGATCAAGGTCGTCGACCCCGTGTCCGGCGACGTCGTCCCGCGCGGGCAGATCGGCGAGTTCTGCACCCGCGGCTACAGCGTGATGCTCGGCTACTGGGACGAGCCGGACAAGACCGCGGCGGCCGTCGACGCCGACGGGTGGATGCACACCGGCGACCTCGCGGTGATGCGCGCTGACGGCTACTGCACCATCGAGGGCCGCATCAAGGACATGGTCATTCGTGGCGGCGAGAACATCTATCCGAGAGAGATCGAGGAGTTCCTGCTCCACCACCCCGACGTCGAGGACGTGCAGGTGGTGGGGATCCCGGACGAGAAGTACGGCGAGGAGCTGTGCGCCTGGATCAAGATGAAGGCCGGCGCCGCGCCGCTCGATGCTGAGGCGGTGCGCGCCCACGCCACCGGGAAGCTGGCCAACTACAAGATCCCACGGTACGTGCTGATTGTCGACGGGTTCCCGATGACCGTCACCGGGAAGATCCGCAAGGTCGAGATGCGGGAGAAGTCAGCCGCGGAGTTCGGAGGCGCATCGTGAACGAGGCGCTGCGTGGCGCCCGCGATCTGCTCCTTGAGCTGCGCGAGGCGCCCGACCGGGCCGCCGCGGAGTTCGAGTGGCCGCAGATCGGCGGGAGGTTCAACTGGGCGCACGACTGGTTCGACGGTTTCGCCCGCGGCAACGACCACCCGGGGCTCGTGATCGTCGAGGAGGACGGCCGGGCGGCGACGTACTCCTTCGCCGAGCTCGTCGACGCCTCCGACCGGCTGGCCCGGTGGCTGTCCGCGCAGGGGCTGGGCAAGGGCGACGCGGTCATCGTGATGCTCGGCAACCAGGTGGAGCTGTGGCACACCATGCTGGCGGTGATGAAGCTCGGCGCGGTCATCATGCCCACCACGACCGCCGTCGGCCCGGCGGACCTCACCGACCGGGTCGCGCGCGGGGACGCGCGGTTCGTGATCTGCAATCCCGCCGATGCGGGCAAGCTTGACGACGTGCCGGGCGACTACCGGCTGGTCACCACCTCCGAGCTCGCGGCTGCGCAGGACGAGGCGGCCGAGCCGGTGCCGCATCCGGAGACCGCACCGGAGGATCGGCTGCTGCTCTACTTCACCAGCGGCACCACCAGCCTGCCGAAACTGGTGGAGCACACGCAGGTCTCCTATCCGGTGGGGCACCTGACGACGATGTACTGGATCGGCGTCCGCCCCGGCGACGTACACCTCAACATCTCCTCGCCCGGCTGGGCCAAGCACGCGTGGTCCTGCTTCTTCGCGCCGTGGCTGGCCGAGGCGACGGTGCTGGTCTACAACTACGCGCGCTTCGACGCCGCCGCGTTGTTGCGGATCCTGCGCGAACAGGGGGTGACCACGTTCTGCGCGCCGCCGACGGTGTGGCGGATGCTGATCAACGCCGACCTGAGCGGCGGTCCCGGCACCCTGCGCGAGCTGCTCAGCGCCGGGGAGCCGCTCAACCCCGAGGTGATCGAGCAGGTCCGCGCCGCGTGGGGGCTCACCATCCGGGACGGGTTCGGGCAGACCGAGACCACCGCGCAGATCGGCAACACTCCCGGCGCTCCGCTGAAGCAGGGGTCGATGGGTCGCCCGCTGCCCGGGGTGCCGGTGGTGCTGGTCGACCCGCTGACCGGCGAGCCGGCCACCACCGAGGGCGAGATCTGCCTCGACCTTGGCGAGGGTGGCTCCGGCACTCGGCCGCTGAACCTGATGACCGGCTACCAGGGCGACCAGGTGCGCAACTCCGACGCGATGGCCGGCGGTTTCTACCACACCGGCGACGTGGCGTCGGTCGACTCGGACGGCTCGATCACCTTCATCGGGCGCACGGACGACGTCTTCAAGGCCAGCGACTACAAGATCAGCCCGTTCGAGCTCGAGTCGGTGCTGATCGAGCACCCGGCCGTCGCCGAGGCCGCCGTCGTGCCGGCGCCGGACCCGGTGCGGCTGGCGGTCCCGAAGGCGTACGTCGCGCTGGCGCCGGGCTTCGAGCCGTCGCGGGAGACCGCGCTCGAGATCCTCCGGTATGCCCGCGAGCACCTGGCGCCGTACCTCCGAGTGCGCCGGCTGGAGTTCTACGAGCTCCCGAAGACCATCAGCGGCAAGATCCGTCGGGTCGAGCTGCGTGCCCGCGAGACCGAGGGAGACGTCGGTCCCGGTGAGTTCCGCGACGACCAGTTCCCCGAGCTCCGCAGCTCCTCGACCTCGGCTGATCGCTAGCGGGGGTCGGGGCCTCACCGACTGCCGCGGCTAGGGGTTTCCGACTGCCGCGGGCTTACCGTCGCCCGCGGGCCCGATTTCGCCGTCCGAAGCGACGGTAGCCCCGCGGTAGTCGGGGGTGGCGACCCTGGTGGCGCGGCATTTCTTGTCACTAGACTCCCGTCTGCCGCCCGACCGAACCGGGCGGCGCGTCGTTGCAAGGGGTCAGCGGAAATGGGCAGAGCCCTCCACGCGCTCGGGCTGTTCTGCGCGCGCCGATCCTGGGTCGTGCTGGTGGCGTGGGTGTTCCTGCTTGCCGGTGTGTACGGCGCCGTGGGCGCCTTCGGCTCGGAGACCAGCAACGACCTCCAGCTCCCCGGGACCGACAGCCAGCGCGCGCAGGACCTGCTGGAGGAGCGGTTCCCCCCACAGCAGAACGGCGCGAACCCGATCGTCTTCCACGTCGACGAGGGCTCACTGAAGGATCCCGACACCAAGCAGGCCGTCAAGCAGTCGGTGGCGGCGCTGAAGAAGGCCCCGCACGTCTACAGCGTCACCGGCCCCTACAGCCAGGCCGGCCTCGCCGCCGGGCTGATCTCCGAGGACAAGCAGACGGCGTTCGCGCCGGTACTGCTCGACATCGGGTCGGGCGACCTCGACGAGGAGATCGCCCAGGAGATCTTCGATGCCACCGAGCCGGCGCAGGAGGCCGGCATCACGGTCGCCGCCGCCGGGTCGATCGGGTCGGAGCTGTCCGACCAGCCGACCGAGAGCAGCGAGGTCGTCGGGATCCTCGCCGCCATGCTGATCCTGACCCTGGTCCTGGGCAGCGTGGTCGCGATGGGGCTGCCGATCGTGACCGCCGTGATCGGGCTCGCGGTGGCCCTCGGCGTGGTGGGGCTGCTGGGCCACCTCATCAACGTGCCGGTCACCGGCGACACCCTGGCCACGATGATCGGCCTCGGGGTGGGCATCGACTACGCACTGTTCCTGATCACCCGACATCAGGAGCAGCTCAAGTCGGGGATGCCGATGCAGGAGTCGATCGCCCGGACGGTGGCCACCTCCGGCAGCGCGGTCGTGTTCGCCGGCGCCACCGTCGTCGTCGCGCTGGTGGCGCTGCGGGTGGCCGGGATCCCGCTGCTCAGCACGCTCGGCGTCACCTCGGCGATGGCGGTGCTCACCGCGGTGATCGCTGCCGTCACCCTGCTGCCAGCGCTGATGGGACTGCTCCAGCACCGCATCCACTGGCTCTCGCTCCCCGCCTTCCTGCGTCGCGAGAAGCCCGGCGGCGGGATGTGGGGCAGCTGGGCGGGCTTCGTCTCGCGGCACCCGCTGCTGGTCACCCTGGGGTCGCTGGCCTTCCTGGTACCGCTGATCGTGCCCGCCCCGTCGCTGGAGTTCGGCCAGGACGACATCGGCGCCACGCCCAAGGACACCATCGAGCGTCAGGCCTACGACCTGATCACCGACGGGTTCGGGGTCGGCTACAACGGGCCGCTCCAGATCGCGTCGAGCTTCGACCCGCCGGTGGAGCCGAGCAAGGAGTACACCGACGACTACAACGAGGCGATGTCGCTCAAGGACCAGCTCGAGACGCTGTCCAAGGAGCTGCCGGAGGAACAGCAGGAGCTCGAGGCGGAGAAGGCCGAGCTCGAGACGCAGCAGGCGCAGCTCGAGGAGGAGCAGGCGCAGCTCCAGGCCGAGGCGGCGACGCTGCAGTCCGAGGGCGCCGCGCTGGAGTCCGAGAAGGCGCGACTCGAGCGGGAGCAGCAGCAGCTCGAGGCCGAGCAGCAGCGCCTGGAGAACGAGCGCGCGCGCCTCAAGAAGGAGGCGGCCGCGCTCGAGAGTCGGGCAAAGAAGCTGGGACGCAAGCTGCTGCGGATCGAGGCGCGGATCCGCCTGCTCGAGCGCCGGATCGCCGAGGCCGCCGACGACCCCGAGCGGCAGGCGCGACTTGAGGCGCGGCTGGCCCGCACCCAGGCCCGCGAGGCGGAGACCAAACGGGAGCTCCAGTCACTCCGACCAAAGGCCGAACGGTTGGTGAAACAGGCCCGGAAGCTGGAGGAGCAGGCCGTCGCGCTGAAGCGGCAGGCGACCCAGCTCCAGGAGCAGGCCGCCGCGCTGGAGCGGCAGGCGGCCGAGCTGGAGCAGCGGCGGGCAGCACTCGAGCGGCAAGGCGACCAGCTCCGACAACGCGCCAACGCGCTGCAGCGGCAGGCCAACGAGCTCCAGCAGGAGGCCCAAGCGCTCAAGGAGAAGCAGAAGCAGGCCGAGGAGATGCAGCAGCAGGCCGAGCAGCTCCAGGCCACGCTGACCGACATGGTCACCGCGGCCGGTGGCGACCCGCGAGCCACCGACCCGCGCGTGGTGAAGCTGCAGGACGCGCTCTCGGCGGAGTCCGGGGTGGCCGGCCTCACGCCCCCGCAGACCAACAAGAAGGGCGACGTGGTGCTGTTCTCGGCGGTGCCGACCACGGCCCCCGCCTCCGACGAGACCGCGGACCTGCTGGCCGACGTACGCTCCGACGTGATCCCGGCCGCGACCGCCGAGGGCGGAGTGACGACGTACGTCGGCGGCTACACCGCGTCGTACGTCGACCTGGCCAGCCTCATCTCCAACCGGCTGCTGCTCGTCATCGGCACGGTAGTGCTGCTCGGCTTCGTGCTGCTAATGGTCGCCTTCCGGTCGGTGCTGGTGCCGTTCCAGGCGGCGGTCACCAACGTGCTGTCGGCCGCGGCCGCGTTCGGCATCCTCACCGCGACGTTCCAGTGGGGCTGGGGGATCGACCTGGTCGGCATCGACACTGCGAGTGACACGGTGCCGATCGCGAGCTATGTGCCGCTGATGATGTTCGCGGTGCTGTTCGGCCTGTCGATGGACTACGAGGTGTTCCTCGTCAGCCACATCCAGCAGCACCACCTGCGCGGCGAGACGGCTCGCCAGGCGACCCGGTCGGGGCTGGCGTCGAGCGCCCGGATCACCACCGCCGCCTGCCTGATCATGACCTCGGTGTTCGCCAGCTTCATCCTCAACGGCGATCCGACGATCAAGCAGTTCGGCGTCGGGCTGGCCAGCGCCGTACTCCTCGCCGGCATCCTCGTGGTGACCCTGGCCCCGGCCAGCATCGCGCTGATGGGCGAGGCCGCCTGGTGGCTGCCGCGCTGGCTGGACCGGGTACTCCCGCACATCGACATCGAGGGCGAGGGCACCGTGCCAGCGGCATTCGAGGAGGCCGAGGCCTCCGCCGGGCCCGCCCCACCCCCCACCTGACCCCCTCCCGGGTGGGCGCCAGGCCCGACTGCCGCGGGCTTACCGTCGCTTCTGACCCCGAAATCACGCCCTGCGGCGACGGTAGCCGCGCGGCAGTTGGGCATGGCGCGCGCCTGTTGGGTTACGGCAGTTGGGCTTGGGTGCGCGGCAGGTGACTCAGGTGGGGACCTGGCAGCGGGTCGGCACCTTCACCGAGAGGACGCCCTTGCGGGTCTTCTGCATCGGCCGGTGCCAGTTCCTGGTCACCGGGGTCCAGGCGCGGGAGCCGGTCGTCATCTTGCCGCCCTTGCCGACGACGCGGGCCTTGCGCACCAGGACGCGCATGGTCACCGCCTCGGAGGTGGTCCCGACCCAGCACGCCGAGCCGCGGCGCTTGCTGGCGGCCTTGGCCGGCCGCACCCGGCTGCCGACCGGCTGGCCGGCGTACTTCACGACCACCTCGGTGGTACGCCGGGTCCGCTTCTCCCACGGAGCCTTGACCAGGAACGTCATGCCCTGGGTACGGGCGCTCGGGACCACCAGGGTGACCCGGCCCGCCCGCGCCTTCCGCCAGGTGGACTTCCACGCCTTGCCGCCACCGGCCCGGGCCTGGGCGACCTTCACCTTGCACTTCGCGCAGCCCTTGAGGACCAGCGTGACGGAGGTGTACGGCGGGACGACCGAGGAGTCAGGAAGCACCAGGTAGCGCCTCTGCGGCACGCCCTGGAGCGCGATGCCACCGCCGACCCGGAGTGCGTCGGCCTGGGCGTCCAGGGCCCAGACGCCGGGGAGGTTCGACCCGGCAGTGGTGAGGCGGAGCGGGAGTACGGCGCCAGTCGCCGCATCGGCCGCCGCCAGCTGGGAGCGCGGGGCGCCGTTGAAGCGGACGGCGAAGTGGCCACCGAAGTAGGCGACGCCGTCGCGCACCGCCACGGCCTGCACCTCACCGTCGGCACTCGCGGTCCAGATCGGCTGGGCGGTCGATGTCGACCAGGCCACGGCCCGGCCACCGGGCTCGCCGCCGACCGCGGCCAGGACCCGGCCACCGGCCACAGCGAGGTCGCGGACCCGGCAGTTGTCGCACAGGGCGGCGGGGTTCCAGCCGGTGACCGCCCCGGACCCGGTGTCGACCGCGCCGGCGAACGGGCGGGCCTCCCCACCCAGGGAGGCGAAGGTGCCGGCGAGGTACGCCGTACCTCCGGCCAGCGCCAGCGCCTGCACCCGGCCGCCGCCGACCTGAGCGTTCCAGGACTCGAGGGCGCCCGAGGCCCGGTCGAGCCGGGCCGCGCCGGGCCGCGACTGGCCGTCGATCCGTCCGAAGTTGCCCACCACGAAGAGGTCGCTGCCGTCGACGGCGAGATCCCAGACCCGGTTGTTGGCGACCGGGTCCCAGCCCGCCACGGTCTCCCCGTCGGCATCGAACGCCGCGAGGCGTGACCGGTCGAGGGTCCCGACCTCGGTGAAGTCGCCGCCGGCGTACACCGTCTCGTCCGCGGCCACATCGATCGCGAGGACTCTGCCGTTGAGGTCCGGGTTCCAGCCGGCGATGGGTGCGCCGGTGGAGCGGTTCAAGGCCACCAGGTGGTGGCGCTGGACGGACTTGCCCGTGCGCGGGTTGGTCAGCGCCGTGAACTCACCGCCGAGGTAGACCCGGGTGTCGGTGGTGGCGATGGCCCACACCGTGCCGTTGGGCACCCAGGAGGACTGGGGCGCCGGGACGTAGTCGGCTTGCGCCGCCGACACCCCCGATGCCAGTCCGACTCCGAGTGCGACCCCTAGGATGACGAGACGACGCAGCAGCACAACAGACCCCCATGACTGTCGGTGATGACCCCGGCGTGAGTTTAAGCACAGTTCTGTCGGAATTCGGCCACCGGACTAGTCCAGTGAGAATGTCTGATTCCCTGCGGACAGGCGGGTTCGCACTTTATTTTCATGGGCATGAGCACAGGTGATGCGTCGAACACTGCCTTCGACCTGTTCGACCGGTGGATGACCAACCGGGAGCAGGCGACGACCAACGATGGCGCCGGGCTGGAGGATGTCGTCATCACCGACACCAAGGCCAGCCGTGAGGCAGCGCGCAAGCTGCTGGAGGCCGCGGCCGCCGAGGCAGAGGTCGAGCCGGTCGCCGAAGAGTCCGTTGTCGACGAACCGGTCGTCGAAGAGCCGCTGGCCGAGGAGCCGGTCGCCGAAGAGCCAGTGGGCGAGGAACCGGTTGTTGCCGAAGAGCCGGTCGCCGAAGAGCCGGTCGAGGTGGTGGCCGAAGTTGTCGAGGTTGCCGACGTCGAGGACGCCGAGGACGCGGGCGTCGAGCCGGCGCTGATCTTCGGTACGCCGCTGACCCTGCTGGACGACGACCGGGAGCCGCACCTCACCGTGGTCGAGACGGAGCCGGAGCCGGTCGAGGCGGTGGTCCAGGCGGAGCCGGTCGAGACGGAGCCGGAGCTCGTCGAGGCGGAGCCGGAGCTGGTCGAGCCGGAGCCTGAAGAGCAGCCCGTCGACCACGAGCCTGAGGAGCAGCCCGTCGACGAAGAGCCCGTCGAGGAAGCGCTGGTCGACGAGCCGCCGGTCGACGAAGAGCCCGAGCCGCCCGCGGTGGACCTCGTGGAGCCGGTCGTGGAGCCGGTCGAGGTGCCCGAGGTCGAAGACGTCGAGCCGGCGCCGGTGGCCTCCGGAGGCGGGAAGCGCCGCGCCGCGGTGCCGACCGACGCGCCGGCGGTGGTGACCGGTCCGGTCGAGGGGAAGCGTCGCCTGGTCGCTTCGGAGCCCGCGGAGCCCGCAGCGCCGGTGACCGACACCGAGGTCTTCACCAGCCCGATCTTCGCCCCCGGAGCCACGCCGCACGTCGAGGCCGCCCCGGTCGAGCCCGTCGCGGAGGTGCCCGTCGAGGACGTGCCGGCCGACGACGTGCCGACCGCGGACGAGGCAGTCGAGCAGCCAGCCGAGGAGCACACCGAGCCCGTCGAAGACGTGCAGCCCGTCGAGCAGCCGTCCTTCCAGCAGACGCTTGCCGAGCAGATCGCCGCCGTACAGGCCGCGCAGGCTCAGTACGCGGAGCCCGAGCCGACGTCGTGGGAGTACGTCGAGGAGGAGCTCGCGGCGGAGGAGCCGGAGGTCACCGAGGAGCAGCCCGTCGCGGTCGAGGCGGAGGCCCGGCCCACCAGCTGGTGGCGCTCACGCCTGGCCAGCATCACCGCGATCACGGGCGGGGTGGCGGTGCTCGCGGTCGCGACGACGTACCTCTTCGCCTTCCAGGACGTCGACTGGGCACTCAAGCCCGCCGCCGTGTTCTCCGCGGTGTCGACCTTCCTGGTGGCCAACATCGTCACCAGCCGCTCACTCGTCTGACCCCGGGGCCCCCAACGGGGCCGCGCCCTCGGCGTCGGACGGCGGGTCCGTGGCCGTCAGCTCGATGGGATCGACCCGGGCCAGCGCGGCCCGACCGTAGATCTGCTGCGCGGTGGTCGTGCGCTCGGCGCGGCCGCGCCCGATGAAGGACACCGCCCAACGCAGCAGCGCCGTCACCCGGCTCTTGAAGCCGGTGATGTAGACGATGTGGAGACCCAGCCACATCAGCCAGGCGAGCACCCCGCTCACTCGGAGCCGCCCGATCATCGCCACGGCACGGAAGCGGGAGATGATCGCCATCGACCCCTTGTCGTGGTACTCGAACGGCTGCTGCGGGGCGCGCCCCTCCAGCCGCCCACGGATCTCCTTCGCGGCGTACCGGGCGCCCTGGATCGCCACCTGGGCAACCCCCGGCAGGCTGTCGAGAGAGATCATGTCGCCGACGACGAACACCTCCGGATGGCCCGGGAGGGTCAGGTCGGGGTTGACCGCGATCCGGCCGGCCCGGTCGAGCTCGGCGCCGGTCTGCTCGGCCAGCGTGGCGGTCAGCGAGGAGGCTTGGACGCCGGCGGCCCAGATCTTGGTGGCGGCAAGGATCCGCTCGGTCTCGCCGTCGGAGTGGCGGATGGTCAGCCCCGCACGGTCGACGTCGGTGACCATCGTGCCCAGCATCAGCTCGACGCCCAGCTTCTCCAGCTGCTTGCCGGTCCAGGCGCCCAGCTTGGGGCCGAAGGCCGGCAGGACCTGGTCGGCTCCGTCAAGCAGGATCACCCGGGTACGGCGGGAGTTGATCGCCCGGAAGTCGTGGGTGAGCGTGCGCTGGGACAGCTCGACGAGCTGGCCGGCCATCTCCACCCCGGTCGGTCCGGCGCCCACGACGACGAACGTCAGCTGAGCGTCCACGTTCCCGCCGCGCTGGGCGTCGATCTCGGCGAGCTCGAAGGCCCCGAAGATCCGCCCCCGCAGCTCCAACGCGTCGTCGATGCTCTTCATCCCGGGCGCGAACGAGGCGAAGTGGTCCTTGCCGAAGTAGGACTGGGTCGAGCCGGCCGCGACGAGCAGTGAGTCGTACGGCGTGACAGTCTCCCGCCCGGTGACGTGGGAGGTCACCGTCCGCGCCGTCAGGTCGATGTCGGTGACGTCGCCGAGGAGGACCTGCGCATTGCGCTGGCGGCGGAGCACCTCACGCGTCGCCGGGGCGATCTCGCCCTGGGACAGGATCCCGGTCGCCACCTGGTAGAGCAGCGGCTGGAAGAGGTGGTGGGTGGTCTTCGCGATCACCGTGACGTCCACGTCGGCGCGACGCAGAGCCTTGGTGCCGAACAGGCCACCGAACCCCGAGCCGATCACGACGACCCGGTGCCGCTCAGCTGAGTCGGGGCCCTTCGCCATGGGGCCATTCTTCCCACCTCGCCCACTCGGACCCAAGGGTTCACGACGTCGGAAGCCTCACCGGGGAACGGGGAATAGGCCGGACGCAGAACGGGAATGGGTCGGGGGCATGGCGGAGGATCGCCGTACCTGAGAAGGTAAAGGAGTAAAACCTTTCGAGGTGGCGTTTTGCGCGTGGGGCCGCTGGGTAGGACCTCAGCATCACCCCCTGACGACCTCGACAGAGGACAGGAGAGCCGTGCCCCACCGCCACCACACGCTGACCCTCGGCACCGACCCGCGGTCGGTGCAGGAGGCGCGTCGCTGGGTGGCCGCGGAGTTTGACGCGCTGGCCCGCCACGACCTCAAGGAATGCGCCGAGCTGGGGGTCTCCGAGCTGGTCACCAACGCGCTGCTGCATGCCGGAGACCCCATCGTGGTGCGCGTCCGCGGGACCGCCGACCACCCTCGCGTGGAGGTCTCCGACAGCTCGCGGCAGCCGCCGGTGCTGACCATCCCGCAGCCCTCGCACGAGTTCGACGACCTGATGACGACCTTCGGGCGGGGCCTGGCGATCGTGGCCCGCTGCTCGGTCGCGTGGGGAGCCGCGATGGAGCCCGACGGCAAGGTCGTCTGGTTCGAGCCGGCCACCGCCCCGCACCACGGAGCGGTGAAGCAGGGCACCGTCTTCCACATCGACGACCTGCCGACCCAGCGGCCCACCGACGCTCCCCCCGACCTGGCCACGGTCGTGTTGAGCGACGTACCCGTCGACACCGTCATCACGCTGCGCCGGCACTACCGCGAGCTGCGCCGCGAGGTGGCGCTGCTCGCACTGGCGCATGAGGAGGACTACCCCCTCGCCAAGCACCTGACCGAGATCTTCACCCGCTTCGACAACGCCTTCCCCGTGGAGGCGACGCAACAGGTCGACCTCGCCTCGGAGGACGGCGACGCGACGGTCGACATCGCCGTCCCGTTCTCCCCCGACGACGCGTCCACCTTCGAGCAGATGCTGACCCTGCTGGACCTGGCCGATGAGTTCTGCCGCGGTCAACGCCTGCTCACCCTGGCCCGGTCGCCGGAGCAGGCGGCCTTCCAGCAGTGGTTCTTCGGGGAGTTCATCCGGCAGTCCAAGGGCGAGCCGCCGCGACCGGTGCCGGCGCTGGCCGGTGGGGAGACGAGTACGTCGCCCTCGATCACCGCCGACACGGCCTGACCTCGCCTCGGCCGGCCAGCATTGTTGCGCGATCGTCCGCGGCCGTCGCTGGTGCTGGCGGTGGCGGTGGGCGGCGCCCTCGGATCCCTGCTGCGCTGGTTGCTCGGAGTCTGGTTCCCCGACGGCGGGTACTTCCCGGCCACCACTTTCGGGATCAACGTCGTCGGCTCCCTCGTCCTGGCGCTGCTGCCGGCCTGGTCGTTGGTACGGCGGTCGCCGGTGCTCGCGGTGGCCCTGGGCCCCGGGCTCCTCGGCGGCTTCACGACCCTGTCGGCGTGCGCCGAGCAGGACCGGGCCCTGCTGGCGGCCGGCCGGCCCGGGCTCGCCGCCACGTACTACCTCGGCACGGCGGTCGCCGCCGTCGCGGCGGTGCTCCTCGGCCGGCGGCTGACCTCCCCGGAGGGGCGGCGCCGGTTCCACGACGAGGAGGGTGACACGTGACCGCGCTGCTGGTGGCGCTGGGAGCTGCCGTGGGTGCGCCGCTGCGGTTCCTGGCGGGGCACTACCTCGACGACCGGCCGAGCCGCGTCGGTCCGGTGCCGCTCGGGACGCTGCTGGTCAACGTCACCGGGTCCGGTCTGCTCGGGTGGTTCGTCGGCCTGGGCCTGTCGGAGTCGACGATGGCGCTGCTCGGCGTCGGCTTCTGCGGCGCGTTCACGACGTACTCCGCCTTCGCCGTCCAGATCGTCGACCTGCGCGGCTGGCGCGGAGCGACGTACGCCGCGGTCACGCTGCTGGTCAGCCTCGGCGCCGCCGCGCTGGGCTTCGTGCTGGCCGGCTGAGCCCTGCCCCCCACCGCGCGACCGGGGCTTGGGGTCGCTGGGCAGGATGGGGGCGTGGCCGTGGAGCTGGACCCCGAGGAGTTCGACGCGCTGGTCGACCGAGCCCTCGACGACATCCCCGACGAGCTCGCCTCGCTGGTACGCAACGTCGTGGTGCTCGTCGAGCCGGACGCGCCGCCCGACGACCCGCACCTGCTGGGGCTCTACGAAGGGGTGGCGCTCACCGAGCGCGAGTCGAACTACGCCGCCCAGCTGCCCGACCGAATCCTGATCTTCCGTCGGCCGCTGCTGGAGATGTGCGGGTCGATCGAGGAGCTCGAGGACGAGGTGCGGATCACCGTGGTGCACGAGGTGGCCCACCACTTCGGCATCGACGACGCCCGGCTGCACGAGCTCGGCTACGCCTAGGCGACAAAGCGCCGGAAAGTAGAGCGACCCCGACGGGACTCGAACCCGCGGCCTCCGCCGTGACAGGGCGGCGCGCTAACCAACTGCGCTACGGGGCCAGGACCTCGAAGTGAGGCGCTGGAACTCTAACCCATCGCGGAGACCGATCCGAAATCCCGAGCCCGCCCGACGGCCCGTCTCGCGGCGTACCCGGCATGGTTCCCAACCCTCATCCTCTTCGTTATGGTGACGAAGCATTCGTCTCCTCACGAAGGGCGGCTGCGGTGGCACTACAAGACCAGGCTCGGGGCGAGCGGGCCGAGCTCAACGTCTCCAAGGGCTGGGTCCAGGGGATCGCCCTGGTCATGATCTTCGGCTTCTTCGTCATGGGCATGCTCGCCGTACGCACCTATACCGACTCGATGCCGCTGCCCGAGACCGTCGTCGGCGAGGACGGCGAGGCGGTGTTCACCGCCGAGGAGGTCACCGCCGGGCAGCAGATCTTCCTGCGCCGCGGCCTCCAGCAGTACGGCTCGATCATGGGTCACGGCGGCTACCTCGGCCCCGACTACACCGCGGAGTACCTGCGCCTGGCCGCCGAGGACGTCCGCGAGTCCGTCACCGAGTCCGGCACGCAGGACGCCACCGCCGCGGTCCGCGACATGCTGCGGGAGAACCGGTACGACGAGAGCACCGGCGAGCTGGTCTTCACCGCGGAGCAGATCGCGGCGTTCGAGACGATCCGCGACTACTACGCACAGTTCTTCGGTGAGGACAGCACCAAGAACGGGCTGATCCCCAACGCGATCACCGACCCCCAGGAGATCCACGAGCTCACCGCGTTCTTCGCCTGGACCGCCTGGGCGGCCGCCGCCGAGCGGCCCGGGCACGACTACTCCTACACCAACAACTGGCCCGCCGAGCCGCGGGTCGACAACACCCCGACCGCCGACATCGTGGTGTGGTCCGGCCTGTCACTGGTCGCCCTGCTGGCCGGACTGGGTGGCCTGTTCGCCCTCTACGGCAGGTGGAGCCGACAGATCGGCTGGCACTCCTCCGAGCAGCCGGCGCTGGCCTTCCGGCAGCCGGGCGAGGTCCCGGTCACCCCGGCCCAACGGGTCACCGCCTGGTTCTTCTTCGTGGTGGCGCTGCTGTTCTTGATCCAGGCGCTGATGGGTGGCGCGATCGAGCACTACCGGGCGGACCTCGCCAGCTTCTTCGGCATCGACCTGGCCCAGATCCTGCCGTTCAACCTGGCCCGCACCTGGCACGTGCAGCTCTCGCTGTTCTGGACCGCGGCCTCGTTCCTGGCCGCCGGCGTGTTCCTGGCCCCGATCATCTCCGGCCGTGAGCCGCGCAAGCAGCACCTGCTGACGTGGGGCCTGCTGATCGCGGTCGCGCTCGTGGTGTTCGGCTCGCTGGCCGGCGAGGCGGTCAGCATCTTCGGCGCCGACTGGGCGAAGGGCTCGATCTTCTTCGACCAGCAGTGGGAGTACCTCGACCTGCCGCGGTTCTGGCAGCTCCTCCTCGTGGTCGGACTCTTCCTCTGGATAGCGATCGTCTACCGCGCGATCCGCTCCCGACTGAAGACCGAGCACCGGCTCAACATGCCGTGGCTGTTCTTCTATGCCGGGCTGGCGATCCCCGCCTTCTACGCGGTCGGCATGCTGGCCCGCACCGAGACGCACCTGACCGTCGCCGAGTTCTGGCGGTTCTGGGTGGTGCACCTGTGGGTGGAGGACTTCCTCGAGCTGTTCACCACCGTGATGGTCGCCTACATCTTCGTGATGCTGGGAGTGGTACGCCGCCAGATCGCGATCCAGATCATCTTCCTCGACGTGATCCTCTACTCCGCCGGCGGCGTGATCGGCACGATGCACCACCTGTACTTCTCCGGCACCCCGGTGGAGCACATGGCCCTCGGCGCGTTCTTCTCCGCCCTCGAGGTCATCCCGCTGACGTTCCTGACCGTCGAGGCCTGGACGTTCCTGCAGCTCGGGTCGCGACAACAGACCCGTAGCAGTGCGCCCTTCCCGCACCGCTGGGCGGTCATGTTCCTGGTGGCCGTGGGCTTCTGGAACTTCGTCGGTGCGGGGGTGTTCGGGTTCCTGATCAACCTGCCGATCGTGTCCTACTTCCAGATCGGCACCGCCCTGACCGCCAACCACGCGCACGGCGCGATGATGGGCGTCTACGGGATGATGGCCGTCGGCCTGGCGCTGTTCGCGCTGCGCTACCTCATCCCCGCCGAGCGGTGGCCCGACCGGTTGGCCAAGCTGTCGTTCTGGTCGCTGAACCTCGGCCTGGCGTGGATGGTCTTCGTGACGCTGCTGCCACTGGGCGTCCTCCAGCTGTGGCACTCGGTCAACGACGGCTACTACGAGGCGCGCACCCTTGGCTACATCACCGAGCCGGGCAACGCCGTACTCGAATGGCTGCGGATGCCCGGAGACGTGGTGTTCATCGTGGGAGGGGTGCTGCCGTTCCTGTGGATCACCTGGCTGGGCGTGCGGTATTGCATCAAGGCGACCGCGTTCGAGCTGCCGCCGGAGACGCTGTACGTCGAGGAGCACGAGGCCGCGGCGGAGGACCGCACCGGCGTACCCGTCGAACAGGGGTCCGGCCGCAACGGCAGCCGCTACGCCTCCGACCGCCGCGACGAGGACCCCGGCCCATGACCCTTTCGCTGTCCTCGGTGGGGATCGAGGTCTGGCTGGCGAGTGGCTACTGTCTGGCGCTCACCGCGCTGGCCTACGTCATCGACGCCCTCGCCCGACGGGCCGCCTCGGTCTCCGAGGGCGGCGCGTCGGCGGGGTTCACCTACCACGAGGACCACGACGCCTGGCTGTGCCCGGAGGACCAGTGGCTGTGGCCGCAGTCCTTCGACCCCGACCACCGGGTGATGCGCTACCGCGGCACGCCGACCATCTGCAACGCCTGCCCCGTGAAGGACACCTGCACGACGTCCGCGTCGGGGCGGGAGGTGCAACGGGCCGTCGACTCGTGGCCGGCGTCGGAGGCCGCCCGGTTCCACCGCGGGATCGCGTGCGCCGTCGTGGTGCTGGGGCTGATCTGGCCGCTGGCCACGCTCGCGACCTCTCCGGGCTCGACCGCGTCGCTGGTCCTGCTGGGCGCGATGGCCCTGTCCCTGGTGGCGAGCCTGCCGCTGTGGTCGCACCTTCGGCAGACCCAGGTGCTGCTTCCCGAGGGGATGACGCACCTCAGCCTCGACGCCTCGGTGGCGGAGCGTGAGCTGCACGCCGCGGCCTGGCAGGCACGGCGCGCGACGTACCGCTCCGACCGACGGCCACCCACGGGGGCGGCGTCATGACCTGGGTGGCTGTCGGTGTGCTGCTTGTGCTCGTCGTGGTCCTGCTGCTGCTGTCGCTGCGCACGATCAAGGAGTACGAGCGCGGTGTGAGCTTCCGGCTGGGGCGGCTGCGGGCGCCGCTGGAGCCGGGGCTCCGGATGGTCCTGCCGCTGCTGGACAAGATGGTGCGGGTGGACCTGCGGGTGGTAGCGCTGACGATCCCGCCGCAGGAGGTCATCACCCGCGACAACGTGCCGGCCCGGGTCAACGCCGTCGTGCTGTTCCGGGTGGTCGACCCCATCAAGTCGGTGATGGTGGTCGAGAACCACGCCGTCGCCACCTCCCAGATCGCGCAGACCACGCTGCGCTCCGTCGTCGGCCGGGCCGACCTCGACACGCTGCTGGCGCACCGGGCCGACCTCAACGAGGATCTCGCCCAGTCGATCGCGGGGCAGACCGGCCCGTGGGGCGTCGAGGTGGACGTGGTGGAGATCAAGGACGTCGAGATCCCCGAGGCGATGCAGCGGGCGATGGCGCGCGAGGCCGAGGCGGAGCGGGAGCGGCGGGCGAAGGTGATCAGCGCCCGCGGTGAGCTTCAGGCCTCCCAGGAGCTGCGTGACGCCGCCGCCACCCTCAGCCAGAGCCCGGCCGCCATCCAGCTCCGCTACCTCCAAACCCTGCTCGAGCTGGGCGCGGACCAGAACTCCACGGTCGTGTTCCCGATCCCCATCGACATCCTCACCCCGTTCCTGGAGACGGTGCGTGAGAAGCGCACGGACAACGCCACCCTCAACGGTCTGGCCGCCGGCAACGCCGCCACGGAAAGGACACCCGATGACCTCCGAGCCTGAGCTCCCCGGTATCGCCGCCAACGGCCGACCGATCCGGCTGGTCCCCGTCCAGCCCGGCGTCTGGCTCATCATCGTCGGCGCCGTCGTGGCCGCCCTGGGCCCGCTCTTCGGCTTCCTCTTCGGCAGCATGAGCGGCAGCTCCGCCGACGACGACCTCAGCCCGATCTTCCTCTACCTGTTCATCGGCATCCTGATCGGCGGAGTCGGCGTCCTCGCCGTCCTCCTCGGCATCCGCCGTCTCCTGCGCGACCGCGCCCTCGA
>CAZKEZ010000046.1:9195-21059 GCA_964551905.1 uncultured Nocardioides sp. | reverse complement strand
GCAGTGGTGCGCTCGCCGAGCTTGACGGCGACCACGCCCGCCAGGATCAGCAACCCACCGAGTCCCTGGATCGGTCGGGGCAGCTCACCAAGCAGCCACCAGGCGAACCCGAGCGTGGCGAGCACCTCGGTCAGGGCGACGAACGAGGCCAGCCGCGACCCCAGCAGGCGACCGGCGATGATCCCGGTGGTGTAGGACACCGCCGCCGTCACCACGCCCAGCACCAGGACCGGCAGCCACCACGGGACCTGGCCGACCACGAAGGTCACCGGCCGGGTCGTCGCGTGCAACGGCACCAGCCCGATGAGCCCCGCCGCGGTGAGGACGGCGGCCCCCAGGGCCATGCCGACGGCCGCGAGCACGATCGGAGGCAGTCCGGTGTCCTGCTTGGCCGAGAGCAGGAAGTACGTCGCCGCGCCGAGCATCGCCAGCAGCGACCAGCCGATGCCCGCGGCGTTCACCGTGGCGCCGGAGAGCAGATCGAGGACGAGGACCAGTCCCAGCGCGGCGAGCAGGCCGCCGCCGATGGTCTGCCGTCCGGGCCGGTGGCCGTGGCGCAGCCACAACCAGACGACTACGGCGACGGGGGCGGTGAACTCGATCAGCAACGCGATGCCCACCGGCATCACGGCCACGGCGTTGAAGAAGAACAGCTGGGTGCCGGCGACGGCGAGCGCCCCGTAGGCCAGCAGCAGCGGCAGGTTGGCGCGTAGCAGCCACCACCGGCCGCGCAGCGCGACGCAAGCCGGGATCGCGAGCACCAGCGCCGCGAGCCCGACCCGGACGATCACGGCGGCCCCGCTGCTCCAGCCCGCCTCCAGCAGACCCTTGGCCAGCGGGCCGGCCAGCCCGAACGAAGTGGCCGAGACCAGGGCGACGACCAGACCGACGGCGTTTCGACGGGTGGGCTCGGCGACCCGTGTGTCATGAGTAAAGATCGCCATGAGCCATGACTCTATGTTCCGATCGGGTAACCTGTCAACGTGCCTTTCGCCCATGACACCGAGACGGCGCTGGCGGCCGCGGCGGCGCTGGTGAACTCCGCGGTGGACCCCGACACCCTCACCTCTATCCAGGACCTGGACCGCTTCTACCTCGAGCACCACTTCAGCGGCCGGCACGATGGGGACCTCGCGGAGCTGGCGGCGGTCCGTGCCCTGCGCCCGAGCCTGCGCGAGCTGCTCACCGCCGACCGGGACACGGTCGTCGACCTGGTCAACCGGGTACTGCTCGACGCCGGCGCGCTCCCCCAGCTGGTCCGCCACGACGGCTGGGACTGGCACCTGCACGTGGTCGATCCGGACCGGCCACTGGACACCCGGATCGCCGTCGAGACCGCGATGGCGGTGATCGACCTGATCCGCGCCGACGAGCTCTCGCGCCTCTCGCTCTGTGAAGGCGAGGGCTGCGACGGCATCGTCGTCGACCTCTCGCGCAACCGCTCCCGCCGCTTCTGCCGCCCCGCCTGCGGCAACCGGGCCGCTGTCGCGGCGTACCGAGCTCGCCGCCGCGCCTGACCCCCACGCACCAACCAAAACTGCTGCCTCACGGCCATTTTCACGACAGTTTTGGTTGGTGAAACGGGAAACCTCAGTCGCGTGGTTTCGGCACGGGGACGTCGCGGTAGGCGTCGAGGTTGTGGGCGTTGTACGCCGAGGTGTCGGCGGTGGCCATCGGGCCGTCCCAGGTGGTGGGGAGCGGGACGGGGACGGAGGGGGCGACGCGGCGCACGAGCTCGTCGAGCACTCGCTCCGCGTCGCCGACGAAGAGGTGCTTGGAGCCGGTCATCGGTACCACCTCGGCCTGGGGGATGGCCGCGAAGCGCTCCCGGGCCTCGGGCGGGCGGAGGTAGTCGTCGTGCTCGGGGACCAGCGCGGTCACCGGCTTGCCGGACTCCGCCCACTGCGCCAGGTGCTCCTCGTCGGAGAAGCGCAGCGGGGGCGAGAGCAGGATCGCGCCGTGCACGAGCGGGTCCAGCCCGTGCATCAGGGCCAGGTCGGTGCCGAAGGACCAGCCGACCAGCCACACGTGCGGCAGGTCGTGGAACTCGGCGTACTCGATGGCCGCCGCGACGTCGTACTGCTCCCCCACCGCGTGGTCGAACGAGCCCTCCGACGTCCCCTGCTCGCTCCAGGTGCCACGGGTGTTGAACCGCAGCACCGCGAGCCCGGCCAGCGCCGGCAGTCGGAACGCCGCCTTGCGGTAGAGGTGGCTGTCCATCATGCCGCCGTGCGTCGGGAGCGGGTGCAGGCAGATCAGGGTGCCGACGGGCGGCCGGTCCTCGGGGGCCGCGAGCTCGGCCACCAGGTCCAGCCCGTCGGCCGTGTGCAGCGTGACCGCCTCCCGTCGGGCGGGCAGGACGGAGTTCGCGCGGATCCGGGCCATGGGACGCAGGCTAACCGAGCCGGTCAGCACCAGTCGTGGACGCCGTCCGGGGTCAGGGCCCGGTTCCGGAGTACGACGGGCAGGCGCTCACCCCAGTGCCGGCAGGTCCACCGGAAGTCCCTGCGGCGGTACTCCACCACCAGCACCTGGTCCCCGTAGTGCCCGACGTAGCTGCCGCACTCGCGCCACCGGCCGCACTCCTCGGAGATCGCGAAGTCGAAGCCGACCCGGCGGCCGTCCCACCCGGCCCGGTTCTTCTGGGCCACCGCCAGGCCCTGGGCGTGCGCCTTGCGCACCAGCAGCGCCGCGTAGCGGTTGGCGTGCCGCGCCTTGAGCAGCCCACGACTGCGGGTGAACGAGTCCAGGTTGTCGAACTCCACCGCCTGGTAGCCGTCCGCCGCGCACCCCGCCACCCAGCGCCCCACGATCCGCGCCAGCGCCCTCCGCTTCCCAGGCGTGCGGAGATCGAGCAGCCACTCGCCCCAAGCGGAGTCCACGACCGGCTTGCCGCCACTCTTGAGCACCAGCCGCCAGTGCTGGCGCCAGAACCGCTTCTCGTGCGGCTGGGTCTGGAACCCGTTGACGTAGCAGATCGAGTACGCCGCCGCGGCGGGCCGGGCCTCCCGGTCGCGGACCACGATCCCCACGTGGTCGGGCAGGGGCGCGTTGCCGCCGAGCTGGTAGTCCACGTCGGTTCCGGTGGGCGGCAGGACCACCGCTACCAAGGTGGTCACCAGGCCGATGAGAAGGTCGCGCACCCGCCCAGTCTCTCCGTCTTGTCCCGATCCTGGGCCAGAATGGGAGCGTGTCGATGCGCTGGTTGGCCTGCAGCGAGGAGTCGGTGCCGCCCGGAACCGACTGGCTCTCGGAGCGGGAGCGCGGCTACCTGGACACGATCCGGTTCACCAAGCGCCGAACGGAGTTCCTGCTGCGCCGGCATACCGGCAAGCGGGCGGTCGCGGCGGCCCTCGGCCGCCCCGAACAGGGTGGCGACCTGGCGCGCATCGAGATCCTCAACCGGCTCACCGGAGCGCCCTACGTGCACGTGGACGGCGAGCGGGCGGCGCTGGACATCTCGCTGAGCGACCGGGCCGGCTGGGCGGTGGCGCTCATCGGCAGCGAGGGCAGCATGGCGGCTGGCACCCTGGGCATCGACCTGGAGATCGCCGAGCCACGGTCCCCGGGTTTCGTCAGCGACTTCCTGACCCCGCGCGAGCAGGCCTACGTCACGGGCCAGCCCGACGAGGACGCCCGCCACGCAGCAGCGAACCTGGTGTGGTCGGCGAAGGAGGCGGCCCTGAAGGTGCTTCGGGTCGGGCTGCGTGCCGACACCCGCACCGTCGAGGTGGACGCTCGCCACGAGGTGGACGACGACGGGTGGTGCCGGCTGACCGTCCGACACGTCGAGGGTCAGGAGTTCCCCGGATGGTGGCGCCGCGACGCCGCCTTCCTGCTCACCCTCGCCGGCCTCGATCCGACGCCCCCACCCAGTCGACTGCCCGGTGGCGACGACCTGACCTGGGCCGTCCCGATCCACAGCTGGGTGACCAACCCGGTGGTCACTCCCTGACGGTCATCCGGGCCATCCCCCGCTCCAGCGCGTCGACGATGTAGGGCCGCAGCTGGTCGGCGGGGATGATCCGATCCACCGAACCCACGCGCAGCGCCCGCTCGATGGTGTGGATCGAGTCGAACTCGTCGGCCACCTCGCCGAGTTTCTCCGATCGCACCTGCGCGGCCACCTCCGCGGCCCGCCGCCGCAGGGTCGCCGCGTCGGCGCCGGAGGCGGCGGCCGCCTCGGCGCGGGCGTCGACGACGCGCGGGTCGTTCTCGGTGCGGCGCTTGGTCTCGCGGGCGAAGACGGTCGCCGCCGCCGGCGCCCCGCCGATCACCGAGGCGTAGGAGCCCTCGACCGCGGCGATCTCCATGGACTCGGTCAGCGCCTTGGAGAACACCACGAACGCCCCGCCGTGGTAGCGCGACACCACGACGAACACGATGGGTCCGTCGAAGTTGGTCACCGCGCGCCCGATCTCCGCGCCGTACTCCAGCTGCCAGTTGCGCATCGACTCCGGTGAGCCGTCGAACCCCGAGAGGTTGGCCAGCACCACCAAGGGCCGGTTGCCGCTGCAGGCGTTGATCGCCCGGGCGGTCTTGCGCGAGGACTGCGGGAAGAGGGTCCCCGAGGTCCACGCCGGCGGGCCGTACGACGGCACGAACCCGCGGCGCGGGACGGTGCGCGACTCCAGGCCGAGCAGGCACACGGGGATGCCGCCGACGGTCGCGTCCCACACGATCGAGGTGTCGCTGTCGACCCAGTGCTGCCAGCGCTCGAGCGGCTCGCAGTCGACGTCGGTCACCGAGCGCATCACCGAGCGCATGTCGAAGGGCCGCTTGCGGTCCGGGTTCGTGGTGGCGCCGAAGACGTCGCCGACGGTGGTGAAGGTCGAGCCGGGCACCGGCTCGTGCGGTGAGGTCCGGACGTCGCGGTCGACCGGGTCCGTGGTGGGGCGACGTCGCGGGAACCGCTCCCCCGGCACCACGTAGGTGTAGTCGTAGTGGCGCAGCAGGAGGGCGCAGGCGTCGGCGAAGCTGGGCGCCCAGTACTGCCCCTGCCCGTTGCGTCCCATCACCCGGTCGTAGCCGCCGATCCCGAAGTTGTCGTCGGCGGACACGGCCCCGGAGAAGTCCAGTGCCTGCTTGCCGGTGAGCACCATCGTGCTGGCCGGCGTCATCACGAGGATGCCCTTGGTGTGCATCAGCATCGTCGCCTCGGCGTTCCAGTACGGCTGACCGCCCACGTTGATGCCGGTCACGACGATGTTGACCTCGCCGCCGGCCTGCGTGAACTCGATCAGCCGGCGGAGGGTGAGCGCGATCCAGTCCATGTTCTCGGTGCCGGAGTCCATGGCGATCAGCGCGCCGGACGAGACGGCGTACCACTCCATGGGCAGCCGGTGCTCCAGCGCGTAGGCCAGCGCCGCGTTGATCCGGCGGCACTCCGGCTCGGCCAGGTTGCCCAGCCCCTGCGTCGGGTCGGAGAGCAGCGCCACCCGGGTGACCCCTTCGGGGACGACCGCCGTCCGGTTGGTGAGCAGGCCGACCACCAGGTGCGCGGTGTTCTGGCCCGGCTCGCGGTGCACCGCGGTGAGCGTCTCGCCGTCGGCGTCCAGGTCGAGCTCGGTGAACGAGCCGGGCGGGAACGTCGAGGCCTCTCCGGTCGCGGTGGTGAGCATCCGGACGATCTCGTACGGGTAGGGGACACCGAACCGCTCGGAGGTGAGCACCTTCTGGGAGTACGCCGTCAGCGGCCGCACGGGGTCGGGGCCGGGATCGCCGAGCCGGATGCTCAGCAGCCCCTTGCCGATGCCCTCGAGGTAGACGACCTTGTCCTCCAGCACCGGCTGCCCCTGGTCGTGGCTGGGGATGTGCACATGGAGGACCAGCTTCTCCAGGCCGGCTCCGCGGGCGAGGCTCTCGTAGGACATCGCCAGGTCGTGCCACTCCTCCGGCGGCACGTCCCAGGTGGGCCGCACCCACAGCACGAGGCGGTTGGCAGTGGGCCGCTCGCGGACCGGGAACCGGGCGAGCGCGGCCCGCATCGCGGCCAGCGACTCCAGGCCGATCCGACCCAGCCGCGGGTAGCTGGTCTCACCGGTGTCGTCGTGGCGGACCCGGACCAGGTCGCGGACCTCGGCGAGTGCGAACAGCCGGTGGTCCCGAGGGTTGTCGTGGGCGATGCCGTGGAACAGGTAGACGTCCTCCGGGGAGGCCAGCCGCTCGAGCCGGAAGTTCGACAGCCGCCACAGGTCCAGGCGCTTGCCGAGCATGGGGTGCAGGTTGCGGTAGAGCGGGTCCTCGACCAGCTCGCCGGAGTCGTCGGAGCGGAACGTCAGGTGCTGGGTGCGGGCCCGCTCCGGCTGGTCACCGCCGAGGCTGGTGATGGTGAGGTCGAGCCGGTGCAGCGGCATCCCGAAGTCGCAGCCCGCCAGCAGCTCGCGCACCTGGTCGCGCATCTCGTCGATCGTCGTCATGTCCTCCTGGCGCCAGGTCACCAGGTCGACCACGACCTGCCGGGAGGGGTCGACTCCGGCCAGGTGCTCGGCAACCGCTTCGGCCACACTGGACAGGTCGGCGAGCGGTGCGTAGCCGACGACCAGGTGGACGGCGAGACCGTCGTACTCATAGCGGGCGAAGGCGAGCTGTCGGCCCTGGCGGTTCTCGTGGTCGAGGCCGTGCAGCTCCCGGATCCGGTAGAAGCGGCGCGCGTAGACCTCCAGCACGGCGTACCGGAACGCCTCCGCGGCCGGGTCCTCGGGGGACTCGAAGCTCCCGCGCCAGGCGCTGAGCAGCATCCCGCGCATCGGCTGGGGGCACCAGACCAGCCGATCCATCCGGTCCGCGCGGTCGGCCCGGTGCGGGTCGCGGCGCAGCGCCGCGAGATGCTCGGTCATCTCCTGGGTGACCTCGCGGGTGACCCGGCTGAGCACCGGCTCGTCGAAGCACCGGAAGATCAGGTCGCGGGCCTGGTCGGCCACGAGCTGCTGGCGTCCCTCGGCCGCCGCGGCGAGCCGCTCCAGCCGCTGTCGGGTCTCGCTGTCCGCGCGCGGCGCCAGCACCGCCACCTGGTCGAGGCGACGCTCGAGAATGGTGGCGACGTACGGCGCCACCTCGGGCACGCGGGTGAACGACCGGAACAGCCACAGCATCGCCCGCTCCAGGATGTCGCTGCGCTCCAGCCCGGCAACGCCGTAGCGGCGCAGCGCGTGCTCCAGCCGGGTCCGGTAGCGATCCGGCAGCCCGGCCCGGTCGGCGTCGAGCCACTGGAGGAACGACAGGAAGTACTCCTGGGTGTTCGCCATGACCTGGGCCAGCGCATAGCTCTGGTCGTTCTCGGTGCGCGGGCGATAGAGCGCGCCGATCTCGGTATAGAGGTCGAGGAAGGCGTCCTCGGCGGCCAGCAGCGCCGGGTCCGTCGGTGCGGTCCGGGACGACAGGTCGCGCTGCCGGGCCGCCAGCGCGCGCACCTCGCTCGGGTCGAGGTCGAAGCCGAGCAGGAAGTTCGTGAGCCGTCCGTACACCTCCTCCGGCGCCGACTGTTCGGGCGCCCCGGGGTCCGCGCTGAGGGCGGCGAGGTCGACCCGACCCCGGCCGGTGGCGTCGACCGGGTCGGCGCCGGGCTGGCGCAGGTGCAGCAGCGGCGCCCCGCGCTCGACCTGGGCGTTCGCGACCACGTCGACGGTCAGCACCGTGCCGTCGAAGGGGGCGGTGACCGTGGAGACCATCTTCATCGACTCCAGGACGGCCACCGGATCGCCCTCCTTGACCTCCTGGCCGGGCTCGACGAGCACGCTGGACACCAGGGCCGGCCACTGCGCACGCACGGAGGCACCGTCCACCCGGGTCACGACGTGCGCGACGTCGTCGACCTCGATCCGGAACACCGCGTCCTGGGCGATGGTCACGGCCCGGTGCCGGACCCCGAGGCAGGTGATCCGCCGGGTGTAGTCACCCACCCGGTCGACGGTGAGGTCGATGCGACCGCCGTCGCGCACGTGGTAGGTGCGCGGACCGGTCCGGTCGACGCGCAGCCGGTACCGCGTCCCGGCGTACTCCAGGTGCACCCGGCCACCGACCGCCTCGGGGTTCTCGGGGCGTCCGCGGCGGGCACTGGCGAAGAACCCGGCGCGGACCTGGGCCAGGTCGGACTCGTAGGCCTCCACGGCGGCGGCCAGCAGGGCCACCGGGTCGGGGTCGGGCGTCAGCTCCCCGGCGGCGTCGATCGTCGGGTACCACCCGCGGGTCACCGGACCCTCGCGCAGCTCGGGCCGGCCGGTCAGGGCGAGCATCGCGGCCCGGTTGGTCATCCCGTTCCCGAGGACGACAGTGGTCCGCTCGAGGGCGCGCTGGAGCCGTCGGAACGCCTCACCGCGGTCCCGGCCCCAGGCGCTGACGGTGGCCAGCACCGGGTCGCCGGCGCCATCGACGTGGTCGCCCTCCCGCAGGCTGGCGTCGACTCGGACGCCGGTGCCGACCGGCAGGTCCAGCATGACGATGGGCCCCGACGAGGGCGCGTGGCCCCGCTCGGGGTCGTGTGCCAGCAGCCGCACCTCGGCGGCCCAGCCGTCGGGCCGCGGCGGCTCGGGATCGAGGCGACCGCCCAGGGCGATGCGCAGCCGCAGCCCGACGAAGCTGGCGCCGGTCGACTCCTCGGTGAGCGCGTGCTCGGGTCGGGCCAAGGGGTCCACGGACTCCAACCACCACGCCGAGCCGGTCCCCTCGACCAGGAACCGGACCACGGCGGCGCCGACGTACCCGACCGCACCGAGCAGCGCCTCGGCCGCGGCCGCCAGCCGGGCCTCCACCTCAGGGTCGAGGAACGCCGCCGGCTGCTCGGCGAGCACCAGCGCACCGGCGGGGCAGACGACCGTGGACTCGCGCAGCCCCATCGACCAGGTGGTGGTGCCGTCCATCAGGACGTCGGCCTCGACCACCCGCAGGTCGCCGGTGTCGCGGCCCTCCGGCACCAGCTCGACGCCGGCGTCCGCGGCCGCCTTGACAAGCCGGGCCGGGTCCGTGAGCGCACTGAGCGCGGCACCGGTCGGGCCGACCATGCGCAGCCCCGCCGCCTCGCAGGCCGCCACCAGGGACGGCAGCGGTGGGCCCCCGGGGCCCGGCCAGACCATGTCGATCTCAGCGGCACGCAGCGCCTCGACCAGGTCCTCGGCGCTCTCGGCGGCGACGCTGAGCGCCTCGTCGGCCTCTCGGGCGTACCAGGGATGCTGGTCCTCGAGGTCGTGCACCAAGACGGTGGTGATCGACGTTCCGGGAGTACGGCGGTTCAGGTTGCCGACCGCCGCGAGCACCCGGACGGCCGGTTCTCCCGTCTCGAGCACCGCCAGCCGCGTGGTCACCGCCATGGGTGCCTCCTGGGGGGAGTGGGCCTAGTCCGCGAACACCTCCCGCAGCGCTCCCGCCACCTCGTCGGGGATCGGCATGGGGACCGGAGTGCTGTGGTAGCCCTCCAGACGTACCACGATCCGGCCGTCCGGCGACACCACCCGGGCGTCGAAACTGTCCTCGCCGGTCTGCCGGGCGACGGCGTACAGGTCCCCGCCGGCGTCGGCGTCGAGCACCGTCAGCCGGTCCACCGACCTCGGCAGCGCCAGCTGTCCGTCCCGACCGGCCTGCCAGAGCCCGGCCGCCTGGAAGCACAGCTCCACCAGCCGCGGTGCCGCCGACAGCGACGTCGTGGCCGGGGTGCGGTCCCCGGGCAGGTCGGCGGTGAGGCGAGCCAGGGCGACGCCGTCGGCGCGCCAGGCCTCCTCGACCACCTGGTAGGCCGGACCGTGGAAGTAGAACGAGTACACCTGCTCCGGGCTCAGCCGGTGCTCGGCCGGTGCCAGGTCGGTGCCTTCGCCCTCCCCCTGGTCCTCCGCCTGGTCCTCCGCTGGGCTCGAGAGCCGGACGGTGCCGGTGAAGTGGACCGTGCGGACCGGCCGGTCCTGACCGGGCAGCGTCCGCTCGGCGGAGAGTGTGCAGTGCGCCGCCAGGTCGGAGCCGTCCGGCTCGGTGGTGACCGCCAGCCGCAGGGTGCGCGGCTGGTCGCGGTAGAACTTCACCGGAGCCAGGAAGCTCACGTCCTCGACGGCGCTGGCCACCAGGCCCTCGGGGGCGAGCAGGGTGGCGGCCTCGACGAACGCCTCCATCCCCATCACGCCCGGCAGCACCGGTGTGCCGTCGATGCGGTGGTGGTCGAGGAAGGGCTGCTCGGCGGGGTCCAGGGTGACGTCGGCGACGAGGCCGTCGTGGACGCTCAACCGCACCTCACCCACCATCACCCGACCGTCGACCGTCGTGGTCGCCAGGCCACCGCTGGGGTGGTACTCGGCGGCCATCAGCCCGAGCTCGCCGGCCACGATCACCTCACCGGAGAAGCCGCTGTCGGCCAGCTCACGCCGGATCCAGGCCACGCCCGCCTCGGGGGGCAGCATCTGCACCCCGGCCATCTCCATAATCTTCGGGATGGACCCACGCGTGGCCATGCCGATCCCGCCCCACGCCGTCCAGTCCAGGGCCAGGCCCCGGGTCTGCGGCCGGGTCCGCCGCAGGGACGACATGGTCTTGCACAGCAGGTCGTTGGCGGCCGAGTAGTCGGTCTGCCCGTTGTTGCCGAACCGACCGGCCACCGAGCTGAACACCACCACGGCGCCGATCTCGCGCGCAGCGAGCGCGGTCCACAGGTTGCGCCAGCCGTTGACCTTGACGTCGAAGACCAGGTCGAACTCCCGCGCCTCCTTCTCCGGCAGGTTGCGGCTGATCTCGAGGCCCGCGGCGTGCACCAGCAGGTCGACCTTGTCGCCGACGTCTGCCAGCGCGTCGGCCACGGCCTCGGCGTCGGTCAGGTCCACGCTGTGGTAGACCGCCGTACCACCGGCCGCCTCGACCGCCTGGATGGCCGTCAGCGCGGCCTCGCGGCGCTCGATGCCCGCCAGCTCCCGCTCGATCGCGACCGGCGTCGGCTTCTCCCCGCGGTCCTTCATCCGGGACATCAGGGTCGACTTCAGCCCGTCCCGGTCGGCCCGGAAGGCCGCCAGGTCGGCGTCCGCCGGGTCCGGGGTCGGAGTCAGGTCCAGCAGGTGGAACGTCGCCCCGGAGGCCTGCGCCAGGTCCGCGGTGATCGCCGAGACGATGCTCCCGGCGGCGCCGGTGACGACCACGACGCTGTCGCCGGTCAGCTCCGTACCGCCCTCACCCAGCGGGCTGCCGGACTCGCCCAGCGGCGCGAACGGCACCTCGCGGAACGCGACGCCGAACCGGCGGTCGTCCACGCGGCCGATCTCCACGCAGCCCGGGTCGACCAGGGTCTCCTCGACCAGCTGGTCCGCCGGTACGGCGGTCTTCCGGCCCGCGGCGAAGTCAACGGCCTTCACCAGGGCGTCCGGACGCTCCTTCTTGTACGACTTGGTGAAGCCGGTGACCGCCCCGCCCGAGGGGGTGGTGGCGCCGGCGGCGTCGTACCCGTGGTACCCGCCCAGTCGGGTGGCCGAGACCAGGAACGGCGAGGCGTCCCAGAGCCGGCGCATCGTGAGATGGAGGTTCTTGACCAGGACGCGGAGCGCCTCGGTCCACGCCGCCAGGTCCGCGGGCTCGCCCGGGTCGTCGAGACCCGGCAGCCAGTAGACACCGTCGATCGGGCCGTCGGCCAGCCAGCCGTCCAGGGCCGCCGAGAGCTCCTCGGCGGTGGCCTTGGGCTCGGCCACCAATGCGGTGGCCCCCGCCTTCTCGAGCCGCTTGACGAGTGCCGTGGACACGCCGCCCTGGTCGGGCATCACCAGCACCCTGGCGCCGTCCAGCTGCACGCCGGTGGCCACGCACTGGGCGGCCGGCGGACGCAGCGTCGGCACCGGCACCCGGCGCGGCAGCGCGTCGATCGCGCCCAGGTCGCCCCGGATCGTCGCCCCCGCTGGTTGAGGAGC
>CAZKEZ010000046.1:0-9095 GCA_964551905.1 uncultured Nocardioides sp. | reverse complement strand
CTCCGGCGGATACCCCGTCATCTCCGCCACCACCGCCGTCACCTGCACCAACACCTCATCCGCACCCGCCGCTGGTTGAGGAGCCGAAGGCGTCTCGAAACCAGCCGCAACCGCGTCCGCTGACGCTGGTTGAGGAGCGAGCGCAGCGAGCGTCTCGAAACCCGTCTTGGACCGCACCCAGGCCGCCACCGAGTTCAGAGTCGGGAAGTCCCGCAACTGCAGGTTCTCATCCCGCTCCACCCCATAGTGATCACGCACCGCAGCAAACACCTCAGCCTGCTTGACCGTGTCCACCCCCAGATCCGCCTCCAGATCCAGGTCCGGATCCAACAGCTCCGGCGGATACCCCGTCATCTCCGCCACCACCGCCGTCACCTGCGCCAACACCGCGTCCGGGGTCTCGACAAGCTCGACCGGCGACCCGGGAGTCTCGACAAGCCCGACCGGCGAGGCGTGGGTCTCGACAAGCTCGACCGGCGACTCGGGAGTCTCGACAAGCTCGACCGGCGACGCGGCGACCGGAGTCACCGCGGCGTCGGCGTACGGCACCGGGACCTGGGTGGTCGCCACGGCCGGAACCGCGGGGGCGCCGGCGTCGACGACCCGCAGCCGCCGGTGGTCGACTTCGAGCCGGGTGTTCGGCTGGCCGGCGAGCCCGTCGAGCCAGCGCTGCCAGGTGTCCTGGTCACCGATCCGGTAGGAGTAGCCGAGATCCGCGGGGGCACGCCGCCGCCCGTCGGGCGCGGGGACGCGCCGCATGAGCGACATCGCGATCTGGGACCCGAACCCGGCGGCGAGGCGCAGGGAGTACTCGACCGGGTAGGAGCCGCCGGTGGAGAGGTTCAGCTCGCCCAGCTCCGGGTCGGGCTCGCGGTAGTTCGGGACCGCCGGCACGATGCCGGTCTCGAGCGCCTTGATGGCCAGGACGTCCTCGATGCCGGTGCCCATCGCGTGACCTGTGAACCCCTTGGTGTTCGTGATCACGATCCGGTCGGCCGCATCACCGAAGGTGCTGCGCAGCGCGTGGATCTCGGCCGCGGCGCTGCCGCCCCGCGCCGGGGTGTAGGTCTCGTGGGAGACGAAGACCGTCTGCGGGGCCATCTCGGCACGGTCCACGCCGCGCCGCTCGGCCTCGCTGACCACGGCCTCCATGACGCCGGCGATGTGGCCGACATCGAGCCGGGTGCCGTGGAACGCGCTGTTGGCGGTGACCGCGCCGAGCACCTCGCAGATCGGCGACATGCCGCGCTCGCGGGCAGCCTCGGCGGACTCGACCACGAAGGCGGCCGCGCCCATCCCGATGATCATGCCGTGCCGGCGCCGGTCGAACGGCGTGGCCGCGTCCTCGACGTTCTCGTCGGTGGCGGCCGCACCGCTGGCGAGGAAGCCCGACCCGATCCAGGGCAGGGTCCGCTCCCCGGCGGCGTCGTCGGCGGAGATCACGATGACCCGCCGGCACCGGCCGGCGCGAATCCAGTCCTCGGCCACCGACAGCGCCTGTGTCGCACTGGCGCAGGCGGCGTTGACCTGGGTGTTCGGGCCGCGGGCCCCGATCAGCTCGGCGAACTGGGAGTGGCCCATCGAGAGCACCCGGAAGAGGAAGCGACGGTCGAAGGAGTACGGGTTCGCCTCGCGCTCGGCGTACAGCTCACCGAGCAGCCGGTCCACCTCGGCGCGCGCCGGCGCGTCCTCGGAGAGCTGCTCCCGGACCGACTCCAGCGCCAGGATCCGGTCGCGTCGGCCCTTGTCGAGGGCGTAGTCCTCCACCGACTCGATGATCCGCTCCAGGCCGGGGAAGGCGGAGGCGAACACGATGCCGGTGTCGTCGCGCAGGGCGTCGGGCAGGCCCCAGCGGTCGGGCAGCTGGGTGCCCAGGGTGGTGGTCTTGTAATGCTGGACCAGCGGGATGCCGGCGTCGTGCATGGCCTCCAGGCCGGCGCCGATGGCGAGCCGAGTGGCGATGTCGAGGGCCTCGTCCCGGGCCTGGTCCACCCCGAACTGCTCGACGATGTCGACGGGCGCGTGCATGCCGGCGAGCTTGATGACGTCGGCCGGGTCGTCGATGGTCGCGAAGCTGGCGCCCTTCGACTCGCTCTTGATCAGCCGGGTGATGCGCATGTCGACCATGCGCTCCCGCACCGATGTCGGCAGCTGGCCGATGAACTGCTGGCCGGCGAGGATCGCCGCGACGTTGTCGTCGCCGAACACCTGCGGGCGCCCGGGCAGCCCGAGACCGGCGCCGGTGACCACCACCGGCTCCAGCGGCGTGCCGGCCGCCGGCGGCACCTGTGCCGCCGTGGTGGGGGCGGGGGCGACGGACTCCGCGGACGGGGTCGCGGTCGCGGGGGCGCCGCCGTACAGGCGCAGCCCCTGCTCCAGCACGCCCGCGAACAGCAGGCCGAGCTCGTGGATGGTGTCGTCTGATGCCATGGTGGGCTCCGGGGTGACGGGTACGACGGCAGCCGCGGCGCGGCTCTCCGTCGTGGGGGTGGGGGTGGGGGTCGGGACGGCCACGGCGGCGCCCAGGCCGGCGGCGTACAGCCCGCACAGTGCCTGGTTGAACGCGGCCGCGTCGCCCAGCTTGGGGTGGTTGGTGTAGAGCGCCGAGACATCGTCGTGCTCGCCCAGCACGTCCTCCACGAAGCCCATCAGGGCCTTCTTCGGGCCGACCTCGACGAAGACCCGGGCGCCCGCGTCGTAGAGCGTGCGCAGGCCGCGCACGAACTGCACCGGGGAGGCCACCTGCCTGCCCAGCAGGTCGAGCATGGTGTCGAGGCCGGCGCCGCTCGGGTAGAAGTCGCCGGTCACGTTCGCCACGCACGGCAGCTGCGGCCCGCGCAGGTCGAGCCGGCGCAACGCCGACTCCAGCGGCCCTGATGCCGGTGCGACGATCGAGGTGTGGAACGCATGGCTGACCGGGATCCGGACCGCGTTGATGCCCGCGGCGTTGAACGTGTCGACGGCCCGCTCCACAGCCGCGGTGGCGCCGCCTATCACGGCCTGGCTGTTGGAGTTGATGTTGGCGATCACGACGTACCCGTCGGTCTCGTCGACGATCCGCTCGATCTCGGGCAGCGGCCCGAACACGGCCGCCATCGCGCCGTTGTCCGCCACCGACAGGCTGGCCATCTCGTGCCCGCGCGCCGACACCGCCTCGAGTGCCGACTCGAAGCTCAGGGCGCCGGCGGCGACCAGGGCGCCGTACTCCCCCAGCGAGTGGCCCATGACCATGTCGGGCCGCACGTCGTAGGCGTCGAGGAGCCGGGTGAGCGCGAGGTCCGTGGCGAGCACCGCCGGTTGGGTGATCTCGGTCTGGAGGAGCCGTTCCTCGGCCTCCGCGCGGGCGGTCGGGTCGTCGCCGTCGATGAAGATGTACGACGACAGCGGCCGGCCCAGCAGCGGGGTCATCACCTGGTCGGCCTCGGCGAAGGTCTCCGCGACGATCGGCTCCTGGTCCCGGAGCGCCTGCAGCATGTTGACGTACTGCGAGCCCTGGCCGGTGTAGAGGAACGCGACCTTCGGCGCGGGGCCGCGACCGACGAACACGCCCTGCTGGCGGAGCATCCGGAAGAGCGCGGGGTTGGCCGAGACGAGCGCCTTCTCGAGCTTCTCGAGCTTGCCGGCCAGATCGGCGGCGTCGGTGTAGTCCACGGCGGCGCGCACGGCCGCCCGCAGCACCTCAGGTGAGGGGCGGGCCGGCGTCGGGGCGGTGCCGTTCCTGGCGGTCGCCAGCGTCGCCCGCACCTGCGCCAGCAGGTCTGCGTCGTCGCGGGCGCCGAGGACCAGGGCACCGCGTAGGGGGTTTCGAGACGATCGCTGCGCGACCTCCTCAACCAGCGGGACGGTGGGCCGATCCTCAACCAGCGGGACGGTGGTGGTCGCCGGCACCTCGGCAGAGGCGAGCACCTTGGGGGCCGGGCGGTGCCGGCCGGGGACGTGCTCCTCGAGGACCACGTGGAAGTTGGTGCCGCCGAAGCCGAAGGCGCTGACGCCGGCCCGCCGGACGCCACCGGCGGGGTCGGGCCAGGCCCGGAGCTCGGTGTTGACCTTGAAGGGGATGCGCTCCCAGTCGACGTTCTCGTTCGGGTGCACGAAGTTGAGGCTCGGGGCGAGTTTCTTGTCCCGCAGCGAGGAGACCATCTTGAACAGGCCGGCCGTGCCGGCGGCTGCCTTGAGGTGGCCGATGTTGGACTTCACCGAGCCCAGTGCGATCGAGCCCGGAGCGGCACCGGCCGCGCCGAAGACCGAGCCCAGGCTCTCCAGCTCGGCGGCATCGCCCACCCGGGTCGAGGTGCCGTGCGCCTCCACCGCGGTCGCGCTCGCCGGGTCCTCGCCCGACTTCGCCCACGCCCGCTCCACCGCGAGCCGCTGACCGACGGGGTTCGGGGCGGTGATGCCCTTGCCCTTGCCGTCCGAGGAACCGCCGACGCCCAGGATCACGGCCTGGATGCGGTCGCCGGCCGCCTCGGCGTCCTCGAGCCGCTTGAGGACGAACAGGGCGGCACCCTCCCCCATCACGAAGCCATCGGCCCCGGCGTCGAACGGCCGGGTCCCGGTCGCGGAGAGCGCGCCGATCTTGCAGAACTTCACGAACCCGTCGACGCCCATGTTCCGGTCGATGCCGCCGGTGACGACCGCGTCGAAGTCGTGGGCGTGGAGTCCTTGTACGGCGGCGCTGAGGGCCGCCAACCCGGAGGCGCAGGCGGCGTCGGTGGTGAAGTTGGGCCCGCGGAGGTTGAACAGGTTCGCCACCCGCCCCGCGATCACGTTCGAGAGCTCGCCGGGCATGGTGTCCTCGGTGATCTCGATCTGGTCGCCGAGGAAGGCCTCACGGGTCTCCGCGACGATGCGCTCCTGAACGTCGAGCGGCAGGGCCGTCATGGACGGGGCGCCACGGAGCCGACGCAGCACCTCGGGCAGCTTGATCCGCATGCTCGTCTGATAGTGCTTCTCACCGCCGATGGCGTTGCCGAGGATCACCGCGACGCGGTCGGAGTCGACTCCCCACCCCGGCCATCCAGCCTCGAGCAGCGCGCTGCGCGCCGCCGAGACCGCCCACCGCTGGCCCTCGTCCATCTGCTGGGCGACCTTCGGCGGGATCGGCAGCTTCCACCGAATCGGGTCCCACGGGAACTCCCGGACCCAGCCGCCGATGCGCGAGTAGGTCTTGTCGGGCACGGAGTGGTCCTCGTCGAAGTACAGAGCCGGGTCCCACCGCTCGGGCGGGACGTCGGTGATGCTGTAGACGCCGCCGGTGACGTTGGCCCAGAAGGACGCGGCGTCCGGTGCGCCCGGCATGATCGCGGCGATCCCGACGACAGCGATGGGGTGGGTTCCTGATGCGGCCATGACGATTCCTACTCCGAGATTCAGTGGTCGGAACGCCCGTAGAGGACGTCGCAGATGAGGTCGAGGTCGGCCAGCAGACCGGCCTGGGCGGCCGCGATCTGCTCGGCCGGGAGGGCGAGCGGGACACCGGCCGTGTCGGCCGCGCCGACGACGTACCGGGGCCCTTGGAGGGCGACCTTCTGGGCGGCCTCGCGGGCGAAGACCCGCGACATGGCGGCCCAGGTGCCGGCGTCGAAGCGTCGGGGGCTCTTCTCGTAGCGCTCCCCGTCGAGGGCGGCCGCGGCGCGCCGGGCGAAGACCTCGGCGGTCTCGACCTCGGCGATCAGCTCGCCGAGCCGGAAGAGCACGTGCTGGCTGCGGGTGAGCCGACCGACCCGGCAGGCCTCGAGGACCGCTGCGAGCGACTGGCACGCGAGCGCGGCGACGCCGGCGCCCACGTCGGGGTGGCGGCCGTGGACCGCTTGGAGGGCGGTCGCCTTGTCGAGGTAGTACTGGCCGCGGCTCTTCAGGTGCTGCTGCCAGCGGTCGCGGGCGATGGTCATCTCCATGATCTCCGAGGTGCCCTCGTAGATCGTGGTGATCCGGACGTCCCGCTTGATCTTCTCGACCACGTAGGCCCGGGTGTAGCCGTAGCCCCCGTGCGCCTGGATCGCGGCGTCCGCGGCGGCGTTGCCGGCCTCGGTGGCGGCGTACTTGGCGATGGCGCCCTCGGTGTTCATGGCCCCGCCGATGCCCTCGCCGCGGTCGAGCCGGGTCGCGGTCTCCTCCATGAAGGCGCGCGCGGCCTCCAGCCGGACGGCGTGAGGGACGATCAGCTTGTGGGTGTAGCCCTGCTTCTCGCTCAGCGGGCTGCCGCCCTGGACCCGGTTGGTCGAGTACTCGATCGACCGGTCGAGCGCCTCCCAGCCGCCACCCAGCCCGAACGCGGCGACCATCAGCCGCGTGTAGCCGAACACCTGCTGGGCCTGCACCAGGCCGTTGCCCTCGACCCCGCCGATCAGATGGCTGGCGGGCACCTCGACGTCGTCGAGGAAGAGGGCGGCGGTGTTGGACAGCCGGATCCCGTGCTTGTCCTCCGGGGGCGCCGAGCTGAATCCGGGGGCGCCCTTGGGCACCACGAACCAGGAGGGGCCAGCCGGCGTGGCCGCGAGGATGGTGGTCATGTCGGCGATCGAGCCGTTGGAGATCCACTGCTTGCGGCCGTTGATGCGGTACGCCGTCACGGTGCCGTCGTCGTCGGTGATCGGTACGGCGGTCGTGGTCATCGCCCCGAGGTCGGAGCCCGCCTCCGGCTCGGTGGCCCCGTAGGCGAACACGGTGCCCTTCTCAGAGATCGAGCCGAGCCACTCCTGTTTCTGCTCCTCGGTGCCGCCGACCATGATCGGGTCGGAGCCCAGGAAGGTGGCGAAGACCGCCGTTGCCAGGCCGATGTCGTGGCGCGCCATCTTCTCGCAGATCCGGTAGGAGTCGAAGGCGCCGCCGTCCATCCCGCCGTACTGCTCGGGGATGAACACCATCTGGACCCCGAGAGTCTCGGGGTCCGACATGGCGCGCACGATGTCTTCGGGGCATCGGTCCTCGTGGTCGAGCTCGAGCTGCAGCTCGGGAGTCAGCGCCTCGGTGACGAAGTCGCCGAGCGCCTCGGTCATGAGGTCCAGGTCGCCGACGTCGAGTCCCTTCCCTCCGAAGGCGTGGGTGGTCTGGTCGGCGGGGGAACTCATGGGGCGCTTCCTTACTTCGGTACGGACCGGGGTCAGCCGCGGCGGCGGCCGATCTCCTCGATGAGGGTGGGCAGAACGGTGTGCAGGTCCCCGACGACGCCGAAGTCGGAGACTTCGAAGATCGGCGCCTGGGGGTCCTTGTTCACGGCCACGATGGTCTTGCTGGACACCATCCCGGCGCGGTGCTGGATCGCCCCGGAGAGCCCGGCGGCGACGTACAGGTTGGGGGCGACGGTCTTGCCGGTCTGGCCGACCTGGTGCTCGTGGTCGGCCCAGCCCAGGTCGGTGACGGTTCGGGTCGCGCCGACCGCCCCGGAGAGGGTGTCGGCGAGCTCCTCGATGACACCGAACCCGTCGGCGGTGCCGACGCCGCGGCCGCCGGTGACGACCACCGCGGCATCGGTGAGCGCCGGACGACCGGTGGACTGCCGGGGCAGCCGCTGCAGCACCCGGGTGCCGCGGGCGGCGTCACTGAAGCTGACCTCGACCGGGACCACGGTCGGCGACGCCGGGGCCGGGGAGGCGCTGAAGGCGTTCGGTCGTACCGTGATCACCGCGGGGCCGCGGGTGACGTCGCTGGTCGCCGTCCACGCGCCGGAGCACACCGACTGCGTGACCCGGATCCCGTTGGGTCCGAGCTCGACCGCGGTGGCGTCGGTGACGATGCCGGCGTCCAGACGGACCGACACGCGCGCCGCCACGTCCTTGCCCTCGGGGCCGGAGGTGATCAGCACCGCCACGGCGTCACCCTGGGTGGCGATGTGCACCAGCGCCTCGGCCTTCGGCAGGGACAGGTACTGCTCGGGCTCGTCCCCGGAGACCGCGTAGACCTTCTGCGCGCCGTACTCCCCCAGCGTGGCGGTCACGGCGTCGGTCGCGTCGCCGAACAGTACGGCCCCGGGCTCGCCGAGCGTGCGAGCGAGCGTGAGCAGCTCGAGCGAGGCCTTGCGGACCCCGTCGTTGACCCGCTCCACCAGAACCAGAACTTCGGACATGTCAGCCTCCTCGCTGAGCGGTGGGTCGGGTGGTCACAACAGGCCCTTGGCCTGAAGGAAGTCGGCGAGCTGGGCAGCTCCGGTCCCGTCGTCGGTCACCTGCTGACCGGCGGCACGCGGAGGCGTCTGCTCGAAGCCGACGACGGACGTCGCGGCGGCGGCGAGGCCGACCCGGGTCGGATCGACGCCGAGGTCGGCAAGGGAAAGAGTGGTGACGGGCTTCTTCTTGGCCATCATGATCGCCTTGAAGGCCGGGTAGCGAGCCTCACCGGTCTGGTCGGTCACGGAGACCACCGCCGGCAGGCTCGTCTCGACGACGTCTGCACCGGCATCGGACTGGCGGCGGATCCGGACCTTGCCGTCCTGGACCCCGAGCTCGCCGGCGAACGTCGCCTGGTTGACCCCGAGCCGGTCGGCCACCATCGACGGCACCACTGCCATCTCCGCGTCCGTCGAGCTCATCCCGGTCAGCACCAGGTCGAAGCCGGTGTGCCGCAGCGCCTCGGCGAGCACCAGCGAGGTCCCGAGCGCGTCGGAGCCGTGGATCGCGTCGTCGAGGACGTGGACGCCGGCGCCGGCGCCCATGGCCAGCGCCTTGCGGAGGGCATCGGCGGCCCCGGCCGGCCCGACGGTGAGGCACACGACCTCGGCATCGAGGCCACCCTCGACCAGCCGCACCGCCTGCTCGACGGCGTACTCGTCGAGCTCCGACAGTCGGCCCTCCACACTGTCGCGATCGACGGTGTGATCCGCGGCGAAGTTCCACGTCACGGAGGGCTCAGGAACGTACTTGACCAGGACGACGACTCTCATCCGGCTACTCCTCGCTGGGGCGGTCACCGCTCGCGTGACGGCCGCCACTGCGAGCCATTGCTAGGACGCTAGTGGGATGCGCGCGGAGCCTCTGCGGCGAGACCTGACAACAATGCGCGGGGCCGGTTGGCAGGTGCGCGACCCGGCGCAAATGGGGCTCTAGTGACGGATCCGTGGGTCCGCGGAGTCTGGCGCTGGGTGGCTGGGTGGGTCGCCG
>CAZKEZ010000045.1:0-21242 GCA_964551905.1 uncultured Nocardioides sp. | reverse complement strand
GAAGACAAACCACGCGTCAGCTTCTGCTCGAGGGTGCGTCGCCTCTTCCCCAGCGACAAGCTGGACCTCAGACTGGGGGCAACCTGGCAGGTTCTGCTGGTTGTCCTCTCGATGCTGCTGGCGCTCGTCGCCATCCTGCTGTTCACGGCGCCCCTCCAGGGTGGTGCGTCGCGGTCCGCGGCTGGCGCACTCATGATCTACGCCGCGGCGGCCCAGGCGGCCGGCGCCGGGCTGGGCTTCCTGTTCGGGGTGCCACGGAGCCGGGTGTACTCGACCAAGGCGCAGGGCAGCGGCGAGACGCTCGAGCGGGTGAGGGAACCGTCCATCAGCCAGGCGTCGAACGCACCCAACACCAACCTGGAGCAGATCTCGGACTGGCTGACCAAGATCCTCGTGGGCGTGGGCCTGACCCAGGCCGGCGCCATCTGGAACGGGTTCTTGGGCATCGTCGATGGGATGGCTGCCGAGATCGCCGTACCGAACGCTGTGCCCTTCACCGCTGCACTCCTGGTGTTCTCGGCGGCGATCGGGTTCCTCGCCGGCTGGGTCCTGGCCCGGGTGTGGCTGGCTCGGCTGCTCGCGGCCTCCGACGGGAGCCTCCCGGGACTGGGGCAGTCTCACGCCTGAGCCGGCGCCGAGTCGTGGCTGGAGGCTTGCGCGTCCGCCAGCACGTCGGCGGGGACGTGCCGCTCGAGGAAGCCGCGCGCCATCCTTGTTGAGGGGTGGATCGCGACGGTGGCGAGCACGATGATGCCCGCGATGATCAGCCAGCCGACAGCGCCCCACTCCATGGCGAGGAAGGTGTAGACGGCCGGCGCCCACACCATGCCCAGCGTGCCGCTGAACTCGGCCGCCCCCTGGTAGGCGCCGCGCTGGCGCGGGTCCATCAGCTCGGCTTCGAACGCCCAGCTGGCCGCGGAGAGGTAGAGCTCCGCGCCGGTCACCGTGACGTGCCCCAGCCAGACCAGCGCGATGGTGACCCAGCCGATGGTGTCGTGGGTCGCCAGCGTGATCAGGCAGGAGATCACGAAGAAGGTGGCGGAGATCCGCACCGCCTTCAGCGCGGTCGGGACATCCTCGACGCCGCGGGCCGCGGCCATCGGCAGGAAGATGCACATCACCGTGTTCGTGCCGAACAGGAACGCCAGCAGCACCCGTGGGGCGTCGGTCTCCTCCACCAGCCACAGCGGGATCACGATGTTGAGCAGCACCTGGTTGGTCCAGAAGACCCCGGTGAAGAACGTTGTGAGCAGCCAGCCCGGATTGCGCAGCGGCCCCGGGCCGGGCACCTTCAACTTCCGCTCCTCCGGGGTGCGGTCGTCGTGCGGTGCGCGCGGCAGCCGGGTGATCGCGGTGGCGTTGACCAGGAACACGACCGCGGTGAACCAGGGCAGCGCGTGGAGCACGTCGTTGGAGTCGAACGCCAGCGCGATGCCGCCCAGCATCGACCCGAGGGTGAAGCCGACGTTGAGCGCGGAGTACATGTACGCGCGCGACTTCACCCGCTCGTTCGCGGGGAGTACGTCGATCGTGTACGCGCCGTGCGCGGCCCCGCCGAGGGAGCCGATGACCTCCATGCCGACGGCCATCATCACGTAGCCCTGAAAGTCGGTGACGAACGGCCACACCGCGAACATCAGCGCCTGCCCGGTCGCGCTGACCGCCCACATCCGCTTCGGCCCGAACCGGTCGACCAGTTTGCCCGCCGGCAGCGCGGCCAGGAACGCGGCGACCCCGGCGATGGTCAGGCCGAGCCCCACCTGGGCCGCCGACAGCCCGACGATCTGGGTGAAGAAGACCGCCGAGCCGGTCATGAACGTGCCCTCGCCCAGCGCGAACAGCAGCGACTGGACGGCGAGTCGGCCGGCCAGTGGGGAGGGTGGGCGCGCGTGACGCAGCAGGGCGGTGAACATCACCGCGGATTTTCCTCGGCGACACCCCTCTGTGTCGTGTGGTTATTGCCGTGTGGCTATTGGGTCAGAGCTCGAGGACCAGCCGGGACCCGCGGGCGCGGGAGACGCAGATGCAGAGGCAGTCGCCCACGGCCTTCTCCTCGTCGGTGAGGATCGAGTCGCGGTGGTCCACCTCGCCCTCGACCACGTCGAGGATGCAGGTGCCGCAGGTGCCCTCGCCGCACGCGTAGTCCACGTCGTGGCCGGCCGATCGCAGCACCTGGAGGATCGTGCTGTCGCTCGGGATGGTGTGCGCCTCGCCGGTGGAGCTGAGGACCACTTCGAACGGGTGGTCCTCGTGGTCGCCCTCGATCCTCCCGGGGACGGCGGCGAAGCGCTCGAACACGACGGTGCCGCGCTCCAGCTCCTCGCTGGTCTTCTCGACGGCGTTGAGCATGACCTCGGGCCCGCACACGTAGTACCGGGTGTCGGCCGGCCGGGCCTCGAGCAGGTCCCAGAAGTCCGGCAGGCCGTCGACATCGTCGCAGTGCAGCGTGTAGCGATCACCCAGGTCGAGGGCGGTCAGCGCGGTGTCGAAGGCGGCGAGGTCCCGGCCGCGGACGTAGTAGCGGACCTCGAAGTCCCGCCCCTGCTCGGCCAGGAACTTCGCCATGGCGTAGATCGGCGTGACGCCGATGCCGCCGCCGAGCAGCACCACGGGGCCGTCGCCCTCCAGGGCGAAGTTGTTGCGGGGCCCGGCGATGGGCAGTACGTCGCCGATCCCCAGGGCGTGCGCGGCCACTGAACCGCCGCGACCTTCGGGCTCGCGCTTCACCGCTACCGAGATCTGCGTGCCGTCGTCGCTCCAGTCGGTCAGGGAGTAGCTGCGCCGCAGGTCTCCCCCGAGGTGCAGGTCGACGTGCGCACCCGGCGACATGCCGGCGAACGCGCCGTCGACCGCCTCGAACGTGAGCCAGCAGGTATCGACCGACAGCTGGTCGCGCGCCACCAGGCGCGCCGAGATGGCGGCTGTCATGTCCGGTCGCGGTGGTGGGTGACGGCGACGACGTCGGTGACCAGGTCGTCGCGGTGGGCGGCGAGCTCGTGGTACGGCGCGGAGGCCGTCACCGGCTTCAGCCCGTCGACGAGCCGGGCGACGGTGGCCCCGTCGAGGTGTGGCGACCCGAGGTCGTCCCACCAGCGGTTGAAGCTGTCGGAGTAGCGCGCGCAGAACTCGGCGAGCCCGTTCTCGTCGGCCCCGAGGTGGAACAGCTGCGTCGGGCCCAGCGCGGCCCAGCGCAGCCCCGGCCCGGAGGAGACGGCCGTGTCGACGTCGACAACCGAGGCGACCCCCTCGTTGACCAGGTGGATGGCCTCGCGCCACAGCGCAGCCTGGAGCCGGTTGGCGACGTGACCGGGGACCTCGCGGCGTACCTCGATGGTCACCTTCCCGACCGACTCGTAGAACGCGCGGGCCCGGTCCACCACGCCGGGGGCGGTCTTGTCGTTGCCCATCACCTCCACCAGCGGGATCAGATGGGGCGGGTTGAACGGGTGGCCGAGCACGAACCGGTCGGGGTTGCGCCAGCCGCCCTGGAGCTCGGACAGGGTGAGCCCGGAGGCGGAGGAGGCGACCACCGTGTCGGGGCCGAGGGCGTCCTCGATCTCGGCGTACAACGGGTGCTTCAGGTCGACCCGCTCGGGCACGCTCTCCTGGACGAAGACCGCACCCTCGACCGCCGTACCCGCGTCGGTGCAGAAGGTCAGCTCGGCCTCCGGCCCGTCGGTGTCGGTGAGGCCGAGGCGGCGCAGCACCGGCCAGGCCTGCTCGACGGCCTCGCGGACCCGGGGCTCGACCGCCGGGTCGGGGTCGAAGAGCGCCACCGGCCGGCCGGCGGCGAGGAACAGCGCGGTCCAGCTGCGGCCGATCAGGCCGCCGCCGAGCGCGGCGACGTGCTCAGACGTTGACATGGTCCGCCCCCTTGAGGCCGAGGCGCTCGCGGGCCTGGGCCGGCGTGGCGACCTCGAGGCCGAGCGCCTCGATGATCCCGCGGATCTTCCTCACCTGATGGGCGTTGGAGGGGGTGAGCTCGCCGGGCCCGAGGTAGAGGCTGTCCTCCATCCCGACCCGCAGGTTCCCGCCGAGCAGCGCCGCCTGGGTGCCGAACGACATCTGGTGCCGCCCGGCCGCGAGGACCGACCACTCGTAGCTGTCGCCGAACAGCTTGTCGGCGATGGTGTGCATGTGCACCAGGTTGTCGAGGTCGGCGCCGACGCCGCCGAGGATGCCGAAGACCATCTGGACGAAGTACGGCGGTTCCAGCCAGCCCTGGTCGATCAGCCAGGCCAGGTTGTAGAGGTGGCCCAGGTCGTAGCACTCGAACTCGAACTTCGTGCCGTGGCCGTGGCCGAGCTCCTTCACGACGTACTCGAGGTCGGCGAAGGTGTTCTTGAAGATGAAGTCGCGGGTCATCTCCAGGAACGCCGGCTCCCAGTCGTGCTTCCAGCTCGTGTGCTTGGCGGCCATCGGGAAGATCCCGAAGTTCAGCGAGCCGACGTTGAGCGAGGCCATCTCCGGCGACGTCGCCACGGCGGCGCGCAGCCGCTCCTCGCGGGTCATGCCCAGCCCGCCGCCGGTGGACACGTTCATCACCGCGTCGGACTCGGCCGCGATCCGCGACATGAAGTCGGCGAACAGCTCCGGGCGCGGGTCGGGCTGCCCGGTCTCGGGGTTGCGGGCGTGCAGGTGGATGACCGCGGCGCCGGCCTCGGCGGCCTCGATCGAGGCCTGGGCGATCTCCTCCGGCGTCACCGGCAGGTGCGGCGACATCGTCGGCGTGTGCACCCCGCCGGTTGGGGCGCAGGTGATGATGACGGGCTTCGCCACGTCGGCCTCCTCGGGCTGGCTCTTCTGGCTGGGCTCAGGCTGGGTCTGCTGCGGCCAGCGACCGGTAGGCGTCGAGGACGAGGCCGTGGAAGTGGTGCACGCCGTGCTCGGACAGCCCGCTCCCCTCGGGATCGTAGATGATCCGCCCCTGGTCGAAGGCCGGCGTCGCCATGCCCCGCTGGACGCTCTCGATGATCCGGATGTCCTGCTGCTGCAGGACTCCGTCGATGTACTTCACCGACTCGATCTCGGCGTCGTTCAGCTCGGTCGTCTCGAGGAAGAAGTCCCAGGTCTCGATGGTCCGGTCCACGCCCGCCGGCAGCACCTGGAGCACCATGAAGTTGCCCCGACCGGGGTAGCGCAACAGGCAGGTGTTGGGCCACAGCCACCACACCGCGTGCTGCTTCACGGTCGCGGTTGAGACGTCGTACGCCGCGTTCTCGTGCTGGCCGGCCTCGGCGAAGTGGCTGGACCAGATCCCGTGGGTCTTCACCTCATAGGTGTCCATGTCGACGAGGTCCACGAACTCCTTGTGGGCGATGTGGCAGTGGTAGCACTCCAGGAAGTTGTCGATGGCGTTCTTCCAGTTGGTGCGCACCTCGTAGGTGAGCCGCTTGGCGTGGGTGAGGTTGGCGACGTCGGGCGCCCAGTACTCGATCTCGGTGGCGAGGTCGCCGGCCTGGTCGCGCAGCGGCTTGGCGGAGCCGTCGAGGTTCACGTAGACGAACCCGCAGAACTCCTCGACCTGCACCTGGTCCAGGCAGATCTCCGAGGTCTCGAAGCTGGTCATCTTGTCGACCCGGCGCGCGGCCCGGAGCTGGCCGGTCAGGTCGTAGCTCCAGGCGTGGTACGGGCAGACGATGTTGCGGGTCGTGCCCTCGCCCGAGAGGAGCTCGTGGGCGCGGTGCTTGCACACGTTGAAGAACGCGCGCAGCTCCCCCGAGCGGTCGCGGACCACCGCGATCGGCATGCCGGCCACCTCGGCGGCGACGTAGCTGCCGGGCTTCTGGAGCTTCTCGACGTGGCAGATCCACTGCCAGGTCTTCGCGAAGATCGCCTGGAGCTCGACGTCGGTCCACTTCTGGTCGGTGTAGGCCTCGGCGCGCAGCGACATGGAGCGGCCGGGGTCCTCGTCGTCGTATCCGGTGGCGATGCGGTCGAGGTCCGCTGGTGAGAGCAGGGTCATGGGACGTGATCCTAGCCCGGAACTGGACGATCGTCCAGTTTCTCCTTCGTATCCGGTTTATCGTTTTTTGGCCCTGCTAGCGGGCCAGGGCGATCTCCTCGCTGCGGGCCACGTTGCGACGTACCGAGGCCCGGTCCAGGCCCAGCAGCGCGGTCAGCCAGATCCCGTTCTGCACCACGTCGACGTCGTCGGCACGTCGGAGGCACTCTGCGCGGGACAGGCCGGGGCGGGCGGCCGCGATCAGGTCGGCCAGGCCCTTGCGGTAGCGCTTCTGCGCCTCGATGTTGATCTGCTCGTAGTCCTCGTGCGCCTGGGCGAGGGCCCAGAGCTGGAGGCGGAGGGAGAGGTACTCGGTGGTCAGGAACTCCGGGTCGGCCACGCGGTGCAGCGCCTGGCGCAGGCGCTCCTCAGGCGCGAGTTCTGCGTCCGGCTCCACCATCGCGATGTCCTGGGCCTCGACCCGGCGTAGCGCGGCGCGGATCAGGCTGGTCTTGTCCTCGTAGTAGTAGCTCAGCAGGCCCAGCGAGACCTTCGCCTCCCGGGCGACGGCCCGCATGCTCACCCCGGCGATGCCCTGCCGGGCCAGGAGGTCGATGACCGCCTGGAGGATGCGCTCGTGCCGGTCGGACTTGTCGGGGGCATTCGGGTCGCGTGCCACCCGGCCAGCGTAGACAGCACTAGGCTCAACGGCTGGGAGGTGGGTATGACGCAGGCGACCGCTGTCGTCACCGGAGGCGGCCGGGGCATTGGCCGGGCCATCGTGTCGCGCCTGCTTGCTGAGGGTGCCCAGGTGGTGGCCTGTGGACGTGGTGCTCGGCCTTCCGACCTCCCCGCTGCTGTGGTGTGGGTGCGGGCTGACGTCACTCTTGGTGGCGACGCGGCGCGGGTCATTGAGGAGGCCTCGCGCGCGTTCGGGCCGGTGTCGGTGCTGATCAACAACGCCGGGGTCCAGCTGTCGGGCACCGTCCTCTCGGCGACCGACGACGACTGGGAGGCGGTCGTCGGCACCAACTGCCGGGGCGTGTTCAACATGTGCCGGGCGGTGCTGCCGTCGATGACCGAGTACGGCGGCGTGATCGTCAACATCGGGTCCATCAGCGGCACCGTTGCCGAGCCGGCGATGGCGCTCTACAACGCGTCGAAGGCGTTCGTGGACGGGCTGACCCGCTCCATCGCGGTCGACCACGGGCCGCAGGTGCGGTGCAACGCCGTACACCCCGGCTGGATCGAGACGGGCATGACTGACGATGCCTTTGCGGTCGCCGGGGACCCCGACGCGGCACGCACCGACGCGGTGGCCCGGCACCCGGTGGGTCGGCTCGGCACCCCGTCCGATGTTGCCGCCCTGGTGGCATGGCTGGTGTCGCCGGAGGCGTCGTTCGCCTCGGGTCAGTGCTTCACCGTCGACGGGGGCCTCACCGCCGGCTCTCCCATCCGGCCGGAGCTGTTCTGAATCTTCGCCGGTGGCGTTCGGCGTCGGGTCAGTCGGGCCGCCAGGTGCGGGGCCAGCCGCTTCCCAGCTCGGGACGGCCGATGTGGATACTGAGACACGCGGGGGCACTGGGCCCGAGTCGATCGAGTGGTGAGGAGTCCGGATGCGCGCGTTCCGAGAGGCCGTCGAGGCCCGCGACCAGGTCGCGATCGAGGCCCTGCTGGCCGACGACGTGCGGTTCACCAGCCCGGTCGTGTACAAGCCGTACGACGGCAAGGCGATCACCGCCGCGATCCTGCGCGGCGTGCTGCGGGTGTTCGAGGACTTCCGCTACCTCCGCGAGATCAGCAGCCCCGACGGCCGTGACCACGCCCTGGTGTTCCTGGCGACCGTCGACGGCAAGCAGGTCAACGGCTGCGACTTCCTCCACGTCAACGACGACGGCCTGATCGACGACTTCATGGTGATGGTGCGCCCGATGTCGGGGTCCCAGGCCCTCGCCGCCGCGATGGGTGCCCAGTTCGACCAGATCCTCGCGGAGGCCGCTGAGATCCAGGGCTGACGCGGACGCCGGCCGGGCGCGGAGGTGCCCGGGGCGGTTGGCTGCGTTGGCCGATCGTTCGGCCAACGGAGGATTCGGGGTGTCGGAGCGTTGCCCTGACAGCTGCGTCGCGATGAGGTAGGAATCGGGGAGTGCGCGATGACCCGGCACCGAGCACGCACCAATCCCCTGGGGGTGCGACCCGTCGTAGTGGTGTGGGGCGGCATGCAGAGCGAGGTCCCAAGCCCCACGCACGTCAACGGGATCGACGTAGTTCCCGGTCGTGACGTACTCGGGTGGCTCGAGAGTCTCGAAGGTCACTCTGTGAGTAGAGATGCGGCCGAGGAGTTCCTCCAGCGACTGCGTGCCTGGGTGGCGCAACGGAATCCGTCCAAACGGGTTGTGCCGCCGATCGCAGCGACCACGTGACTGCGATCCGCGGCATAGGCCACCGTCGACGGAGGGCTCAGGATGCCTGAGTGCACCGCATGCGCGGACGGGCGAAGACCGAACTCTCACCAACGAGTTGATGGACCTGCTGCGTGGCGACTGACGGGCGGCCGGGACACGGCGCCGATGTAGGTCGGACAGCGTGGGAATTTCGGCACCCAGTGCCGGAAAAGACACGATGATCCTCGCCGGGTCTCGACAAGCTCGACCGGCGGGGACAGGCTCGACCGGCGGGGGTTCCTCGACCGGCGGGCGCCGGCGGGGGGCGGGCGTCAGAGGAGGTCGGCGAGCAGGGCGGCGGCCCGGTCGGCGCCGTCGGTCTCCACGGGTCGATAGTCCACGCGCGTGTCGATCTCGGAGGCGATCGCCGCCGCGAGGGAGTCGGGGTCGGCGGCCTCCGCGTAGGGGAGGCAGCGGCCGGCGCCGTACCGCTCCAGGCGGTGGCGGACGTGGAAGGTCTGCTCGAAATGGTGCTCGAGGGGGACGTAGAGGAAGGGGCGGCGGGCGGCCGCGAGCTCCATCGTGGTGGTGAGGCCGCCCTGGACGACGGCCAGGTCGCTGGCGCTCAGGTGGCGGTAGAGGTCCGGTACGAACGCGTGCACCTCCAGGCCGGGGCGGGGCTCGATGAGCGCAGGGTCCAGGCGGGGGCCGGTGACGACCACCATCCGCAGGCCCGGGACGCGCGCGGCGGCGGCGTCGAAGGAGTCGCTGACCCGGCGGAGCAGGTGGCTGCCGACGCCGGAGCCGCCCACGGTGACGACGCAGACCCGGTCGTCGGGTGACCAGCCGAGGGTACGGCGGAGCTCGGCGCGCTCGGGGAGGTCGTCGGCGTCGATCCCGGTGATGTAGCCGGCGAAGTCGTAGTGGCGCTCGGTCCACTCCCGGATGCCGGGCAGGTCGGGGCCGAAGGTGTCCGGGACGATGTCCTCGGGGTTGCCGACGAACACCGCTCGGTCCCGCAGCCGCGGGAACCGCTCGATGTGCTCGATCATCTCGGCGTTGTAGTCCGCGGTGAGCAGCGCCTCCCGTTCGCCGAGGTCGGGCATCGGCAGGATGCCGACGAAGTCGGTCAGCCAGGCGTAGGCGAAGCGTTTCAGCTCGGGGTTCTCGTGCAGGAAGTGGTCGACCTCCCAGGCTTCGTCACCCACCACCAGGTCGTAGTCCCCGTCGCTCACCACGTCGTCGAAGACGTGGAAGTTGTGCACCAGGATCTCGTCCATCCGGCGCAGCGCCTCGAAGCAGTGCAGGTCGTGCTCGCCGCTCTCGTTCTCGATGTGCCCCGACTCGCTGGCCAGCCACCGGCTGGCCGGGTGCACGCGCTCGCCCGCCTCCTCGAGCACCCGGGTGACCGGGTGCTGGGCCAGCCAGTCCACCTCGAGGTCCTCGTGGTGCGTTCGGAGGGCCCGAGCGATGGCCAGGTCGCGGCGGGCGTGGCCCAGCCCGATGGGCGAGCAGATGTAGAGCGCCTTCTTGCGGCGGCTCCGGCCCCTCGTCCAGGACCGCGGCCGCGGCGCGACGGGAGCACCGGCGGCGCGGGTGGCGAAGTCGTGGATCAGGTGGTTGACGGGCACCGGGTCGCGAGCCAGCGGGATATGGCCGCCGCCGGCGATCACCACGCACTCCCCGCCGGTCAGCTCCGCGATCCGGTGTCCGCGCGAGACCGGGCTGATCAGGTCGCGATCGCCGTGGATGGCCAGCACCGGCGAGGTGATCGCTGCGCACCAGCCCTCGACGGTCTCTCGGCTGGGGTACGGCGCCGGCCGCTCGGCGGTGAGCACTTCGGGGATCGTCTCGAGGCCCCAGCCGACGCAGTCCTCGATCGGCTTGGTGGAGCGCGGCTCGGGGAAGCACATCCCGAAGAAGAACCAGAGGAAGTCCTCGTGCCGGTCCTCCCAGTACGCCGCGTCGTACTTCGCCCAGTGCTCGATCGGGTCGCGCCGCACCGACGGCACCGATGACTGCGGCAGAGCAAACGGATCGGCGCCCGAAGCCACCCGGGCCTGATGCGGGTCGGTGAGCGGGACCGACGCGCCGATCGCCACCGTGCCGAGCACCCGGTCGCCGTGCTCGCCGGCGAGCTGGAGCGACCACAGGCCGCCCATCGACAGCCCGACCACGACGGCGCGGTCGGTGCCGGTGGCGTCGAGGACGTCGAGGGCGTACCGGACCTGTCGGTCGTGCCCGTAGGCCGCCGGGTCCAGGGGGCGGTCGGAGCGGCCGTTGCCAGGCCCGTCGTAGGTGACCACCCGGTGGTGCCGGGACAGGTAGGGCACCTGGAGCTTCCAGAACCGCGTGTTGATGATCGTCCAGGTCGGCAGCAGGAGGATCGTCGGGGTGCCGTCGCCGTACACCTCGTAGTGGAGCTTCACGCCGTCACGTTCGACGAAGCCGTCGGTGTCCGGCTCCCGCGCGCGGGTCATGGGCCAGTGTCCTCCGCCCCGGAGTCTGACAACAAGGAGCCCGACAACAAGGGCTCCGACAGCAAGGGCTCCGACAGGAGCACTGGCAGCTCGCTGAGCCCGCGCAGGACCAGCCCGTCGCCATGGCCCCAGCGCAGCGTTTCGCGGGGTACGGCGAGCCGCAGCCCGGGGAAGCGGGCCAGCAGCTCGGTGAACGCGATCTCCGCCTCCAGCCGGGCCAGCCGGGCCCCGAGGCAGTGGTGGATGCCGTGCCCGAAGGCCAGGTGCGCTCCCCCGGTGCGCATGATGTCGAGGGTCTCCGCGTCGGGGTTGCGCTCGTGGTCGCGGCCCGCGGCGGCCAGCGACACCAGCACCTGCACCCCCTCGGGGATCACGGTGCCCGCGATCGTCACCTCGCGGGTGGCGTAGCGGAACGTGGAGTGCGGCACCGGCCCGTCCCAGCGCAGGAACTCCTCGACCGCCCGCGGGACCAGGCCCGGGTCGGCCACCAGGGCGTCGCGCTGCTCGGGATGGGTGAGCAGAGCGACCACGCCGTTGCCGATCAGGCTGGTGGTGGTGTCGTGGCCGGCCACGACCAGCTGGAACAGCGTGGACCGCAGCTCCTGGCGCGTGAGCGCGCCGTCCCGGCAGGCGCGCACCAGGTCGCCGACCAGATCGTCCGTCGGATCCGCCCAGCGCCGCTCGACCAGGTCGGCCAGGTAGCCGACGATGTGGTCCGAGGCGGCAACGGCGGCGGGAGGTGGGGAGTCTCCGGAGTACGGCGTGAGCAGCGTCGCGAACCACCCGGCCAGCCGGCGCTGGTCGGGTCTGTCGATGCCGAGCAGCTCACCGAGGACGGCGAAGGGCAGCGGGCCGGCGTACCCGGCCACCAGGTCGACCGGCCCCTCCCCGCGGGTGGCCAGCTCGTCCAGCAGCTCCCGGGCGATCTCGCGGATCCGGGGCTCGAGCGCGGCTAGCCGAGTCCGGGTGAAGGCGGTCGCGGCCAGTCGGCGCAGGCGAGTGTGGTCGGGCGGGTCGACGCTGAGCATGTGCCGCGCGAAGTCCGGGCCGGGCAGCCCCTCCGCCACGACCGCGCCATCACGGGCCAGCGCGGCGTGCATGTCCTTGGACAGGTCGGGGTGGTTCAGGGCCTCGCGAGCGGCGGCATACCCCACGACGAGGAACGCGCGGTGGCCGTCGGCCAGCGTCACGTCGTGCACCGGACCGGCGTCCCGGACCTCGGCGAACAGCGGGAACGGGTCGTCCTGGTCGTAGTCGCCCCAGGCGGCGAGTGCGTGGGGGCAGGTGCGGCTCATGGGAGCTCCCGGTAGCCCGAGCAGACCAGGTCGATCCGGCCCACCAGGCCGTCCCACAGCGTGCACACCAGAGTCTGGCTGAGCACCCTCGGGTCGGTCTGGAGGTCGAAGAGCAGCTTGTAGTGCACGACCACCCGGTCTCCGACCTCGTCGCCGAACGCCTCGGCCAGCTCCACGGTCTGGTACTCCCCGAACCACAGGGCGTACCGGGCCAGCACCGCGTCGCGACCGTGATCCTCGATCGGCCCGCCGGGGAGGATGGCCCGCAGCCGGACGTCGTCGACCAGGTGGGCGCCGATGCCGTCCGGGGACCGCTCCGAGACGGCCACGGCCAGCGAGGTGGCCAGCGGGTGGGGCTTCATGACGCGGCCATCGGGACGGGGACGCGCGCGCCGGCCAGTCGCGTCAGCAGGTGGTCGGCCAGGTCGGCGGCGTCGGCATCGGCGCCGGCGATGTACGACGAGCGACGTCGGCGCAGCAGCGGCAGGCCGAGCACGTAGAGCCCGGGCCAGGCCACCGCTCCGGCGTCGTGGCGGAGCCGGCCGCGGTGGTCGAAGACGGGCACGTCCAGCCACGAGAAGTCCGGCCGGATCCCGGTCGCCCAGACGACAGAGCGGATCTCGCCGGAGCGCAGGTCGATGTCCAAGGGGCTGCGGGGCACCGCGGTCGGCTCGGGACGCTCCCCCTCGCCGCCGGCGAGGTCGTCGATGGTGGTGAGCAGCCGACGCAGCTTGAGGTCGGCCAGGGCACAGACGTTGGCCAGCGCGCCGGAGAACTGGGCGTGGCCGTGCCGGATGCCGGCGAACCTGCCGACCAGCCGCACCCCGAAGTCCTGGAGCCGGTTGAGGTCGAGGGTGTGCGCCCCACCGACCAGCTGCGGCGAGGGCAGGTGCCGGGCGCGGACCAGGTCGTCCACCTCGTCCCAGCGCTCGTCGAGGATGCCGGCGGCGTCCAGCCAGGCGAAGATGTCGCGATCGCGGTAGCGCCGCGGGAGCCGGACGTGCTCGCCGACGGCGAGGGTGACCGGCCGTCCGGAGCGCTGGAGCTCGTCGGCGAGCTGCACTCCGCTCGCCGAGGCGCCGACGACGAGCACGCCGCCGACGGGCAGCTGCTCGGGGTTGCGGTAGTCGGTCGCCGGGATCGAGACGATGCCGTCGGGCAACCGCCGGGCGACCGGCGGCACGACGGTGCGGGTGGTCCCCGCCGCGAGGACGACCGTGCGCGCCGCCCAGGTGCCGCGGTCGGTGCAGACCTCGAAGCCCCCGCCTCCCGGCCGGACGGCGGTCACGGTCGTGCCCGTGACCACCGGCGCGGCCGAGGCGGCGGCGTACTCCTGGAGGAACCCGGCCACCTGGGGCGCCGCGGCGTACCCGTCCGGGTCGTCGACGGGGTAGGCGCCCGGCAGCCGGGTCATCCAGTTCGGGGTGAGGAGCCGCAGCGAGTCCCAGCGCTGGGTGCGCCACGAGTGCCCCACCTCGCCGCGCTCGAGGACCACGTGGTCCACCGAGCGGGCGGCGAGGTGGTGGCTCATGGCCAGCCCGGAGTGCCCGGCGCCGATCACGACCGCTGCGACGGTGGGCATCAGACCAGGGTGACGTTGACGTCGGTCGGGTTGGTCACGATGTCGAACACGGCGGACCGCTTCTGCGACTGGGCGATGAGCGCCTCGATCTCCTCGCGGGAGGCGTCGGCGTCGATCGTGTAGGCGACCGATACCCCGCTGAAGCCGTTGCGGACCTCGGGGTCGGCACCCAGGATGCCGTGCAGGTCCATCTCGGCGGTCAGGGTCGCCGAGACCGAGCGCAGCTGGATCTCCCGCTGCTGGGCCACGGCGGCCACGCCGGCGGTGAGGCAGGATCCGAGGCCGACCAGGACGTACTCCACGGGGGTGGGGCCGATGTCCGTTGCGGCGAACTGCTCGGGGTGATCGGTGTCCAGCGTGAACGACGTGTGGTGCTTCTGCTCGTCGGCGAGGCCGTAGAAGCTCTCGACCTCCGAACGGCTGTGGGTGCCGTTCACCCAGGTGACCGAGGAGCGCCACTGGAACTGGGCGAGCTCGGGGGTCTCGACGAACGCGGCGCGGGCACCGAGGAGGGCCTCGACGTTGACGCCGTTGTCGACGGGGGTGGCGGTGATGGTCATGGTGCGATGTCTCCGATTCTCGGCCGAGTGCCGATGGGTGGTGTGGGAGACCTCAGCCTGCTGCCGCGCCCGGACCGGTCGCGTCCGGGCACCCCCCTAGTTTCCGCGTGGCGGCGCGACCAGGGTGCGCCTACGCTGGGGCCGTGGCGGAGCCTGCGCTCCTGGGGCGAGAGGCCGAGCGCGAGACGCTCGGCCAGTTGTTGGCCACCGCTCGCCTGGGCGTGAGCGGCACCCTCGCCATCGCCGGTGAGCCGGGCGTCGGCAAGACCGCCCTCCTCGACGACGCGCTGAGCGGCCTGGACGACATGCGCGTGCTCCGGGCCACCGGCCTGGACGTGGAGCGGCACCTGCCCTTCGCCGGGCTGCTCCAGCTGCTCCGGCCGGCCCTCGACCTGATCGACGGCCTGTCGGAGCCGCAGGCCGCCGCGCTCACCGGCGCGCTCGGGCTCGCCGACACTGCACCCGGGAGTCGGGACCGGTTCATGATCGGGGCCGCGGTGCTCGGGCTGCTCTCGCTGTACGCCGAGGAGGCGCCGGTAGTCGTCGCGGTCGACGACCTGCACACCCTGGACCTGCCGTCGGCGGAGGCCATCGTGTTCGCGGCCCGACGGCTCGCCGCCGACCCCGTCGCGGTGCTGATGACGACCCGCAGCCCCGAGGGCGACCACCTGGTCACCGGGCTGCCGCAGCTGCGGCTCGGCGGGCTCGACCGCTCCACGGCGGAGGCGCTGGTCGCCCGCACCGCGGGGACGCCGCTGGTGCCCGACCGGCTCGAGCCGCTGCTCACCCTCGCCGCGGGGAACCCACTCGCGCTCCTCGAGCTCGCCGGCGACGACCTGGACACCCTCGACACCCTCGCCACCGACCCGGCGGAGCTGCCGGTGCGGGTGCCGGACACCGTCACCGCGGCGTTCGCCCGGCGGCTCGACGGGCTGAGCCAGGAGTGCCGCACCGCGCTGCTGGTGGCGGCCGTGTCCGGCGGCGACCTCCGGACCGCCACCAAGGCCGGCGGCGTCTTGGGGGTCCCGGCGGACGCCCTCGCGGAGGCCGAGGACGCCGGGCTGATCGCGGTCCGCGCGGGTCAGGTGCTGTTCCGGCACCCGCTGGTGCGGGCCACGGCGTACTCCCAGGCCCCGGCCCGCGAGCGCCGCGCCGCCCACGCCGCGGTCGCGGACTCGCTCCCGGAGACCGAGCCGGACCGCCGGGCCTGGCACCTGTCCGAGGCCGTGTGGCAGCCCGACGCGGAGGTCGCCGACCTGCTCGCCGACGCCGGCCAGCGGGCCCGGTCCCGGGCGGCGTACTCGGTCGCGTCCGGTGCCTTCGAGCGGTCCGCCCGACTCAGCCCGGACCCGCAGCGACGCACCGCGCGGCTGCTCGAGGCGGCCGAGACAGCCTGGTCGGCCGGGCTCACCGAGCGCGCCCTCGGCCTGCTGGACGCCCTCGTCCGTGAGGACCCACCGGTCCCGGCCCAGGTCCGCGAGCTCGCCCTGCGTGGGGCGATCGCCGCTCGCAGCGGTCGGCTGCTCCAGGCCCGGGAGATGCTGCTCGCCGCCGCCGACCTCAGCACCGACCCCGCCGAGCAGTGCGTGCTGATCGCCGACGCCGTACATGCCAGCTTCTACCTCGCCGGCGCGCCGGCCGCCTCGCAGCTGGCGAGTCGGCTCGTCGAGCTCACCCCGTCGGTCACCGACCCCGGGGCGCTGTCGCTCGGCCTGATCGCGATGGGGCTGGCCAGCTCCCTGGCCGGCGAGCCCGGGGGCGCCGACCAGCTGCGCGCCGCCGTACCCCTCATCCGGTCCAACCGCGACTACTACGAGGGCCACCGGCTGCCCTGCGTGATGTTGGTGCCGCTGGTGCTGCGGGACGCGACCGAGGCACGGACGCTGCGTGAGTACGTCGACGAGCTGCGCGGGCAGGCCGGCGTCGGGGCGCTCCCGGCCGTGCTGTGGCACGTCGCGCGCGACCAGGCGACCACCTCCGCCTGGACCGACGCCGCGGCCAACTACAGCGAGTCGGTCCGGCTCGCCCAGGAGACCGGGCAGGTCACCGAGGAGCTGATGTCGCTGGCCGGGCTGTGCTGGCTGGAGTCGCGCCAGGGTCGAGCTGCGGAGTGCCGGGCGCACGCCGAGTCGGTGCTGGCCGCCCCGGCCATGGCGGACCTGCACATCGCCGAGGCGTGGGTGCACTTCGCGCTCGGGGAGCTGGAGCTCTCCCTCGGCGAGCCGGCCCGGGCGGTCGCCGAGCTGCGCATCCTCGAGACCGTGATGGCGCGCTACGAGCTGGCCGACGTCGACCTGATGCCCGGCCCGGAGCTGGTCGAGGCGCTGCTGCACCTCGGGGAGTCCGCGGAGGCCGCGGCGGTGGCGGCGACGTACCAGAGCGCCGCCGAGGCCAAGGGCTGGCCCTGGGCGCTGGCCCGGGCCGCGCGCGTCGCCGGGCTCGTCGCCACCGACGGCGGGTCGCAGCGCTGCTTCGAGACCGCGCTGGAGATGCACGCCGCCACGCCGGACCGCTACGAGACCGCCCGGACCCGGCTGGTGTTCGGCGAGTGGCTGCGGCGGGCCGGGCGCCGAGTCGACGCGCGTGAGCAGCTGCGGGCGGCGCTCGACGACTTCGAGGCGCTCGGCGCCGCGCGCTGGGCCGAACGGGCCGCGGCCGAGCTGGCCGCCACCGGCGAGACCGTGCACCGACGCGGCACCGACCCGCGCAGTCTCCTCACCGCCCAGGAGCTCCAGGTCAGCCTGCTGCTGATGGAGGGACGCACCACCCGAGAGACGGCGGCGGCACTGTTCTTGTCACCGAAGACCGTGGAGTACCACCTGCGCAAGGTCTACACCAAGCTCGGCATCGGCTCCCGGGCCGAGCTGGCCCAGGCGCTCGCGCCCTGACCTCCCCCGGCGGGGCCTATTCAGGTCCTGCTTCCCGGGTGACCCAGTACTCGTCGGCAACCCAGGCTCGGTAGGCCGGCTCGCCGAAGGCCTCGAGGAGCCCACTGGTCTGCGAAGCCTGCGCACGCAGGGCCCGCACCTTCCGATCCAGCTCCACCTCGGAGAGTGCCAACTGCAGGGCCAGGTCCTCGGCGGCTGTCCTGGGTGGCGGCGCGGTCAGGATCCCGGAGTTGAGGTCAGCGAAGCGCGTGAGCCAGTCATCGGTCTTGGTCGCGGCCAGCACCCGACATCGATCACCGAGAACGGCAAGCGCAGCGCGACCGGCCCACTCTCCGACCGTGATGTGGTCCGGATGTCCCGTCATGCCATCGGGACCGAAGGTGAGGATGGTGTCGGGCCGGACCCGTTCGATCACGGAAGCCACCAGATCGACGCCCTCTGCAGCGTTGACATCAGCGAGCCCTCCGTCCGGCAGGCCGAGCAGCGTGTGGTCCTCGATGCCGAGGATGGCCATTGACGCCTTGATCTCGTTCGCACGGATTGAGTGCAGTGCATGCTGCGGCCACCGTTGTTCATCGGCTGACTCGCCGGCCTCCCCGGTCGTCATCGTCAGGCAGGCCACGTGCGATCCCTGATCCATGGCGCGCATGCAGGTGCCGGCCATCAGATACGCCTCGTCGTCGGGGTGCGCCCAGACACCGAGCACAGTGCCGAGCGGAGGGCCCGGGTCGGACGACATGGACGCGATTCTCTCAAGCAGCCCGCGACTGGTGAAGGTCCGTGACGGGCCTGCTCACATCTTCTGAAGAGGGACCTCCCGGAAGCCGATGATCCGGCATCCTTGCTCCGTGACCACGGAACGGATCCACCGCGCTCCGCCACCGACGGTGCTGCGGGTCGAGGAGGCGCGGCGTCGGTTCGGCACGTTCGCCGACGTCTACTGCGACGCGGTGTGGGAGGGCGACCCGCTGGCGGACGCCTTCGTGGCCGACTTCGCCGAGCTGGGTCACGGCCGGGGGATGCGGATGCTGCGACTGGCCTGCCGCGAGGGCATCGACGAGGTACTTGCTGCGCCCGACTCGCTGCGGGCGCTGTTCGAGCAGCTCGACGACGTACCGGACTGGGTGGACCTGGCGCGGATCGACCGCGACAGCCGCCACATCCGGCGCTACTCCCGCCAGTCCGGGATCGCCCTCGGAGCCGCGTCCCTACTCAGTGGCTACGCCAACTCGGCCGCGTCGCTGCCGCTGGCGCTCACCGGCCGGTACGTCGCCAACGCCGGCGCTCGCACCATCGAGGTCGGCACCTGGCTCCAAGCGGTCACGACCGCCGGCGGGCTGCGGCGGGACGCGCCCGGGTTCGAGCTGACCGTCCGGGTGCGGATCATCCACGCCCTGGTCCGCGCTGCGCTCGCCGAGGATGAGCGCTGGGACATCGAGCGTTGGGGCGTGCCGATCAGCCAGGCGTACCTCGCCTACACCCTGGTGGAGTTCGGGCTGATCCCACTCCGGAGCATGCGGGCGATCGGCGCGCCGTACCTCCCGCACGAGGAGGACGCGGAGTATGCCCGCTGGCGCTACCTCGGCCACCTGCTTGGCATCACGCCCGCCCTGCTCGCCGCGGACGAGGCGGAGCATCGGCGACTGGAGGACATCTACCTGCTCACCCGCCCGCCGGTCGAGGACTTCTGCCGGGACCTGGTCGCGGGCATCAACCACGACTTCCTGGTGATCGAGGTCGGCAAGCTGCTGCCCGGGCCGCTGAAGAAGCGGGCGATGACGGTCGTCCATGCGCTCGAGCGGCTGTTCCTCGGCGACGTCATCGCCGACGACCTGGCCGTCCCCAAGACCCGGCTCGGACCGTTCATCCGGGCCTTCGGCGCGGCGCTGGCCCGGGTCAACCATCTGCTCGACCTCGTCCCGGCGACGCTGCCGCTACGGACCAGGATGGGTCGTCGGTACGGCGAGCGCGCACTCGAGAACCTTCGCCAGACCTACCAGGTCCGCCACCAGCTCATCGACGACTCCCCCGCCGACGAGCCACATCCGGCACGAACGCCATAACACTGAGCCGGCGGCGAGTACGGCGCGGCGATCAGCGACGGCGGCTCGTGGCGGCCTGACCGACCATGCCCGCCATCAGGTCCGCGGCGTCACGCGTGGCCAGTCCGCCGGCGCGCACCAGGGACTGCCAGGTGTGGAAGCCCAGCGCTAGCGTCACCGCCGCCACCAACGACTTGCGGCTGGCGCCCCGCGGCCAGGCCGACAGGAGGACGCCCGCGATCTCCTGCGTGGCACCGCTCATCCGCAGTGTCGACACCTCACGGACGACCGGGTGGACCTCGGCGTCCCGGACGACTCTGGCGGTCATCTCCTCGGTCGTCTCGTAGTAGGCGTAGAGCTCGCGCAACCCGTGCCGCAGCCGCTCGACCGGGTCCGGGATCGTCGCCCAGCCGCTCGGGTCGGGCAGCGGGTGCTCCTCCCTGTAGTGCCCCGAGCACGCCATCAGCAGCGCCCGGTCGTCGGGGAAGTGTCGGTAGAGCGTGTTGCGCTGCACCCCCGCCCGACCCGCGACGGCGCTCATCGACGTACCCGCCGGACCGATCGTCTGGTGCAGCTCGACCGCGGCCTGGACGATCCGCTGCCGGGTCTCCTCCTGCTTCTCGGCCCGTCGCCGCTGCTCGTACTTCCGTGCCATGCGAAAGATTATTGCACAGGTCTGTTCGATGAATTGACAACGGCCTCGGTCATCCGTTTCACTTTCGCTACACATCAATGTTCGATGAAAGGTATTCCGATGACCACCACCACGCAGATGACCGACTCGAGCACCCTGACCGGCGCGTATCGCGCACTGGTGATGGCCGACTCGAGGCTGGAGATCGCCTATCCGGGCGATGCCGAGTACGACGCGGTGCGCGGCGCGTTCAACGTCCTGACCGACCAACGACCGGTTGCGATCGCGCTGCCGAGGAACGCCCTCGAGGTCGCCGAGGCCATCGCCTGGGCCCGGGACCGCGGCCTGCGCGTCGCTCCGCAGGCGACGGCGCACGGGGCCGGCTCGCTCGGGGACCTGGCCGACACGCTGATCGTCAGTACCTCGCGCCTGGACGAGATCCACATCGACGCTGCCGCCCGCCGGGTGCGGGTCGGGACCGCGGTCAAGTGGGAGCGGGTCTGCCCGCAGCTCTCCGAGCTGGGTCTGGCTGCCCTGCACGGCTCGTCCCCCGACGTCGGGATCGCCGGCTACTCCCTCGGTGGGGGCATCGGCTGGCTGGCCCGCAAGCACGGGATGCAGACCAACGCCGTGACCGCGTTCGAGGTGGTCACCGCCGACGGTCGGATCCTCCAGGTGGGCGCGGACTCGCACCCCGAGCTGTTCTGGGCGCTGCGCGGCGGCAACGGCAACTTCGGTGTCGTCACGTCCGTCGAGTTCGCGGTCATCCCCGTCGAGACGCTCTACTCCGGCGCGCTGTTCTTCCCCGTCGAGGCTGCCGAGGACGTGCTCTCGACCTGGAGCCGGCTGCTGCCGGACCTGCCGGAGGAGCTGACCACGTGGGTGACCATGCTGCACTTCCCGCCGATGGAGGAGGTACCCGAGCCGTTCCGCGGGCAGTCGTTCGTGATCGTGATGGGCGCGTTCCTCGGCTCCCAGCAGGACGGCGAGGAGCTGTTGCGGCCGTTCCGCGCGTTTGGGCCGGTCCTGGACACCTTCGCCGAGCAGCCGCCGTCGGCGCTGGCGACCCTGGCCATGGACCCGGAGTCGCCGGTCCCCTTCCACAGCACCACCGCGCTCCTGGACGACCTGTCCGCGGAGTCGATCGCCTCGATCGCCGAGCTGTCCGCCCGCGGGTCGGCGCTGACGATGGTGCAGCTGCGCCACGTCGGTGGCGCCCTCAACCGCGCGCCCGAGGGTGCCGGGGCCCGGGCCACCCTGCCCGGCCAGATCGTGCTGTTCTCCCTGGGTGTGGTCCCCGACCCCGCCCTCGACCCGGTGGTGCACGACCAGCTCGCCCGGCTCGACCGAGTCGTCAGCCCGCACAAGGTGGGTGACTACCCGAACTTCGTGGAGCGGCCCGCCGACGCGAGCGCGTTCTTCGACGACGCCAC
>CAZKEZ010000044.1:0-21395 GCA_964551905.1 uncultured Nocardioides sp. | reverse complement strand
AGATCACGATCATGTTCCGCGGTCGTGAGCAGCACCGCCCCGAGCTGGGCTTCCGGTTGCTGCAGCGGCTCGCCGAGGACGTGACCGAGCTCGGCTTCGTCGAGTCCGCCCCCAAGCAGGACGGCCGCAACATGATCATGGTGCTGGGGCCGCACAAGAAGAAGGCGGAGGCGAAGGTCGAGATGCGCGCGGAGAAGGAGTCCCGCGCGGCCGAGCGGGCCGCCGCCGAGGCCGAGGAGCGGGCGGAGCGCACCGCCGCCAACGCCGCCGCTCACCGCGGGACGCAGAAGAAGGAGCGCCGGCGCTCGGAGAACCTCGATCCCGACATCGACGCCTGAACCAACGACGAGAGAGAGCACGACATCATGCCGAAGCACAAGCCCCACTCCGGAGCCAAGAAGCGGTTCCGGGTGACCGGTTCGGGCAAGATCCGCCGCCAGAAGACCGGCCTGCGGCACAACCTGGAGAAGAAGCCCTCCAAGATGACCCGCCGGATGTCCGGCACCACCGAGGTGTCGAAGGCCGACACCAAGCGCGCCAAGAAGCTGCTCGGGCGCTGACCCGCCACCGCCCACCCGAACCTTTGCTCGACCCGAAACCCTAGGGAGTAACACGACATGGCACGCGTCAAGCGGGCAGTGAACGCCCACAAGAAGCGCCGGACCACCCTCGAGCGCGCCAGCGGCTACCGCGGCCAGCGCTCGCGCCTCTACCGCAAGGCCAAGGAGCAGGTCACCCACTCGCTGGTCTACAGCTACAACGACCGCCGCAAGAACAAGGGCAACTTCCGCCGGCTGTGGATCCAGCGGATCAACGCCGCCGCTCGGGCGCACGGGATCACCTACAACCGCTTCATCCAGGGACTGAACCTGGCCGGCGTCGAGGTGGACCGCAAGATCCTGGCCGACCTCGCCGTCAACGACCCGGCCGCGTTCGAGGCGCTGGTCGAGACCGCCCGGGCGGCGCTGCCCGAGGACGTCAACGCACCGAAGGCTTCCTGACGGACCGCCCGGACCCGCCACTCGCGGCCGGCAACCCCAGGGTGAAGGCCGCCCGCCGCCTCAAGCGTCGGCCGGACCGCACCGAGCGACGCCGGTTCCTGGCGGAGGGTCCCAAGGCCGTCGCCGAGGCGCTCGGCACGCCGGGGTGTGTCGAGGAGGTCTTCGCCACCACGGCGGCCGCGGAGCGGTACGCCGACCTGCGCGCCGCCGCGCCCCGCTGGACGCTGGTCGCCGACGGCGCGCTGGCCGCGCTGGGCGACACGGTGCACCCCCAAGGTCTGGTGGCGGTGTGCCACTTCATCGATCGTCCGATCGCCGAGGTGCTGCCCGGGCCGGGGACAGAGTCCGGCCCGCGGCTCGTCGCGCTCTGCGCCGACGTGCGCGACCCCGGCAACGCGGGCACCGTGATCCGCACCGCCGACGCCGCCGGTGCCGACGCCGTGGTGCTGGCCGGGGAGTCGGTCGACCCCTACAACCCGAAGACCGTGCGCGCCACCGTCGGCAGCCTCTTCCACCTGCCCATCGCCCGGGTCGCCGACCCCGCCTCCGCCGTCGGCGCCGCCCGGGCCAGCGGCCTCACCGTGCTCGCCGCCGACGGCGCCGGGGAGCTCGACCTGGATGCAGCGATCGACGACGGGCTTCTGCACGCTCGGTCCGCCTGGCTGTTCGGCAACGAGGCCTGGGGTCTGCCCCAGGCCCTGGCCGCCCTTGCCGACCATCGGGTCCGGATCCCCCTCCATGGTCGCGCGGAGAGCCTCAACCTGTCAGCGGCGGCGGCGGTGTGCCTCTACGCCTCCGCCCGCGCCCACCGCCGACCCGGTTAACGCACCCGCGGCGGCGGTGGCGGCTCGCGGCGGCAGGATGCCCCGGCGCAGTCGCCGAGCCGTCGGGTGGCCTTCCTGGCCCACACGACTACCCCGCGGTAGCGCCGGCGCTCGGCCCGGTTCCCGAGCTGGGCGGGGTCGTGCCGCCGGTCGTACAGCTCCTCCTCGCCGGTGTACCACCTGGTGAAGGTGTAGCGGGTGGTGCGCAGGCCGCGGTAGTCCCACGTCCTGCCTCCCTTGCGTGCCCGGTCGTTTCCCGCCTGCACGAGCAGGGTGCGCCGGGCGCCGTCGCTGGGGGTCGCATGGAGGAAGGAACGGCCGTCAAGCTTGCGCCCGGGGAATGCCCCAGCGGCTTCCAGGAAGGTGGGGGCGAGGTCCAACAGCGCGACGGTCCGACCAGTGCTGCTTCCGGCCGGCAGGGTGGGGGCGGCCACCAGGAACGGCACCCGCACCGACTGCTCGTAGGCCACGATCTTCCCCACATGGCGGTGCTCGCCGAGGTTGAAGCCGTTGTCGCTGGTGAAGACCACGATCGTGTTGGCCAGCTGGTCGGTGTTCTCCAGGGCGGTGAAGGTCCGCTGCACCGCTTGGTCGAGTGCGGCAAGCGACTCGATGCGGTGGGTGAAGAGGTCCTGGAGGGCAGCAGCGTCGACCCGGGGCTTGCGCAGCAGCCGGGGCTTGTCCCGCACGTCCCGCTCGTTGTAGCCCGGATCCTCCCAGCTGTCCGGTGTGACCCCGGCGTACCGGCCCACGTGCCGGGGCGCCGGGATCGGCGGGCGGGTCACCCTGGTGCCTGACTCGTCCAGGACCAGGGCAGTGTGCGGAGCCACGTAGGAGGCCCAGACGAAGAGGGGAGCATCGTCGTTCGCGCCCTCCTGGATCAGGTCGACCGTGGTGTCCCTGACGACGTCGGTGATGTAGTCGTCCACGAACACCTCGGGGGCTCCGTTGCGGTACTGGGTGAAGTCGGTGAAGGCGTACACGCCCGTGACCGTGGGGTCCCAGTACGTCCAGCCGGGCTGTGGACCGTCCCGCAGCCAGCGGTACCGATTGAGGTACTTGCCCACGAACGCTGTGCGATACCCCGCCTTCTCCAGCCACGCCCCCACGTGGTTCCCGCGGTTCCGGAAGGCCGGGAAGCCGCCATACACGCCGTTGTTCGTCAGCACGCGGTTGTTCTGCGCGTACTGCCCGGTGAGGATCTGGGCCCGGGCCGGGCAGCACAGCGGGTGCGGTGAGAACCCGTTGCGGAAGCTCATCCCGTACTCGGCGAAGAGGTCGCGCGTCAAGGGCATCCACTCCAGGTCGGCCAACCGCATGTCGTCCGCGGTGATCAGCACGATGTTGGGGCGGTCCGTCGCTTCCGCTCGTGCGCTGCGGGCCGCCGTACCCGGCGTCGGCGCGAGCAGCGCCAGCACCCACACCGCACCGGCCAGGAGTCCCACGGCCAGCCGCCGTGGCGTCGTGAACCCGGTCGTCACCGTCCTACCCCCGTCTCGGACCCGCATCTCCGGGCGATCACAGTACGCTGCGCGGGTGGATTCCCCGCCATCCGCGTCGCTCCTCGACGCCCTTCCCGACGGTGCGGTCATCGCCGACGCCCAGGGCCGGGTGACCGGCGTCAACGCCGCCGCCGAGCGGATGCTGGGGGTCACCCGGGACGGCGCTCTGGGGCGGCCGCTGCCGATCGTCCTTGCGCTCAAGAACACCGACGGGGAGGACTGGGTCGCCCACAACCAGCCCTACGACGGGCTCCACGTCCGCACGGGAGTCCCCGAGCAGTCGTGGCTGCTGCCCAACGGCGAGGAGGTGCTGGTCACTGCGAGCCTGGCTCGGGACCGACCCCGCGGGGAGGTCTCCGGGGTGGCGGTGAGCCTGCGCAGCGGCCGTGGCCGGGCCCGGCTGGACCGGGAGCGGTCGGACCTGGTGGCCACCGTTGCCCATGAGCTGCGGTCGCCGCTGACCGGGGTCAAGGGGTTCGTGCAAGCGCTGCTGAACCGGTGGGACAAGCTCAACGACGAGCAGAAGAAGCTGATGCTGACCACTGTCAACGCTGACGCCGACCGGCTCAGCCGGCTCATCGCCGAGCTGCTCGACGTGGCTCGGATCGACACGGGACGGCTCTCGATCTTCCCGCGACCGGTGGACGCCGCGACGTTGGTCCAGCGCGTGGTGGACTCGGTCCAGGCCGGCACGGCGCGGACCATCTCCTATCAGCCCGCGGACGGCCTGCCCGAGCCGAACGCCGACCCCGACAAGTTCACCCAGGTGGTGACCAACCTGGTGGAGAACGCGGTGCGGCACGGCGACGGCGTCGTGACCGTGTCGCTGACCCCGCTCGGTCGGGAGTCGGACCTGACCGGCATCGCCCTGACCGTGGACGACGAGGGCGCGGGCATCGCCCCGGACATCCGGCGCCGGGTGTTCACGAAGTTCTGGACCGGAGGCGTCCGCGGCGGCTCCGGGCTTGGGATGTACATCGTCAACGGACTCACCCGCGCCCACGGCGGCACGGTCAGCATCGGCGACGCACCGGGCGGCGGTGCCCGGGTTCGCATCGAGTGGCCCGCCGCACCCGACGACACCGACTGAGAGCCACCGCACCAACCTGCACAGACTCTTCACACGTCGCACCCGCCTACGGCCCGGTTCGCGACCTAGGGTCACTGGGGTGAGCACTCCTGGGACCCGCCGCCGTGTGCTGGTGGTCGAGGACGAGCCGATCATCAACGACAGCGTCTCGACGCGGTTGCGCGCCGAGGGGTACGACGTCGCGCAGGCCTGGGACGGCCCGGGAGCGGTGGCGCGGTGCGCGGAGCAGACCCCCGACGCGGTGGTGCTGGACCTGATGCTCCCCGGCTACGACGGCCTCGAGGTCTGCCGACGGATCCAGGCCGACCGGCCGGTCCCGGTGCTGATGCTCACCGCCCGCGACGACGAGCAGGACGTCCTCGCCGGGCTCGCGGCGGGCGCCGACGACTACCTCACCAAGCCGTTCGGCATGCGAGAGCTCGTGGCGCGCGTCGCCGCCCTGCTGCGCCGGGTCGACCGAGCGGCCACCCTGGCAGAGCGCCGACCAGCGACCCTGCGGATCGGTGACCTGCTGGTCGACACCGGGACGCATCGGGTCACCCGCGACGACGTGCCACTGCACCTGACTCCCACCGAGTTCGACCTGCTGGTCTGCCTGGCCTCGACTCCGGGGGAGGTGCTCACCCGCGAGCACCTGCTCGCGGAGGTCTGGGACTGGCCGGACGCCTCCGGGACCCGGACCGTGGACAGCCACATCAAGGCGCTGCGGGCCAAGATCGGTGCCGACCGGGTCCGGACCGTGCACGGCGTGGGGTACTCCCTGGAGCTGTCTTGAGCACCCAGCAGCCGGCGCCGCTGGTCCGGATCACCTCGCTGAAGGTCAAGCTGGGTGCGCTCGTCGCAGCCAGCGTGGCCGTCGCCGCCGGCCTGGTCACCCTCGCGGCACAGGGCGGGGTCTCGCCCTGGCTGAGCATCCCGATCACGATCGCGGCGGCACTGGGCGTCACCCAGCTGCTCGCGGCCGGCATGACGGCCCCACTGCGGGACATGACGGCGGCCGCGCGGGCGATGGCTCGCGGGGACTACTCGCTCCGGGTCCGCACCTCGGCCCGCGACGAGGTCGGGCAGCTCGCCGGGGCGTTCAACACCATGGCCGAGGACCTGGCCGCCGTCGACCGGGAGCGGCGCGACCTAGTGGCCACCGTCTCCCACGAGCTGCGGACCCCGCTCACGGTCCTCGGGGTGCGGCTGGAGAACCTGGCCGACGGTGTCGAGCCCCCCACCCCGGAGGTGCTGGCGGAGCTCCTCGTCCAGACCCGCCGACTGGGCGGGCTGGTCACGGACCTGCTCGACCTGGCCCGGGCGGAGGCCGGTGTGCGCACCCTTCAGCTCGGCGAGGTGCCCCTGGACTCCTTCCTGCGGCGGGTGGCCGATGAGCTGACCCTGCCGACCCGGTCGGTCGGGTTCGACGTCACCGTGCAGCCACCGGACCTCGTCGTGCGTGCCGACCCGACCCGGCTCCGCCAGCTGGTCGCCAACCTCCTGGACAACGCGGCCCGGCACAGTCCCACCGGCGGCCGGGTCACGGTCAGCGCCCGGAGCGGCACCGCTGGGAGTGGGTGGACGCTCCAGGTGGACGACGACGGTCCGGGCGTCCCACCCGAGCAGCGGGAGCGCGCCTTCGAGCGCTTCGGCACGCTCACCGAGCATGCCGGGGGAGGCACCGGGCTGGGGCTCGCCATCGCCCGGCAGGTCGCGACTCTGCACGGCGGATCGGTGCATTTCGTCGACCCCGACCCCGACCGTCCCGGCGCCCGGGTCCGGCTCGACCTGCCGCTCCACCCCGCGCCCGTGACCATCGAGGAGCCAGCCATGCCCGCGCCCGCCGTCGTCCCACCCACCACCCCCCTCCCGCAACCGCTGCCGGGCTCAGGTTGGGACTCGCTGTTCGGGCGGTTCTGGCCCGAGGACGGCCTGCGCGCCCGCCGCGACGTGCTGCTCGCCGCGATCGCCACCGGCGTGCTGGGGGGAGTCGTCCTGCCCTACTACCCCTGGGGCCTCGGGACGCTGCTGGTGCTGCTCGCTGCCGGCGGCACGGTCTGGTACGCCGCCCGACACCGCCGGGAGCCGTACACGCTCGGCAGCATCGGGCTGTGCCTGGTGCTGGCATCGACGGTCGTCCTGCGCGACGCCGAGTGGATCGTGGCGTTGTGCCTGCTTGCCGGTGCCGCGGTCCTGATCGCGGCGGTCACCCGCGGCCGGAGCCTGCCGGCGTTCGTCCTCGCGGGGCTGGCCTGGCCGCTGGCAGGGCTCCGCGGGCTGCCCTGGCTGGGCCGGACCGCGACCGGCCTGGTCGGCCGGGGCCGGGTCCCGGCGGTGCTGCGCACCCTCACCTGGTCGCTGCTCGGGGTCGGGGTCTTCGCCCTGTTGTTCGCCTCGGCAGACGCGCTCTTCGCGCATTGGCTGGACTCGCTGCTCCCCGACTGGCGCCCCCAGCGCTTCGTCAACAGCGCGTTCGTCGCCGTCTTCGTGGGCGGGGTGGTGCTGGCCGCGGCGTACCTCGCCCTCAACCCACCGCGGGTGAACCTCGACCCGCCGGTCCGCCGCCCGGTCCGGCACCGCTACGAGTGGCTGGTGCCGGTGCTGCTGGTCGACCTGGTCTTCGTGGGCTTCCTGGTCTCGCAGGCCACTGTCGTGTTCGGCGGTCACGAGTACGTGCAGCGAACCGCCGGGATCACCTACGCGGAGTACGTCCACCAGGGCTTCGTCCAGCTCACCCTGGCCACGGCCCTGACCCTGCTCGTGGTGTGGCTGGCCAGCCGTGGGGCGTCCCGAGAGACCCTCTCCGACCGGGTCTGGCTGCGCGCCGCACTCGGCGCGCTCTGTCTGCTCACCCTGGTCGTGGTCGCCTCGGCGCTGTACCGGGTCCAGGTGTACCAGGACGCCTACGGGTTCACCCGCCTGCGGCTGCTCGTCAACGTGTTCGAGGGCTGGCTCGGCCTGCTGGTGCTGGCCGTCCTGGTGGCCGGCGTGCGGCTGAGCGCGCCCTGGATCGCCCGACTGGCGCTGCTGACCGGCGCCGCGGCGCTCGCCGGGCTCGCGCTGGTCAACCCCGACGCCCTGATCGCCCGCCACAACGTCGAGCGCTTCGAGACCACGGGCAAGATCGACCAGACCTACCTGGCCGGCCTCTCCGCGGACGCGGTGCCGGAGGTGGTGACGCTGCCACCCGAGGTTGCCGTCTGCCTGGTCCCCGCCGTGGACGAGGACGACCGGCCCCTGTCGTGGAACCTGGGCCGTGCTCGCGCCCGGTCGGCGCTGGTCGAGGCCGACCTTCCGGACGCCGCCGTGGGCTGCTTCGCGGGCGGCGACTGAGTCCCACCTAGACTTCGGTGCCATGTCCGGACCGAACACCGACTACGACCCGGTCGAGGTCACTCCACTGCGCGCCGACCAGGTGGAGGCGATGCGCGACGCTGCGCTGGCCGCCATCGCCGCCGCCACCGACCTGGGCGCGCTCAAGGAGGTCCGGCTGGCCCACGCGGGCGACCGCTCGCCGCTGGGCCTGGCGAACCGTGAGATCGGTGCGCTGCCACCCCAGGCCCGCAAGGAGGCCGGTCAGCGGATCGGCGGGGCCCGCGGCGCGGTCACCCAGGCCCTCCAGGCGCGGCAGTCGGAGCTGGAGGCCGAGGCCGAGGATCGGATGCTGGTCGAGGAGACCGTGGACGTCACCCTCCCGGCCGACCGCCTCCCCCGTGGAGCACGCCACCCGGTCACCACCGGCTCCGAGCTGATCGCCGACGTGTTCGTGGCGATGGGCTGGGAGATCGCCGAGGGGCCGGTGGTCGAGGCCGAGTGGCTCAACTTCGACGCCCTCAACCTCGGGCCGGACCACCCCGCGCGAACCATGCAGGACACCTTCTGGACCGAGCCGGCCGACCAGCACCTGGTCCTCCGCACGCACACCTCGCCCGTCCAGGCGCGGACCATGCTGACCCGGACGCCGCCCATCTACGTCGTCTGTCCCGGTCGGGTGTTCCGCACCGACGAGTACGACGCCACTCACAGCCCGATGTTCCATCAGGTTGAGGGCCTCGTGGTCGACGATGGGATCACCATGGCGCACCTGAAGGGGACCCTCGACCACTTCGCCACCGCCATGTTCGGCGAGGGGATCGACACCCGCTTCCGTCCGTCGTACTTCCCCTTCACCGAGCCCTCCGCCGAGGTGGACCTGCGCTGCTTCGTCTGCCGGGGCGAGCCCACGGCCGTGGCCGCCTGCCGGACCTGTCGCGGCGAGGGCTGGATCGAGTGGGGCGGCTGCGGGGTGGTCAACCCGCGGGTGCTCGTGGCCTGCGGGGTGGACCCGGAGCGCTACACCGGGTTCGCGTTCGGGATGGGCATCGACCGGACTCTGATGTTCCGGCACGGCGCCACCGACCTGCGCGACTTCTTCGAGGGCGACGTGCGGTTCTCCGCCGCCTTCGGGAGTGAGCTCTGATGCGGGCGCCGTTGTCGTGGATCCGCGACTACGTCGACCTGCCCGAGGACCTCGGCGCCGCCGAGCTCGCCGACCGGCTCACCGACCTCGGCCTGAAGGAGGAGGCGGTCGAGCGGCCGGGGCACGAACTGGCAGGTCCACTCGTGCTCGGCCGGGTGCTCACGTTCGAGGAGGAGCCACAGACGAACGGCAAGACCATCCGCTGGTGCTCCGTCGACGTCGCGGACGCCAACGGGACCGGGGAGCCGCAGTGGGTCGTGTGTGGGGCCCGCAACTTCGCCGTCGGCGACCTGGTGGTGATGGTGCTGCCCGGCGGCGTGCTGCCGGGCGGGTTCGAGATCTCGGCCCGCAAGACCTACGGCCACGTGTCCGCCGGAATGATCTGCTCAGCCCGCGAGCTGGGCCTCGGCGACGACCACACGGGGATCATCGTGCTGCCTCCCGACGCCGGGTCACCCGGCGACGACGCGGTCGACGTGCTCCACCTCCGCGACGAGGTGATCGAGTTCGAGATCAACCCCGACCGGGCGTACGCGCTGTCGTTGCGCGGCGTCGCCCGGGAGGCCGCGCTGGAGTACGCCGTCCACGGCTCCGGCGCCGTCTTCCGCGACCCCGCCCTGCGGCCCACCCCGGAGGCGAACGACCGGGGCTACCCGGTCCACCTCGACGACCCCGCCGGCTGCCGGGTCTTCGTAGCCCGGCTGGTGACCGGCTTCGACGCCGCCGCGCCAACGCCGACCTGGATGGCGCGCCGGATCGAGCTCGCCGGGATGCGCTCGATCTCGCTGGCCGTCGACGTCACGAACTACGTGATGCTCGAGATGGGGCACCCCATCCACGGGTACGACGCCGACCGGCTGGCCGGACCGATCCGGGTCCGCCGCGCCACCGCGGGGGAGCACCTCACCACCCTCGACGGGGTCGAGCGGACCCTGTCCGTCGAGGATCTGGTGGTGTGCGACGACTCCGGCCCGATCGGCCTCGGCGGCGTGATGGGCGGCGAGACCACCGAGATGTCGGCCTCGACCAGCCGGGTGCTGGTGGAGGTCGCCTCCTGGGATCCGGTCTCCATGTTCCGCACCGGCCGACGACACAAGTTGACCTCGGAGGCGGGCAAGCGCAACGAGCGGGGCGTCGACCCCACGATCTGCGCCGCGGCCGCCGACCGGGTGGTGGAGCTGCTGGTCGCGCACGGCGGCGGCGTCGCCGATCCCGGCGTCACCATCGAGGGGACCCCGCCTCCGAGCGTGGCCATCACCATCGATGCGGACCTGCCGGCCCGGGTCACCGGCATGGACATCGCGGCCGAGACGACCGTGGCGCACCTGCGGGCCGTGGGCTGCGAGGTGACCACCGACGGCGACCGCGTCACCGCCGTGGTGCCGCCCTGGCGACCAGACCTGACCGACCCGTACGACCTGGTCGAGGAGGTGGCCAGGCTCGTCGGGTACCGCCATGTGCCGTCCGTCCTGCCCCCCGCGCCGTCGGGCCGCGGGCTCACCCGGGACCAGCGGCTGCGTCGTCGCGTCGGCCGCACCCTGGCCGGCGCCGGACTGGTCGAGGTGATCAGCTTCCCCTTCATCGGCACCGCGGACCTCGACGCGCTCGGCCTCGACGCCGACGACGACCGCCGTACCCTGCTGCGGCTGGCGAACCCGCTCTCCGCGGAGGAGCCGGCGATGACCACCACCTTGCTGCCGGGGCTGCTCAAGGCGGCCGCCCGCAACGTGGGCCGCGGAGCATCCGACCTGGCCCTCTTCGAGACCGCCACCGTCACCCTGCCGCGCGGCGGCCCGCCCGCGCCGATCCTGCCGGTGGACCGCCGACCCACCGAGGGCGAGCTCGACGACCTCGACAAGGCGCTGCCGGCCCAGCCGCTGCACCTGGGGCTGGTCCTCACCGGGGAGCGGGAGCGCTCCGGCTGGTGGGGCGCGGGGCGGCCGGCCGGTTGGCAGGACGCGATCGCCGTGGTGCGGGAGGTGGCCGGCGACCTGGCCGTGTCCGTGGAGGCGTCGGCCGCCCGGCGCGCGCCCTGGCACCCGGGCCGGTGCGCTCAGCTGCGCATCGGTGACGTGGTCCTCGGGCACGCCGGCGAGCTGCACCCACGGGTGTGCGCCGCGTACGGCGTCCCGCCGCGCACCGCCGCGGCCGAGATCGACCTGGACGAGCTGCTCCGGCACGGGGTGGACGTGGTCGAGGCCCCGACGTTCTCGTCCTTCCCGGTCGCCCGCGAGGACGTGGCCCTGATGGTGGCCGACACCGTCCCCGTCGCCGCGGTCGAGGCCGCGCTGCGCGAAGGCGCCGGGGAGCTGCTGGAGTCGATCCGGCTCTTCGACGTCTACGCCGGCGACCAGGTCCCCGACGGCCACCGGTCGCTGGCCTTCCGGCTCCGGTTCCGGGCCCCCGACCGGACGCTGACCGAGGAGGAGACCGGAGCCGCCCGGGCCGCCGCCGTGGCCGCCGCCGCCGAGGCCCACGGCGCCGTCCAACGCTGACCCGGCGCAAACGGCGGCTGACCCGGCGCAAACGGCGGCTGACCCGGCGCAAATGGCGGGGAACAAGTTGATGCTTCAACCGGTTGGCGTGATGTGAAGAAGATCGGATTCCTCTCCTTCGGCCACTGGACGCCCTCACCCCAGTCCGGGACCCGCTCGGCCTCGGACGCGCTGCTGCAGTCGATCGACCTGGCTGTCGCGGCCGAGGAGCTGGGCGCGGACGGCGCGTTCTTCCGGGTGCACCACTTCGCCCGACAGCTGGCCTCGCCGTTCCCCCTGCTCGCGGCGATCGGCGCCCGCACCTCCCGGATCGAGATCGGCACCGGCGTGATCGATATGCGGTACGAGAACCCGCTCTACATGGTCGAGGACGCCGGGGCGGCCGACCTGATCGCTGGCGGTCGGCTCCAGCTCGGGATCAGTCGTGGCTCGCCGGAGCAGGTGATCGAGGGCTATCGGTACTTCGGCCACGTGCCGGCCGAGGGCAACGACCATGCCGATCTGGCCCGGGAGCACACGCGGGTGTTCCTGGAGCGGTTGGAGGGGGAGGGGTTCGCCGAGCCGAACCCTCGGCCCATGTTCCCCAACCCACCCGGGCTGCTACGCCTGGAGCCACACTCACCTGGCCTTCGGGATCGGATCTGGTGGGGAGCCGGCAACCGCCACACCGCCGAGTGGACGGCGCAGCAGGGGATGAACCTGATGAGCTCCACCCTGCTGACCGAGGACACCGGTGTCCCGTTCCACCAGCTGCAGGCGGAGCAGATCCAACGGTTCCGGGACGCCTGGAAGGCCGCCGGCCACCCGCGTGAGCCCAGGGTCTCGGTGAGCCGCAGCATCTTCCCCATCGTCAGCGACGCCGACCGCGCCTACTTCGGCGCCGAGTCCCGCAGCCAGGACCAGGTGGGGCACATCGACGGCGGCATCGCCCGGTTCGGCAAGACCTACGCCGGCGAGCCGGACCGGCTCGTCGAGCAGCTCGCCGAGGACGAGGCGATCGCGGCCGCCGACACGCTGATGCTCACGGTGCCCAACCAGCTCGGCGTCGAGTACAACGCGCACGTCCTCGAGTCCGTACTCAACTACCTGGCTCCGGATCTAGGCTGGCGCTAGGGAGGTCGTCATGGACCTGGAGCAGTTCAGCGTCGCGTCGTTCAACCTCTACAACCTGCAGCTGCCGGGTCAGCGGATGAACCCGCGCCAGCAGCCGTGGACGGAGGAGGAGTACGCCCGGAAGCTGCGCTGGTGCGCGGACCGGCTGCGCGACCTCCAGGCCGACATCATCGGCCTGCAAGAGCTCTGGCACGCCGACCCGATGCACGCGATCCTCGAGCGCGCCAACCTCGACGACGACTACGACCTGCTCGCCGAGCCCGCCACCGGTGGTCGGATCATCTGCGCCGCGCTCGTGCGCAAGGGACTCCTGCGGGGGACGCCGACCTGGGTCGAACGCTTCCCGGACGCCCTGCGCCTGCAGTCCTCGACGGCGGACCCGCAGGCCCCCGACATCCAGGTCGGCATCGACGGGTTCTCCCGGCCGGTGCTGACCTTCGAGGTGGCGTTGCGCGAGGCACCGCCGCTGACCCGCGTGTACGTCGCGCATCTCAAGTCCAAGCTGCCCACCGAGATCCACCGGGAGCCCTGGTACGAACCGGACGTGCACGGCGACCACCGCACTGCCCTCGGAGGCGCGCTGTCGACGATCCGACGTACGGCGGAGGCCACTGCGCTGCGGGTGCTGCTCACCCAGCAGATGAAGGGCACGGTGACACCGGTGATCGTGCTGGGCGACCTGAACGACGGTCAGCACAGCAACACCATCAACATCTTGACCGAGCAGCCGCGCTACCTGGTGGGTGACACGAAGGGCGGCGGGGACATCAGCCTCTACACGGCCCAGACGCTGCAGGAGTACCGGGACACCCGCGACGTCTACTACACGCACGTCCACGAGGACCTGCGCGAGTCACTGGACCACGTGCTGGTCAGTGAGCAGTTCTACGACCACAGCCTGCGCCGGCTCTGGCTGTTCGACGGTTTGGCCATCAGCAACGACCACCTCAACGACACCGAGTCCGCGGTGCACCGGGCCAAGGGCACCGGCGACCACGGGATCGTCAAGGTCGCCTTCCGCTGGCGGCCGGCCCGCGGCAGCTGAGCTCGAGCCCTCCGGGGATCAGTCGATCGGGCGGTGGATCGCGGTCCGGAAGTGGTCCACGATCGCGAGGTCCCCGGAGACGTGAATGGCCGCCCCGTCGTCGCGGCGCCACAGCCGGGCGTCGAGCGCCGCTGCCGGTCCGGCGATCACCGCGTCGGGCTCCGCACCCGGATCGTCGACGACGGCGATCGCATCCTCCTCGTGGTCGATGCCTTCCGGATCCGTGCCGTGGAGACGGCCCAGCTGCACCCAGATCGTGTCGCCGCTGTCGGTGAGATCCACCCGGAGGTGGTGGGGGAGTCCGAAGAACTGACCCCACGGTGGACAGGTCCCGAACATGATGTCCAGCGCCTCGTGCACACCGTCGGCGGCCAGCGCCGCGTCCAGGGGCGTCACCTGCCCGGCCGTCTGCTCGGCGTCGAGTCGGTGGATGAGGGCTTCGTGGGCCTGCCGCCGGAAGATGAAGCCGACCGTCTGATCGGTGGACCAGGTCCACGCCTTCTCCTCCGGCGCGGCCGCGGCCAGGGCGTCGACCAGCCGGGTCGACGCCGCGTCGAAGTCCAGCAGCTGCTGCTCATACGTCGCTGCCTGCTCCGGCTCGCTCACCCCCTCCGGTCCCGCCGGACGATCGGCGACGATGCAGCCCCAGAAGTGCTGCACGACGGTGAGGTGGTGGAGCAGCTCCGCCGCGTCCCACGCGGGACAGCCGGGCACCCGAGCGTCGGGTGCGCAGGTGGTCAGCACCTCACGGAACCGGGCGGAGTCGGCCCGGAGGTGCTCGAGGTAGTCGGGGGCGTCGAGAGTGGCCATGCTCCGAACGTAGCCCCGGCCGCCGACCAGCGCACCATCGACCCCCAAGCATCATCATGCAGACACCTGTATAGTCATGCAGGTGTCCACGTTCAGTGTCGCCGTCGCCGGAGCCAGCGGGTACGCCGGAGGCGAGGTGCTGCGCCTCCTTCTGGGTCATCCGCAGCTGAGTGTGGGCGCGCTGACCGGCCACACCAGTGCCGGGCAGCGCCTCGGCGCGCTGGCCCCGCACCTGGTCCCACTCGCCGACCGGATCCTCGAGCCCACCACAGCGGAGACGCTCGCCGGCCACGACGCCGTCGTCCTGGCCCTGCCGCACGGAGAGTCCGGTCCGCTGGCCGAGCGGCTGGGGGAGGAGACAGTGGTCGTCGACTGCGGCGCCGACTTCCGGCTCTCCGACGCCGCCGCCTGGGAGCGCTTCTACGAAGGGCCGCACGCGGGCACCTGGCCCTACGGGCTCCCGGAGCTGCCCGGCCACCGGGCCAAGCTCCAGGGGGCCCGCCGGGTCGCAGTTCCCGGGTGCTACCCGACCGTCACGACCCTGGCGCTGGCCCCGGCGCTCGCGGCCGGGCTGGTCGAGCGCGAGGTCGTGGTCGTCGCCGCCAGCGGCACGTCCGGCGCCGGCAAGGCACCCAAGCAGCACCTGCTCGGCAGCGAGGTGATGGGCAACGTCTCCGCCTACGGCGTGGGCGGCGGGCACCGCCACACGCCGGAGATGGTGCAGAACCTCAGCGGAGTGGCCGGCGCCGACGTCGCCGTCAGCTTCACTCCCGTCCTGGTGCCGCTCTCTCGCGGCATCCTGGCGACCTGCTCGGCACCGCTCGCCAGGCCGGTGAGCCAGGCCGAGGCGTACGACGCCTACACCGCCGCGTACGCCGACGAGCCGTTCGTGCACCTGCTGCCACCGGGGCAGTGGCCGCAGACCCAGGCCGTGACCGGCGCGAACGCCGTCCACCTCCAGGTCGCCGTCGATGAAGCCGCCGGCCGCCTGGTGGCCGTCGGCGCCGTCGACAACCTGACGAAGGGCACGGCGGGAGCCGCCGTCCAGTGCCTGAACCTGGCGCTGGGGCTGCCCGAGACCACCGGCCTGACCACAGTGGGGCTGGCCCCATGAGCGTGACGGCGCCTGCCGGGTTCCGCGCCGCCGGAGTGGCGGCGGGACTCAAGGCGAGCGGGGGGAGGGACCTGGCGCTCGTCGTCAACGACGGCCCCACGTTCGACTCCGCATCGGTCTTCACCAGCAACCGCTGCCAGGCCAACCCGGTCCTCTGGAGCCGCGAGGCGGTGCAGGACGGTGTGGTGCGCGCCGTCGTACTCAACTCGGGCGGAGCCAACTGCTACACCGGCCCGGACGGTTTCCTGACCACCCACCGAGTGGCCGAGCGCGTCGCCGAGCGGCTGGGCATCGGTGCGATCGACGTGGTGGTGTGCTCGACCGGCCTGATCGGGTTGGCCAACGACCGTGCGGCGCTGCTGTCCGGGGTCGATGCGGCGCACGACCAGCTGACGCCGGGTGGGGGCGACGCCGCGGCCCAGGCGATCATGACCACCGACACCGTGGCCAAGCAGGTGGTGGTGCAGGGGGACGGCTGGTCGATCGGCGGCATGGCCAAGGGCGCAGGCATGCTCGCCCCCCAGCTCGCGACCATGCTGGTCGTGCTCACCACCGACGCCGTGGTCCCTGCCCCCGATCTGGACGCCGCCCTCCGGGACGCCGCTCGAGTCAGCTTCGACCGGCTGGACTCCGACGGGTGCATGTCCACCAACGACACCGTGACCCTGATGAGCAGCGGCGCGAGCGGGGTCACGCCGACACCGGCGGACTTCACCGAGGCCCTCACCCGGGCCTGCGCCGACCTGGCCCAGCAGCTGCTCCGGGACGCGGAGGGCGCGGACCACGAGATCGCGATCACCGTCCTGAACGCCGCGTCCGAGGAGGAGGCCTTGGAGGTCGGCCGCAGCGTGGCGCGGAGCAACCTGTTCAAGGCGGCCGTGTTCGGCAAGGACCCCAATTGGGGACGGGTGCTGGCCAGCATCGGCACCACCCGGGCCGCCTTCGACCCCGCCGACCTCGACGTGGCCATGAACGGCGTCTGGGTGTGCCGGCACTCCGCCCCCGCCGACGACCCGGCCACCGTCGACCTGGCCACGCGGGAGGTCACCGTCACCATCGACCTGAAGGCCGGCGCGCAGCAGGCCACGATCTGGACCAACGACCTCACGCATGCCTACGTCCACGAGAACAGCGCCTACAGCTCCTGACGCCGACGAGACAGAGCCCATGAAGAAACCCGACCCTGCGAAGGCCGCCACGCTGGCCGAGGCGCTGCCCTGGCTGAAGGCCTACCACGGCAAGATCCTGGTGGTGAAGTACGGCGGCAACGCCATGACCGACCCCGCACTCAAGGCCGCGTTCGCCGAGGACATCGCGTTCCTCCGGTTCGCGGGATTCAAGCCCGTGGTGGTCCACGGCGGCGGCCCGCAGATCTCCCGGATGCTCGATCGGCTCGGCATCGAGTCGGAGTTCCGGGGCGGGCTGCGGGTCACCTCTCCGGAGGCGATGGACGTGGTCCGGATGGTGCTGGTCGGCCAGGTCCAGCGCGAACTGGTCGGACTCATCAACCAGCACGGCCCGCTCGCCGTCGGCCTGTCCGGCGAGGACGCCGGCCTGTTCACCGCCCAGCCCACCAACACGATCGTGGACGGCGAGGAGGTCGACCTGGGGCTGGTGGGCGAGGTGGCTCGGGTCCGACCCGAGAGCGTGGTGGACCTGATCGAGGCCGGCCGGATCCCGGTGGTGTCCAGCGTCGCCCCTGACGCGGACGGCCAGGTGCACAACGTCAACGCCGACACTGCCGCCGCCGCACTCGCCGTGGCGTTGGGTGCGGAGAAGCTGCTCGTGCTCACCGACGTCGAGGGGCTCTACCGCGACTGGCCGGCCAGCGACGACGTGATCAAGGAGATCAGTCCCGAGGCACTGGCGGCGCTGATGCCCACGCTCGCCAGCGGCATGGTGCCGAAGATGGCGGCCTGTCTCCAGGCTGTCCAGAGCGGCGTACCCAAGGCCACCGTGGTGGACGGCCGGCAGACCCACGCGGTGCTGCTGGAGATCTTCACCGACGAGGGCGTGGGCACCCAGGTGCTCCCCGGCGTCCCCACCAAGATCCGGCCGGCCAACGGGTCTGCGGAGGATGCGTCGTGACTGCCGCCCCCACCGTCGACTGGCGGCAGCGGTACGCCGGCGCGCTGATGAACACCTTCGGCCCACCCCGGTTGGTCCTCACCCGGGGCGAGGGCGCCCACGTGTGGGACAGCGAGGGTCGCCGGTACGTCGACCTGCTCGGCGGGATCGCCGTCAACGCACTCGGCCATGGGCACCCAGCTCTCGTGGACGCGGTGACAGAGCAGCTGGGCACCCTCGGGCACATCTCGAACTTCTTCGCCAGCGCTCCACAGATCCGGCTCGCTGAACGGCTCCTCGCGCTGCTGGCCCCCGCGGGGGAGACCGCCGGCCGCGTGTTCTTCACCAACTCCGGCACCGAGGCGAACGAGGCGGCTCTCAAGCTGACCCGCCGCACCGGCCGCAGCCACGTCGTCGCGGCCGACGGTGGCTTCCACGGCCGCACCATGGGAGCGCTGGCGCTGACCGCCAAGGAGGCCTACCGGAGCCCGTTCGAACCGTTGCCCGGGCGGGTCACATTCGTGCCGTACGGCGACGCGGCCGCCCTCGCCGCCGCGGTGACCGACGAGACCGCCGCGATCCTCCTCGAGCCGGTGCAGGGTGAGGCCGGAGTGGTCATCCCGCCGAGGGAGTACCTCACGGCCGCGCGGACGATCGCCGACCGGCACGACGCTCTCCTGTGGCTGGACGAGGTGCAGACCGGGGTCGGCCGCACCGGCGCCTGGTTCGCCCACCACAACCCGGCGCTCGCGGAACCGGTCCGGGCCGACATCGTCACGGTGGCCAAGGGGCTCGGCGGGGGGATCCCGATCGGGGCCTGCCTCGCCACCGGAGCCGCGGCGGGACTGCTTCAGCCCGGCCAGCACGGCACCACCTTCGGCGGGAACCCGGTGGCCTGCGCCGCCGCCCTCGCGGTCCTCGACGTCATCGAGCGCGACGACCTCCTGGCCAGGGCCGCCGCGCTGGGTGCTCGCCTCGCCGAGGGCCTGGCGGCGGATCCGCGAGTGACCGAGACGCGCAGCGCAGGCCTCCTGGTCGGGCTGGACCTCACCGCCCCGCGCGCCACTGAGGTGATGCGGGCGGCCCAGACGCACGGCTACCTCGTGAACAACCCCACCCCCGAGCGGATCCGACTGGCTCCACCACTGATCCTGGCGGACGCAGACGTCGAGGCCTTCCTCGATGCCTGGCCCGCCATTGTGGACCTCGCCTGGCAGGAGGAACGTTGACCGAGCACGCAACCGGACAGAGCCCCCAGACCAAGAACGCCCGCCAGCAGCGCATCATCGACCTCGTGACCCATCACGAAGTCCGCTCACAGACCGAGCTGGCCGACCTGTTGGCCGCCGAGGGGGTCCTGGTCACCCAGGCCACGTTGTCGCGCGACCTGGACGACCTGGACGCGGTCAAGGTGCGCGCCGCCTCCGGCGCCCTGGTCTACGCCGTCCCCGCCGAGGGCGGTGACCGCACGCCCACCCCGCCGCACCCCACGACCGGAGCCACCCACCGGCTCAGTCGGCTGGCGGCCGAGCTCCTGGTCACTGCCGAGGGCAGCGCCAACATGGTCGTCCTGCGGACTCCGCCCGGAGCGGCCCAGTTCCTCGCCTCCGCCCTCGACAAGGCCGAGCTCCCCGGCGTGCTCGGCACGATCGCCGGCGACGACACGGTGCTGGTGATCGGCCGCGGCCCGGACAGCGGACCCGAGCTGGCCGTCCGGCTGCTTGAGCTGGCAGGCGCGTGATGGTGGACGAGAACAGCGCGACGAACACCGGCGCACTCTGGGGCGGCCGGTTCGCCTCCGGCCCCAGCCCCGAGCTCGAGGCACTCTCCCGCTCGACCCACTTCGACTGGCGCCTGGCGCCGTACGACCTGGCCGGCTCCCATGCGCATGTGAACGCCCTCGTCGCCGCCGGCCATCTGACGCCGGCGGACGCGGACGCACTCCACGCCGCACTCGGCAGCCTGGAGCGGCGCTTCGATGCCGGGGAGCTGCAACCCGGTCCCCAGGACGAGGATGTGCACGGCGCCCTGGAGCGGCTGCTCATCGAAGACGTCGGCGCCGAACTCGGGGGCCGACTGCGCGCCGGCCGCTCCCGCAACGACCAGGTCGCCACGCTGTTCCGGGCCTTCCTGCTCGACCACGCGCAGCTCCTGGCCCGCCTGGTGCTGGACCTGGTGACGGCGCTGGCCGACCAGGCGCGCGCCCACGAGGGTGCGGTGATGCCCGGCCGCACCCATCTCCAGCACGCCCAGCCGATCCTGCTGGCCCATCACCTGCTCGCCCATGCCTGGCCGTTGGTGCGCGACGTGGATCGGCTCGCCGACTGGCGCGACCGCACGGCGGCCGAGTCCCCCTACGGTTCCGGGGCCCTCGCCGGCAACACCCTCGGCCTGGATCCGCAGTTGGTCGCGACCGAGCTGGGGTTCGCCGGCTCGAGCGCCAACTCCCTCGACGGGACCGCCGCCCGGGACTTCGTGGCCGAGTTCGTGTTCGTGGCCGCCCTGGTCGGCGTGGACGTGAGCCGGATCGCCGAGGAGGTCATCGTGTGGTCGACGGCCGAGTTCGGGTTCGTGCGTCTGCACGACTCCTGGTCGACCGGGTCGAGCATCATGCCCCAGAAGAAGAACCCCGACATCGCCGAGCTGGCGCGTGGCAAGGCGGGCCGGCTCGTCGGCAACCTGGCCGGGCTGCTCACCACGCTCAAGGGGCTACCGCTGGCCTACAACCGCGACCTCCAGGAGGACAAGGAGCCGGCGTTCGACTCGGTGGACACCCTCGAGGTGCTGCTGCCCGCCTTCACGGGGATGTTCGCGACCCTGGAGTTCGACACCGCTCGCCTGGCCGAGCTGGCTCCGCAGGGCTTCTCACTGGCCACCGACGTGGCCGAGTGGCTGGTCCGGCAGGGCGTGCCGTTCCGGGTGGCCCACGAGGTCGCCGGCGCCTGCGTGCGGAAGTGCGAGGAGCTCGGCATCGAGCTCTTCGACCTGTCCGACGAGCAGCTCGCCGCGCTCTCACCTGAGCTCACCCCTCAGGTGCGTGAGGTGCTGACGGTGGAGGGATCCGTCGCGGCCCGCGCCGGCCGCGGTGGCACCTCGCCCGAGCGGGTCCGTGAGCAGCTCGCCGAGCTCGAGGCGCGGGTGGCGGTGCTGCGTGAGCGATTCGACTGAGCTCCTCGAGGTGCTGGGGGGATCCTCGCTGGAGGCGGCCCCCCGGCTGCTCGGTGCGCTGGTACGCCGGGGTGAGGTCGCGGTCCGGCTGACCGAGGTCGAGGCGTACGCCGGCGCCCAGGACCCGGGCTCGCACGCCTACCGCGGCGCCACCCCCCGCAACCAGGTCATGTTCGGCCCCGCGGGTCGGTTGTACGTCTACTTCACCTACGGGATGCACCACTGCGCGAACATCGTGTGCGGGCCGGACGGCGTCGCGGCGGCGGTCCTGATGCGGGCCGGCGAGGTGGTGGCCGGCCACGAGGTCGCACGCGCCCGCCGTCCCGGCGTCCGCGACCGCGACCTGGCCCGCGGGCCGGCACGGCTCTGCCGAACCCTCGGCGTGGACCTGGCCGACAACGGCACCGACCTGCTCGACCCGGCAGCCGAGGCCTCCGGACTGCGCCTGCTGCCGAGTGAGACCGAGCATCCCGGCCCGGTGGCCACCGGTCCACGGGTCGGCCTCCGGCACGCCGCCGACCGCCCCTGGCGGTTCTGGCTGGAGGGGGAGCCGACGGTCTCGGCGTACCGGCCGGCCGGGCCGCGCCGGGGGCGGGCGCGCCAAGTTGACCCGGGTCCGGGCAACCGGTAAGTTCTTTCAGGTTGCCCCCGAGCAGGTCCGCGAGGATCCTCGGTGTGCGTGTGGTGGTTGAGAACTCAACAGTGTGTGATAGTCGATGAATTGA
>CAZKEZ010000043.1:0-21556 GCA_964551905.1 uncultured Nocardioides sp. | reverse complement strand
GTGACCTGCTCCAACAGCTCGATGTCGGGCAGGAACGGCTCCAGCAGCGCCGTCCGCTGCTCCGGGGTGAGCTTGGGCCGGTTGTGCCGACCCCGGCTGTGCAGCTGTCCGAGCAGCGGTCGACTCACCGTGCGCCATACCTGGGGTGGGAAGTGGGCGCCACCGCTGGCGCCGACCCTGATCAGTGGGCCGAGCACCTTCGTGGTGGGGCCACTGCGCACGAACGGCCGACTGTTGTTGTTCGGGATGGTGGGCACCAGCGTGTCGGCCACGCCGAGGAAGGCCCACACCCGGGACAGGGTGCTCTCCGGACGCTCCACGAGGTCGCGGTAGCGCAGGAGCAGCACCTGCTCGCGCGGAAAGTGCTGGAACAGGTCGGCGAGCTGACGCCCATACATCCCGAGCGCCCGGTAGTGCCAGAACGGCGCCCAGCCCCGGTCGATGCGCCACTGCTCCCGCCGGCACGCCTCCACCACGTCGGGGCACGGCTCGAGGCCGTCGGCCCACAGATGCATCCAGTTCGAGTAGAGCCGATCGACCGGGTCGCGCAGCACCGCGATCATCCTCGCGTGCGGCACGTCGGCCGCGATCCGCCGCCGCGCGTCGCGGTTGTAGAGGTAGAACGGCGTGCTCTCCCCGCACAGCGCGTCGTCCGGTGCGTCGCGGAACAGGGCGGTGTAGCGCGGCCGTTGCCAGATCCACTCCTGGTTGCTGTGCGCATCACCGGGGCCCTTGTACGCCGGCGGCGGGGAATCGCCGCACATGTAGTACTTGGGCTCCTTCACCGGGCTCAGATAGAGCTGGCGATGCTGCGTGAGCGCAGCATGCAGGGCAGTGGTGCCGGCCTTCGGCGCACCGATGACCAGGAAGTCGGGGAGTCGGTCGCGAGTGGGAGAGGAGGTGGTCACGTCCTAAAGTGTATAAGAACGATCTAATTACATGAGTTATCTCGTCCGGAGTGTGGACCTGTTCTGCGACACGCCGGGCCCGGGTGGTCGGATCGAACACCTGTTCGGCCTAAATTGGCTCCACAGGTGACGCGCTGGTCGACGTACTCCACCGCTCTCCCACCCGATCCCAGGGTGTCGGCGGTCCCGTCTAGCGTCGAGCCCGACGAGGCAGGAAGCAAGGCCCGGCAGACAAAGCATGACGAGACCGAGGGGACCACAGATGAGCTCAGGAGACCGCGAGAAGGCCCTGGACGCCGCGCTCGCCAGCATCGAGAAGCAGTTCGGCAAGGGCTCTGTGATGCGGCTGGGCGACGACACCAGGGCACCCCTTGAGGTGATCCCCACCGGGTCGATCGCCCTCGACGTCGCGCTCGGCCTCGGTGGGCTGCCGCGCGGCCGGGTCGTGGAGATCTACGGCCCGGAGTCCTCGGGCAAGACCACTGTCGCGCTCCACGCGGTGGCCAGTGCGCAGCGCTCCGGGGGGATCGTGGCGTTCATCGATGCCGAGCACGCGCTGGACCCGGAGTATGCGCGCAACCTCGGCGTCGACACCGACGCGCTGCTGGTCTCCCAGCCCGACTCCGGTGAGCAGGCGCTCGAGATCGCCGACATGCTGATCCGCTCCGGCGCCCTCGACCTGATCGTCATCGACTCCGTCGCCGCGCTGGTGCCGCGGGCCGAGATCGAGGGTGAGATGGGCGACAGCCATGTCGGCCTCCAGGCCCGGCTGATGAGCCAGGCGCTGCGCAAGATGACCGGCGCCCTCAACGGTGCCGGCACGACCGCGATCTTCATCAACCAGCTGCGGGAGAAGATCGGAGTCTTATTCGGATCGCCGGAGACGACGACCGGCGGCCGGGCGCTGAAGTTCTACGCGTCGGTCCGCCTCGACGTCCGACGGATCGAGACGCTCAAGGACGGCACCGACGCGGTCGGCAACCGGACCCGGGTCAAGGTCGTGAAGAACAAGGTGGCCCCGCCGTTCAAGCAGGCGGAGTTCGACATCATGTACGGCCGCGGCATCAGCCGGGAGGGCGGCCTGATCGACGTGGGGGTCGAGGCCGGCCTGGTCCGCAAGTCGGGTGCCTGGTACACCTACGAGGGCGACCAGCTCGGTCAGGGCAAGGAGAACGCCCGCTCCTTCCTGCGCGACAACCCCGACCTGGCCAACGAGCTGGAGAAGCGGATCCTGGAGAAGCTGGGCGTGGGCCCGCAGGTCGACCAGGAGGTCGAGGTGCTCTCCGACGAGCCGATCGGGATCGATGACTTCTGAGCCGAAGCTGGCCGGGCCGGCCCCCGACGAGGTCGATCGTGGACCCGAGCCCGACCCCGAGTCGGTGGCCCGGAAGATCCTGCTCGACCAGCTGACCGGACAGGCGCGCAGCCGCGCCGAGTTGCGGTCGAAGCTGGCCGCCCGCAACGTCCCCGACGACGTCGCCGAGACCCTGCTGGACCGCTTCGAGGAGGTTGGGCTCGTCGACGACGCCGCGTTCGCGCGGGCCTGGGTGGAGAGCCGGCAGGCCGGACGTGGCCTGGCCCCGCGGGCGCTGCGCGAGGAGCTGCGGTGCAAGGGGGTGGCCGAGGCCGACATCGTCGAGGCGCTGGCCGGCGTCGACACCGCCACCCAGGAGGAGGCGGCGCGGGTGCTGGTCCGGCGGAAGCTGCGGTCCATGCGTGGGCTGGAGCCGACGGTGGCCACCCGACGGTTGGTGGGCATGCTGGGCCGCAAGGGCTATCCGTCGGGGCTCGTGTTCGCGGTGGTGCGCGACGAGCTGGAAGCAGAGTCCGCCGGGGAGGATCTCTGACCGGGCGGAGCGGCAGACCGGGGCACTAGCCTCGGGACATGACCGATCCGGTCCACCTGGTCGTGGAGCACCGGGGGCGTGAGCTGAGCGGTGTCGTCCACGAGGGGGAGTCCTGGCTGGCGGCTGCTCGCCGTACCGGCGCGAGCGTGGTCGGCGAACCGCTGCCGGTGGACCTCTCCGGAGACGTCAAGCGCTTCGTGGTGGACCCCGACGTCACCGTGACCGTGCGAGCGATGACCCGTGGCGACCTCGGCGACGTCTGGAGGTGGCGGCGCAGCGAGCACGTGCAGCGCTGGTGGCAGGAGTCCGGCGACCTGACCGAGTCCGCGATCGAGGCCAAGTACGGACCACGCATCGACGGTGCCACCCCCACCCGGATGTGGGTGGCGGAGGTGAACGGGCGGTCGGTCGGGTTCGTCCAGGACTACCGGATCGCGGACTATCCGGAGTTCGCGCTGCTCTGCCCGGACCCCACCGCGGTGGGGGTCGACTATGCGGTGGGCGAGGTCGGCTGGACCGGGCGGGGGATCGGCACCCGCTCGCTCTGGGTGTGGATGCTGCGGACCCGGCACCGGTTCCCCCACGTCTCGGCGTACTTCGCAGCGCCCGACCACCGCAACGAGGCCTCGCTGCGACTGCTTGACAAGCTCGGCTTCACGCGGGGGGTGTGGTTCGACGAGCCCGCTTCCGGAGGCGCGGTGGCGACCGTGGTGGGCTGCACCCTGGAGGTGTCTCGCGTGCTGGGCTGAGGCGGGAGCGGCCCGACGCAGCCTAGGGTGTGTGCATGGCCCAGCACCCGCTCCGACTCCCTCCCGGACCCGTCGACCTGACCGCCCCGGACACGCGGGCCACGCCCGGCTTCACCGGCGACAAGACAGCTGGGGAGGAGGCGCTGGCCGCGATGGGGGAGGAGCTGGCCGACCTCCAGGAGCGGCTCTTCGCCGAGCGCTCCACCGGCTCGACCCGCAACGTGCTGCTGGTGCTCCAGGGCATGGACACCTCCGGCAAGGGAGGCACCCTGCGTCACACGGTGGGCCTGATGGATCCCCAGGGGGTGCGCATCACCTCGTTCAAGGCCCCGACCGACGAGGAGAAGCAGCACGACTTCCTCTGGCGGATCCGCAAGGCGGTGCCGCACCCGGGCTACGTGGGGGTGTTCGACCGGTCGCACTACGAGGACGTGCTGATCGTGCGTGTGCACGGGTGGGCGGAGCCGGAGGAGATCGAGCGACGCTACGACGCGATCAACGAGTTCGAGGCGGAGCTGGCCGCCGGCGGCACGACCATCCTCAAGTGCATGCTGCACATCTCCGCAGAGGAGCAGAAGGAGCGCCTGCTGGCCCGGCTCGACGACCCCACCAAGCACTGGAAGTACAACCCGGGCGACCTGGACGAACGCGCCCACTGGGCCGACTACCGCACCGTCTACGAGCTGGCCCTGGAGCGGACGAACACCGACGTCGCTCCCTGGCACGTGATCCCGGCCGACCGCAAGTGGTTCCGCAACCTTGCCGTCGGCGGGCTGCTGCTGGACGCCCTGCGCGGCCTCGACCTCCAGTGGCCCGCGGCCGACTTCGACGTCGCCGAGGAGCGGCAGCGGCTGGTGGACGAGGCGCCCGTCGCGTGATCCCGACCGTCACCGTGACCCGCTACGTGACCCCACTGCGGGAGGGCGGGTCGCTGCCCGGGCTCGTCGAGGCCGACGACCTGGGGACCTATGTGTGCAAGTTCCGCGGGGCCGGACAGGGCGTTCGGGTGCTGGTGGCGGAGGTGATCGTGGGTGAGCTGGCACGCCGGATCGGCATCCGGACCCCACGGCTCGTCGGCCTCGATCTCGACCCCGAGATCGCCCGCTACGAAGCGGACGAGGAGGTGCAGGACCTGCTCAACGCCAGCCCCGGCCTCAACCTCGGCATCGACTTCCTGCCCGGTGCGTTCGGGTACGACGCCGACGCAGCGGCCGTCGGTGAGGCGGGCCCGCGGCTGCTGTGGCTCGACGCGTTCTGTGCCAACGTGGACCGCACCTGGCGCAACCCCAACCTGCTGGTGTGGCACGGCGAGCTGTGGGCGATCGACCACGGTGCCTGCCTGTACTTCCACCACGCCTGGTCCGGCGGCGTGACCGACCCGGATCGCTTCGCCGCCCAGCCGTGGGACCCGGCCGGGCACGTCCTGCTGGATGCGCTCCCACGGGTGGCGGAGGTCGACGACGAGCTCCGCGGCTCGCTGGGGCCGGAAGCGTTCACCGAGGTGGTGGGCCTGGTTCCAGACGACTGGCTGGAGCCGGTCCCGGGTGCCGAGTCGGTGGCCCAGGTCCGGGCGACGTACGTCGACTTCCTCACCGCACGGCTGGCGAGCCGCGCCTGGCTCCCCGGGGCGGCGTGATGCACAGGCTGCCCTACCAGTACGTCGTACTCCGGTGCGTCCCCCGTGCGGACCGAGAGGAGTTCGTGAACGTCGGGGTCGTCGTCTACTGCGAGGCCGCCACGTTCCTCCAATGCGCGTGGCACGTGGACGAGGGCCGGCTGACCGCGCTCGACCCGGGCATCGACCTGGACCAGGTGTGCGCCGCGTTGGAGTTCGTGGAGGGAGTGTGCGCCGGCGACGCCCGGGGCGGCGCGGCCGCGGCTGAACCGAGCCTCGGCACCCGGTTCGGGTTCCTGAGCGCTCCCCGCAGCACCGTCGTCCGACCCGGCCCCGTGCACGGCGGGGTCACCGCCGACCCCGCCCGCCAGCTCGACCGCCTCCTCGACCAGCTCGTCGGCTGACCACCCACCCGCGCCCCGACCCCCCGGACCCACCCCCAACTACCGCGCCCCCCTTCCCCAACTACCGCGGCCCCCTTCCCCAACTACCGCGGGCCTACCGTCGCCGCAGGAGCCCGGAACGCCCCCATTTGTGACGGTAGGCGCGCGGCAGTCGGGGAAACAGGGCGCTCCCTCGTGGCCTGTTCAGACTGTCCGCCCAGGAGTAGCGTCGAACAAGTCCAAGCGGAAGGAGACCGCGGTGGGGCTGCGCAAGTTTCTCATCTCCTCGATCACGATTGGTGCGTTGTTCGGTGGTGGCATCAGTCCAGCATTCGCGACCCCAATGAGTTCCACCGATCCGTTCATCACAGTCGCGACGTCAGCGCCGCTTGTCCACCGGCGGCTCGCCACGGAGGCAGCCCCCAAGTTCTGGATGCGCTTCGGTCGCACGTTTGGGCGACACGCCACGAAACGTCATTGGGGGTGGGTGCGTCACCACACGAGCACTCGTCGGGTGTTCCGGGCCATCAAGCACCACCGCCAGGACGGCCCCTACAAGGTTCTAGCGTGCTGGGGGAACCCGGGGCCGAAGTGGGGCGAGTGCGAGTACACCCAGTACCGGTACACCGAACTCAAGCGTCGCCCCGATGGCCGAGTAGTGGTCTGGAACCTGCTCATCGACTGAGATCCTCGTACCGCTCGAGGTCGTCCGCAGTCCGTAACCCCCAACTACCGCGCGCCTACCGTCGCCGCAGGCGCCCGATTCGCCCCGATTTGCGACGGTAGGCGCGCGGTAGTCGGGGAACAGCAGCGGACCTCAGACGGGGACGAGCTCCACGGCGCCGACGGCGTACCGGGCCAGGATGGTGCGGGCGATCTCGGAGTGGGCGCCGAGCGGCTCGGACACGGCGACGGCGCCGGCTTCCAGCGCCAGCTCCGCGGCCCGGTCAGGCAGGAACCCCGGGGCGAGGAACAGCGAGGCCACGGCGACGTGGCGGCGGCCCTCCCGTCGGAACGCGCGCACGGCCTCGCCAGTGGCCGGGGGAGCCGACGACGCGAACGCCGCGGTGACCGGCAGCTTGTGGTGCGCCCCCCAGACCCTGGCCAGCCGGGCCACGGCCTGGTTGGCCAGCGGGTCCGAGGAGCCTGCGGCGGCCAGTACCAGCGCGTCGAGCTCCCGCACCCGAGCCTCCTTCAGAGCCGCCCGCAGTCGAACGTCGAGCACCTCGAGGAAGCACGGCTCGAGGCCCAGGATGTCGCTGGCGCGGATCTGCAGCTCCGGGTGGCGCGAGGCGGCGTCGGCCACGGCTGCGGGGACGTCCACGGTGGCGTGGTAGGCCCGCGAGAGCAGCAGCGGCACCACCACGATCTCCTCGTGACCCTTGCGGGCCAGCCGGTCGACGACGGTGTCGAACGAGGGCCGGGAGTGGTCGAGGAAGGCGCGTTCGATGCGCAGGTCGGGGCGCATCTCCTTGACCGCGTCGACGAGCGCGGTCACCGTGCGCGCGGAGCGGGGGTCGCGGCTCCCGTGAGCCAGGGCGATCAGTGCGGGGGCTGCCATGGGTGGGCTCTCCCTTCGGGTGGTGGGTGGGGAAACGGACAGGTCAGGTGTGGATGCCGCACTCGGTCTTGCCGGTGCCGGCCCAGCGGCCGCTGCGGGGGTCCTGGTCGGGGGCCACCCGCCGGGTGCAGGGCGCGCACCCGATGGAGGGGTAGCCGTCGTACACCAGCGGGTTGACGAGCACCTGGTGCTCGTCGACGTACCGGGCCACGTCGTCGTCGCTCCAGCGCGCGAGCGGGGAGACCTTGACCTTCCCCTTCGTCGCGTCCCAGCCGACGACCGGAGCGATCACCCGGTTGCGGGTCTCGGCTCGGCGCAGCCCGGTGGCCCACGCGTCGTACTGCTCCAGTGCGGAGACCAGCGGCTCGACCTTGCGCAGCGCGCAGCAGCGGTCCGGGTCCCGGCGGTGCAACTCGGGTCCGTACGTCGCTTCCTGCTCGGCCACCGACTGCACCGGCGTGATGGTGAGCAGGTTGACCGGCAGCGTGGCCTCCACGGCGTCCCGAGTGCCCAGGGTCTCGACGAAGTGGTAGCCGGTGTCCACGAACAGTACGTCGATCCCCGGCGCCACCCGCGACGCGAGATGGGCGAGCACCGCGTCCCCCATCGAGGAGGTCACGCAGAACCGGTCCCCGAAGGTCGCGACCGCCCACTCGATGATGTACTCGGCCGGGGCCAGCTCGAGCTCCGCCCCGACGTGGGAGACCAGCTCGCGCAGCTCGGTCTCGGTGCGGCCAGCAGTGTGGCTGCCGCGTGAGCTGAATGCAGCACTCGCCGTGGCCGCGGTCATGACCGGCCCTCCCGTCGGAGCAGCCCGAGCAGCTTGAGGGAGAACGCGCGCTGGCAGGACCGGCACTCCCAGCTGCCGTGCGGCGAGCTGCCGTCGGCGGTCTCGTGCGGCCAGAGGTCGGGGTCCCCGCAGTAGGGGCAGTGGAAAGGCACGGCACGCTCGCTCATGACGCCGCCTCCAGGACCCGATCGCCGCGCAACAGTTGCTCGTCGGCCCGAGCCACCCAGGTCGCGAAGGACTCCCCGGCGTCCCGGTCGTCGAGGTAGTTGCTCACCACCGCGGTGATGTAGTCGTCGAGCTCGGCGCTGGTCACCTTGTGGGCGCGCAGCTTGCGGCCGAAGTTGGCGCCCAGCCCGGTGGCGCCGCCCAGGTGCACCTGGAAGCCCTCGACCTGCCGCCCCTCGTGCAGCACCAGCTGCCCCTTCAGGCCGATGTCCGCCACCTGGGTCCGGGCGCAGGCGTTGGGGCAGCCGTTGACGTTCACGGTGATCGGGGTGTCGAGCTCGGGGAACCGGCGCTCGAGCTCCGCGACCAGGTCCCGCGCCCGGTTCTTGGTGTCGACGATGGCCAGCTTGCAGAACTCGATGCCCGTGCAGGCCATCGTGTTCTGGCGCCAGTTCGACGGCCGCGCGGTGAGCCCGATCGCGTCGAGCCGGTCCAGCAGCGCGTCGACCACGGTCGGCTCGACCCCGAGCAGCACGATCTTTTGGTACGGCGTCAGGCGGGCACCGGCGGCGCCGTACTCCTCCATCAGGTCGGCCAGTGCGACCAGCATGGTGCCGCTGACCCGGCCGGCGACGGGGGCGAGCCCGACGTACCGCAGCCCGTCCTTCTGCTCGTGGACGCCGACATGGTCGCGGTGCCCGGTCGGCGACGGGGGAGAGGGGAGGGTGACGAGTCGGTGGCCGAGGTACTCGTTCTCGAGGACCTCGCGGAACTTCTCGATGCCCCAGTCCGCGACCAGGAACTTCAGCCGGGCGCGGGAGCGCAGCCGGCGGTAGCCGTAGTCGCGGAAGATCGAGGCGACGCCCTCCCAGGCGTCGGCCACCTGCTCCAGCGGGATCCAGACCCCCATCCGCTGCGCGAGCATCGGGTTGGTCGAGAGGCCACCGCCCACCCACAGGTCGAAGCCGGGCCCGAGCTCGGGGTGGACGGTGCCGACGAACGCCACGTCGTTGGTCTCGGGGCACACGTCGTGGCTGGGGTGTCCGGTGAGCGCGGTCTTGAACTTCCGCGGCAGGTTCGCGAAGTCCGGGTTGCCGATGTAGCGCCGCTTGATCTCGTCCAGCGCCGCGGAGCCGTCGATGATCTCGTCGCGCGCGACCCCCGCGACCGGCGACCCCAGGAACGGTCGGGGCGAGTCCCCGCACGCCTCCAGCGTCGAGAGGCCGGCGGCCTCCAGCCGGTCCCAGATGGCTGGCACGTCCTCGATCCGGATCCAGTGGTACTGGATGTTCTGCCGGTCGGTCACGTCGGCGGTGTCCCGGGCGAAGTCGGCCCCGATGGTGCCGAGGGCACGCACGGCGGCGGCGGTCAGGAGGGCGCCGTCGGTGCGGACCCGCATCATGAAGAACTCGTCGTCGAGCTCCTCCTCCCCGAGTACGGCGGTCTTGCCGCCATCGATGCCGGGCTTGCGCTGGGTGTAGAGCCCCATCCACCGGAACCGACCGCGCAGGTCGGCAGGGTCGATGGAGGCGAAGCCGCGGCGGGAGTAGACGTTGAGGATCCGGTCGCGCACGTTGAGCGGCCCATCGTCCTTCTTGGCCTGCTCGTTCTTGTTCAGGGGCTCGGTGTAGCCCAGCGCCCACTGACCCTCGCCCTTCTTGGGGCGCGGGATCGTCGTCCCGGTAGCGGGACGGGCGGTGTAGCGGAGATCGGTCATGACTGGGGCGTTCCTCGACTGTCGGCGGTGGCGCGCGACGCTCGATCGGCGGGGCCGCTGGGCCTGGAGTGCCGTCGGGTCAACTGCGCGGAGGGCGGCTGGTCAGGAATGCCAACACATCATGCTGCGCGTGCGGCCGTAGTCCACGTGGCGTCGGGCCACGAGGAAGAGGGGCGCTGCGGCGGTCATGTCAGAGAGTCTCAGGGGGCGGACACTCTTCTCACAAGTCGGAATCTCATGCAGTGGGACGGTCGTCCATAATGCGAGATGCCTCGGTTGAGCCCTAGGCTGTCCGCCATGACGGACGCCGCCTCCCTGATCAGCAGCACCTACTCCCAGGCCCTGGAGGTGATCGGGTCGGTCGAGCCGCGCGTGGCCGAGGCGACCCGACAGGAGCTCGCCGACCAGCGCAGCTCGCTGAAGCTCATCGCCTCGGAGAACTACGCCTCCCCGGCGGTGCTGCTCACCATGGGCACCTGGTTCAGCGACAAGTACGCCGAGGGCACCGTCGGGCACCGCTTCTACGCCGGGTGCCAGAACGTCGACACCGTGGAGGCGCTGGCCGCCGAGCACGCGCGCGAGCTGTTCGGCGCGCCGTATGCCTATGCCCAGCCGCACTCCGGCATCGACGCCAACCTGGTCGCCTTCTGGTCGATCCTGGCCCACCACGTCGAGGGGCCGTGGCTGGAGAAGTTCGGCGCCAAGAACGTCAACGAGCTGTCGGAGGAGGACTGGGAGAGCCTGCGTTCCGAGCTCGGGAACCAGCGGCTGCTGGGGATGTCGCTGGATGCCGGCGGCCACCTCACCCACGGGTTCCGCCCCAACATCAGCGGCAAGATGTTCCACCAGCAGCAGTACGGCACCGATCCCGCCACCGGGCTGCTCGACTACGACGCGGTCGCCGCGCGCGCCCGCGAGTTCCGACCGCTGGTGATCATCGCCGGCTACTCCGCCTACCCGCGCCGGGTGAACTTCGCCAAGATGCGGCAGATCGCCGACGACGTGGGCGCGGTGCTGATGGTGGACATGGCCCACTTCGCCGGGCTGGTGGCCGGCAAGGTCTTCACCGGCGAGGAGGACCCGGTCCCGTTCGCGCACGTGACGACCACGACGACGCACAAGTCCCTACGGGGGCCGCGCGGCGGGCTGGTGCTCGCGCAGGAGGAGTACGCCGCCGACGTCGACCGCGGCTGCCCGATGGTGCTGGGCGGGCCGTTGTCCCACGTGATGGCCGCCAAGGCGGTGGCCCTGGCGGAGGCCCGGCAGCCGGCGTTCGCGGACTACGCCCAGCGGATCGCCGCCAACGCCAAGTCGCTGGCCGAGGGTTTCCTGTCCCGGGGCGCCAACCTGGTCACCGGCGGCACCGACAACCACATCGTGCTGCTGGACGTGTCGTCGTTCGGGATCACCGGGCGCCAGGCGGAGTCGGCGCTCCTCGATGCCGGTGTGGTCACCAACCGGAACTCGGTCCCGGCCGACCCGAACGGCGCGTGGTACACCTCCGGCGTCCGCCTCGGCACGCCCGCGCTCACCACCCGGGGCTTCGGGCACGACGAGTTCGACCGGGTGGCCGAGCTGATGGTCGACGTACTCTCCAACACCACGCCGGGCACCACCAAGGCCGGCGGGCCGTCGAAGGCGACGTACACCCTCGCCGACGGGGTGGCCGACCGGGTCCGCGCAGCTTCGGCGGAGCTGCTCGACAAGCACCCGCTCTACCCGGGCCTCGAGCTCACCTAACCCCCTCCTGGAGGTCTGCTCCTCCCCGACTCCCGCGGGGTTGCCGTCGCTCCGCGCGGCAATTTCGGGCCGATTCGCGACGGTAGGCGCGCGGGAGTTGGGAAAGGTGGGGTGGGGCGGTCAGGTGGTGGCGTCGAGCAGGTCGAGGGAGAACCGGGCGATCGCGGCCCGCTCGTGGGCCATCGCCACGAGCTCCGGGGTGGGCTCGGCGTCGAGGTACTCGAAGGGCAGCGCGGAGACGCCGGAGTAGATGAGCAGCTGGAGGGCGTGCGCGCGCCGGATGACGGCCTCGGGTACGTCGACGCCCTCGGCTCGCAGACCTTCGGCGTACGCCGGCACGATGGCCGCCTCGAGTTCCGGCAGCCGGGCGGCAGGGAAGCGACCCAGCTGCACCTCACCCACGAGGAGCTGGGACAGGTCGTAGCCGAGCGGCTGCGGCATCCAGTAGCCGAAGTCGATCAGCACGAACCGGTCAGGGTCTCCGGGCACCCCGAGCAGGTTGTTGGGGCAGGCATCGCCGTGGGCCGAGCCGCGCGGGCCCGACTCGAACTCGTGCGCGTGTGCCTCGATCTGGTCGCTCGCGGCGCGCAGCCGGTCACGGAGCTGGGCGTCGAAGGTCGGTGCGATGAGTGGGTGCTCCCACACGCCGTCGCCGTGCAGGATCGGGAACACCTGCATCGACAGCCGTCCCCCGACGTAGTTCATCGTGTGCCACGCGAACTCCCCGACGCCCGCCAGCGGCGCCACCTGCGAGCTTCCGGCCAGCCGGCCGAGCAGGAAGGCGGCCCGCGTGAAGCGGGCCAGGTCCCAGGGCCAGTCGGTGTGGGGGACTGGCTCCAGCCACAGCGACATCGACAGCTCGTCGAGGTCTCGCACCGCGAGCGCCCGGGGCAGGCTCAGCCCGTCAGGCAGTCGTTGCCCCAGGTCGGATCGGTACACGAGCCCCTCGGTGCGCCACGGGACACTCGCGGCCGCCATCTCGCGGGCCTCCGGCGGCACCTCCGCGAAGAACGGGGACCGGCTCCAGGACTGGATCTGCTTGACGAAGAAGCAGAAGTCGCGCGCCTCTAGGTCGGGCGCTGTTCCGGCGGTCCCGCGCACCCACCACCGACCGCCCGTCGTGATCGCCGGGATGTCGTAGGCGACCTCCTCGACGCTGACGTCCCCCAGCGCCACCGACGGCACGCCCCACAGGTCGGCGACCAGGCCGGCCAGTTCGGTGTCGGAGACGTCGGCAGGCCCCAGCAGCGATCGGTCCGGCATCGCGCCCCTCCGTCCCACGCTGAATCAATGAGAAAGTGACTTTACTACTCTGAAGAAGGTAAAGTGGCTTTATGACTTCTGTCAAGGAGCCGGTCGCTGCGGCCGAGGTCCAGGTGCCGCTGCTGATGGGTCGGCTCTTCGCGCAGGTGGCCGAGACGTTCGCGGCCGAGGACTGGGGCGGGCTGCGCCAGTCCCACTTCCGGGTGGTCTCAGGAGTCCCGAAGGAGGGGGTCAGCGTCACCGAGCTCGCCCGGAGGCTGGGGATGACCAAGCAGGGCTGCGGCCAGTTCGTGACGCACCTCGCCGGCACCGGCCATCTGAGCGTCGAGCGGGCCCCCCAGGACCGCCGCGTGCGCGTGGTGCGACGTACTCCTCGCGGCGAAGACCTGATCCGCGCCGTCACCGACCGGATCCTGCGCATCGAGGCCGACTGGGCAGCTCAGGTCGGCGAGCGCCGCTACCGCACCTTCCGCTCCGTCCTCGAGGAGCTGGCGCTCGGCAGCTGAACGATAATCCGCCGCGAAAATCATGCGGATCGGGGCTCCGAGGATGATTTTCGCGGCGGACTATCCCAGAACCGGGGTAGTGCGGTCGACGAGGACGTCGATGGTCTGGGAGCCGACGTCGAGCGTGCCGAAGGTGCCGCCGTACGACGTCCCCAGGCGCGAGGCGCAGAACGCGTCGGCCACCTCCGGCGGGGCGAACCGCACGAGGAGTGACCCCTGAAGGCAGGTGGCCATCGCGCCGGCGAGACGCCGCGCCGAGCCCTCCGCGGCGAGGCCTTCGCCGAGCAGGGCGAGGCAGTCGTCGACCGCCCGGTCGAGTCGGACATCGCCGCCGCGGGCCAGCCCGACCTCGGTGATCCACGCCTGGAGCGCCTCGGGCTCCCGGGACAGGGCACGCAGTACGTCGAGGGCGTTGACGTTGCCCGACCCCTCCCAGATGGAGTTGAGCGGCGACTCCCGGAACAGCAGCGGCAGGCCCGACTCCTCGACATACCCGTTCCCACCCAGGCACTCCAGCGCCTCGGCCACCATCGCGGGCGTGCGCTTGCAGACCCAGAACTTGGCGAGCGGCAGCGCGATCCGCCGCAGCGCCGTCTCGTGGGCCTGCCCGGCGTCGTCGACCGCGGCGGCCAGCCGGATCGCCAGCGCGGTCGCGGCCTCGGACTCCACAGCCAGGTCGGCGATCACGTTGCGCATCAGCGGCTGGTCGGCGAGCGTGGCCCCGAACGCCGACCGGTGCGCCACATGCCATGAGGCCTCCGCGAGGGAGCGGCGCATCAGCGAGGCGGACCCGAGCACGCAGTCGAGCCGGGTAGCGGCCACCATCTCGATGATGGTGCGCACCCCACGGCCCTCGTCGCCGAGCCGCCGCGCGAGGGTGCCGTCGAACTCCAGCTCCGAGGAGGCGTTGGAGCGGTTGCCGAGCTTGTCCTTGAGGCGTACGACGTCGAAGGTGTTCCGGGCTCCGTCGGGCAGCCACCGCGGCATCACGAAGCAGGTGAGCCCGCCCGGCGCCTGCGCGAGGACGAGGAAGACGTCGTTCATCGGCGCGGAGGTGAACCACTTGTGGCCGTGCAGGGTGTACTCGCCGTCCACGGACGTGGGGCGGGCCACGGTCTGGTTGGTGCGAACGTCGGAGCCGCCCTGCTTCTCGGTCATCCCCATGCCCGCCAGGGCGCCGGCCTTCTGGATCGCGGATCGCTGCGAGGGGTCGTACGTCGTGGCCGCCAGCTGCGGCGCCCACTCCTTGGCGATCGCGTCGTCGACGCGCAGTGCGGGGATGGCGGCGTAGGTCATCGAGATCGGGCAGCCGTGCCCGGGCTCGGTCTGCGACCACGCGAAGAAGCCCGCGGCCCGCCGCACGTGGGCATGCGCGTCGTCGCTCTCCCACGGGGCTGCCTGCAGGCCGTGCCCCACCGCCCGCTCCATCAGCCAGTGCCACGACGGGTGGAAGCGCACCTCGTCGACCCGGTTGCCGAACCGGTCGTACGGCGCGAGCTGGGGCGGGTTCTCGTTGGCGAGCATCCCGTGCTCCCGCGCCTCCGCGGTGCCGGCCTGGCGGCCCAGGTCGCCCAGGGAGGTGAGCACGTCCTCGGATCCGTGCCGCAGCACCGCCTCGGTCAGTGCCCGGTCGGCCGCGATGACGTCGTGACCCACCAGCGGCGGCGCCTGGTTGGTGGCTACCCGGATGTCGCGATCCATGTGGATACCGTAGGCGCATGTCGGCGGGGGAGAATGCGCAGCCTCCCACCGGCGGATGGCTGCGCCGAGCCCGGGAGCAGGTGTGGCGGCTGGTCGTGACCACGGTCGGCTCGTGCCTGCGGTACCGGGTCACCGGACTGGCCGCCGAGGCCGCCTTCTTCGCCGTCCTGTCCATCCCGCCGCTGCTGTTCGCGCTGACGGGTGCGATCGGCTTCGTGTCCGACCGGTTCAGCCAGGCGGAGGTCGAGGACTTCCGGCAGGCGGTGATCGACCTGTCCTCGCGGGCCCTCACCGAGCCGGCGGTGGACCGGATCATCATCCCCACGATCGACGACGTGCTCCAGGGCCCGCGCTACGACGTCATCTCGCTCGGTTTCGTGCTGGCGCTGTGGTCGGGTTCGCGGGCCCTCAACGTCTTCGTCGACACCATCACGATCATGCACGGGCTCGGCGGGCATCGCGGGATTGTCCGGACCCGGGCACTCTCCTTCAGCCTCTACGTGCTCGCCATGATCACCGGCGGCCTGGCCATCCCGCTGGTGCTCGCCGGTCCCACTCTGCTGCGCGCCTGGCTACCGGAGAGCGCCGACGTCATCCTGCAGTTCTACTGGCCGATCCTGGTGGTGCTCTGCGTCTGCTTCCTGGCCACGCTCTACCACGTGTCGGTGCCGGTGCGGACGAACTGGACGTTCAACCTGCCCGGGGCGGTGTTCTCACTCGCCTGCTGGATCCTCGGCTCCTACGTCCTGCGGTGGATCCTGACCGAGACCGCCGCGGAGTCGCGGTCCATCTACGGGCCGCTGGCCGCACCCATCGCCGTACTGCTGTGGCTCTACATCGTCGCGCTCGCCGTCCTCATCGGCGCGGCCGTGAATGCCTCCTTCGACACGGTGTTCCCGCAGAAGGACACCAGCCGGGCCCGCCTGGAGCGGATGCAGCGCCTGCGCGCCCGGCTCAGCATGCGCGAGTCCGGGGCCCGGGTCGACTAGATTCGGGCTGTGTCAGTCACCCCGGGCCCGTTCCGTGCCGGGCCCGTGAGCTCCGGACCAGGATCGGACGTCGCCGCCAACCAGGCGGGCAAGGTGATCCTGCCGATCCGCGCCCGGTCGCCGTGGTGGGAGCTGAGCCGGCGCCTGCTGATGGCGCTCGGGATTCTCATCGGCACCGTGCTGCTGGTGTGGTTCGACCGGGACGGCTACCGGGACTCCAACGACCCCGAGAGCAACTACACCGTCGACATGGCGGACGCGGTGTACTACACCACGGTCACCTTGAGCACGACCGGGTACGGCGACATCGCGCCGGTGTCGACCCAGGCCCGGCTCGTCAACGCGTTCGTGATCACGCCGGCTCGCATCGCCTTCCTGGTGCTGCTGATCGGCACCACCTTGGAGGTGCTCGCCTCCCAGGGTCGTGAGATGTTCCGGGTCGCCCGGTGGAGGAGCAGGATGACGCAGCACGTCATTGTCGTTGGCTACGGCACCAAGGGCCGCAGCGCGGTCGACACCCTGGTCAACAACGGGTTCGACCGCAACGCCATTGTCATCGTCGACTCCGGTCCGACGGCACTGGAGGACGCCCAGGTCGACGGCGTCGCCGTAGTCACTGGGGACGCCACCCGGCGTGACGTGCTGCGTCGGGCGGGGGTGGAGCGGGCCACCCAGGTGATCATCACGACCGACCGGGACGACACCAACGTGCTGGCCACGCTGACCGTGCGCCAGCTGAACCCGGAGGCGTTCATCGTGTGCGCGGTGCGCGAGCAGGACAACGTGCCGTTGATGCGGCAGTCGGGGGCGGACTCGGTGATCACCTCCTCCGACGCGGTCGGCCGGCTGCTCGGGCTCTCATCGCTCTCCCCGACCCTCGGGGCGGTGATGGAGGACCTGCTCACCTACGGCGACGGCCTCGAGGTCGCCGAGCGCGAGCTGCTGGTGCGCGAGGTGGGCCGCCAGCCGCAGTCCCTTCCGGACCAGGTGATCGCCGTGGTGCGCGACGAGCAGGTGTACCGCTACTTCGACCCGGTCGTCTCCCAGCTGGCCCGCGGCGACCGGCTGATCGTGGTCCGCCCGGCCCGGGACCTGCCGTGGGCGCCGCGGCCCGGCACGCACGGCGAGGACCTGTCGACCGACCAGGTCTGAGGGGCAACCGCGTCAGCCGCCAGGATGGCCGGTGTCGGGCTGGCGACTCCGCAATCGGGCGCGCTGCTCGGAGACGCGGGTCCAGACGTGCTGCTGGATGGCCAGCGTCAGCCAGCCCGCCGCCACCATGCCGGAGACGTTCACCACCAGCTGGAGGCTGCTGCCGAGCACCTCGTCCCAGACCCGAAAGGTCAGCCCGAGGGCCACGTTGGCGGCGGCCGGGATCGTGGTCACGGAGATGAACACCCCGGAGATCCCGCCGATACGCTCGGAGGTGATCGACAGGACCCCGGCGGAGGCCGCGATGATGGCGACGATGAAGGACCACTTGTCGGGGGTGTAGATGAAGTCGGTCCCGGGGCGGGGTCCGGTGATGTCGTCGACGCTCACCCACCCCAGAGCCCGAGCCAGCAGAGCCACGCCCACGGTCACGCAGATCGCCAACGCGAAGCCGCCCCACAGCGTGGAGATCGCTCGACGTACCAACGGTGGTCGACGCCGCACCAGTCCCACCGAGATCGCGATCACGGCGGCGAACTCCGGACCGAGCACCATCGCGCCCACGACGAGGATCGGTGAGTCCAGGATGATCGCGATGCCGGCGAGGAGGGTCGCCAGCACCATGAAGGAGGAGTAGCTCCAGTTGAACTCGCTCTCCTCGTAGGCCTGCTGCACGACCTGGGCCCACACCACGGAGTCCGCGGGCGAGCCGGGGGCCAGGTGCTGGGCGTCGAGCCCGCGCCGGGAGATCCAGGTGGGGACCGAGGTGATGTGGATGGTGCCCTCGTCCGGAACCCCGAGTCGGCGCAGCGCGTCGACGACGTCGTTGGTGGCCTCTCGTGGCACGTCCAGCTCGATGACGTCACCGGCCGGTCGCAGCGCGACCCCGCGGTGCAGCACGAGCGAGCTGACGGCCGGGTCGTCGCTCACCGCATCCAGCACCGCGGGGGTCAGGGCAGCCGGAACGGTGATCCGGACGTGCTGCATCGCGGCCCAGGCCTAGGGTCGGGGTCCGGTCAGCGCCGCGACATCTGCTCGGAGAGCGCCCAGATGACGAGCACGCTGAAGGCGATGATGAGGATGGCCCAGAACGGGTAGTACGGGAGGAACATGAACTGGGCGAGCATCACCAGCACCGCGATGCAGATGCCCACCATTCCCGCCCAGCTCTGGTTGGTCAGGATGCCGATGCCGGTCGCGACGCCGACGGCACCCAGGATCAGGTGGATCCAACCCCAGGCGGTCACGTCGATCTCGAAGATGTAGTCGGTCCCGGTGACGTAGAACGTGTCGGTGAAGATCGCCGCCAGGCCCTGGAGGACCTGGAAGATCGACAGCGTCGCCAAGATGACGCCGGCGAATACGGCGACGCCGAAGCTGACGGCGCTGTCGCCGCGGGAGTGGCTTCCGGATGCGGCCATGGTTGGTGCCTCTCTACTGGGCGGGGGGTTCGTCGGAGGTGTCGTCGGTGGGTACGGCGGTGCCGAGCTCGGCCTCGAGCAGCGCCGCTGCCCGCTCGTCCAGCTCGGCGTGGAGGAGCGTTCCATCACTGCGCTCGATGAGTGGACGAACCCGGTCGGGGTCGGCGTCGCTAGTGATGAGCACGAGCGCGGAGGTGCCCGGCACCAGCTGCTCGCGAACCCCCGCCACGAAGTCGGCGTCCAGCCCGGCCCCGCGCAGCTTGCGGGTGGCGGCCCCCGCCGCGGCTCCGGCGGCCGCGCCGGCCACCGGGTTGAGGACGAGCAGCCCGAGCAGCCCGCCGAGGAGTGCGCCACCGCCGGTCGCCTTCGCGGTGTGGTGGGTGAGCCGACGTACTCGGGGCTCGTCCTCGTCGGGCATCCAGACCACCCGGGCGGCCTCGTGGATCACGATGGCGCCCTGCTCCGCGAGCCCCTTGAGGTGTGCCTCAGCGGCGTCCGCGCCGAACGGACTCGGGTAGCGCCACACGGTGAGCGAGGTCATCAAGGGCATAGTCCCAGCCCGCGGCTGCCGACACGCAACGGCGCGCCGTGGGGCAGGCTGGGGCTGTGCAGACCGTGGTGGGGGCGATCGTGGTCGCCGAGGGCCGCGTGCTGGCCGCTCGCCGGAGCCGACCACCGGCCCTGGCCGGCTGCTGGGAGTTCCCCGGGGGCAAGGTCGAGGCCGGCGAGAACGCCGAGGCGGCCCTGGTGCGCGAGGTCCGCGAAGAGCTCGGGATCGACCTCGCGCTGGGACCTGAGCTGCCGGCCGAGGAGGGTGGCGCCTGGCCGATCGACGACCGCTACTCGCTGCGGCTGTTCCTGGCGAGCATCCGATGGGGCGAGCCCCGGGCGGGGGAGGACCACGATGCGCTCAGGTGGCTCTGGCCGGCCGAGCTCGGCGACGTGGCCTGGCTGCCGGCGGACCGGGCGGCGCTCCCGGCGCTGCGGCGTCGGCTCAGCGCGATGCGTGGGTGACCACCCGAGCAGCGTCAGCGAAGGTGTACGTCGTCTGCCCCTCACCCAGCACCGGGTCGCCCATCCGCACCACCACCGTCTGGGAGTCCGGGTCCACTGCCACCACCTGACCACCGAACCCGAGCGCGGCGAACATCCGCGGCGACCCCTCCGGCACCATCCGCCCGATCCGCAGCACCCCCGGCGCAGCGGCCGGGTCGGACTGGTCGAGCGGGCCCCGCAACGGCCCGAACCGGTTCACCCACCACAACAGGCCGTAGCCGGCGTTGAGCCGCTGCGAGGACCCACCCACCGCCTCGCGCACCCAGCCGGCCGAGAGCAGCCGCTCGCCCTCCCACGCGCCGCGCTGGGCGTAGAGCATCCCGAACCGCGCCAGGTCCAGGCAGGTGGAGTGCAGCCCCGAGAAGACGCCGGTCGACCTCCCGCTCGGGTCGTCGGTCAGCCGGCTGTGGGTCATCCCCAGCGGCTCGAACAGCCGCTCCTGGGCGAAGGTGGCGGGGTCGGTGCCGGTCGCCTGGCGCAGCACCCGGTCGAGGGACTGGATGGCGGAGTTGTTGTAGGCCCACACGGTCCCCGGAGGCGACTCCTGAGTCAGCCCGACGGCGTACGTCGACTGGTCCTCGGCCCGGAGGAGTCCGCCGTAGTCGGACTCCGCCGACCACTCACGACCGCTGTCGTTGCTCAGCAGGTTCCGGATCGTGACGGCGGCCGACGCGGTGCCGCGCCACTGGGGGACGAACCGGTCGGCCCGATCGTCGATGTCCAGGTCCCCGTCGTCCTGGGCCAGGCCGACCAGCGTGCTGGCGACGGACTTGGTGACCGAGAACGCCGCCTTGGCGATGGTGGGGGAGCCGCCGCCCCAGTACCGCTCCACCACGAGTCGCCCGTCCCGCACCACCACGAAGCAGCTGGACCCGGCCGCCCGCGCCTCCCGGGTCACCTCGCGGAGCCGGGCGGGCACGAAGCCGGCCTCTCTGGCGGTGGCCCGCTCCCAGGCGGGGTCGGTGGCGGTGGAGCTGGCCTGCTGCGTCGCCGCGCTCTTCGCGGGCGCCTCTTCGGCGGGGTCGGACGATCCGCTGCATCCCGACGCGAGCAGTGCGATCGCGAGCACCGCCGCCGTCGTCCGCAGGCCCATGCGCGGAGGATACGTGGGGCCACCTGGCCCGGGACCGGCAGCGGCACCACATCGGACGACCCCACCACCGAGGCAGTGGGGCCGCCGGCCCAGTGGAGACATGGGGGAACACTCCACGGGACTTGAGCCACATCGTGGTGGGTCCGACGACTCCCATGCACGGCGACACGCCGTACCACAAAGACAAAGCGCCCCTCATCGGCCCGTCGGCCGATGAGGGGCGGTAACCCCCGATGCGGCGACTCTACGGGTCCGCGGCCCTCCCCGTCGCGGCAGTTCCCGGATCGGCATTCGAGGTCTAGGCCAGGTGCATCGACCTCCTCGACACCTGCGCCCGGCCCCTTCCCCGACTACCGCGCGGCTGGCGTCGCTTCGGAGGCCGAAATGGGGGCGCCTGGCGACGGTAAGCGCGCGGCAGACGGGTACCGTCCCGCGCATGCGCTGGCGCAACGGTGAGCATGGCTACGGCCTGGTCACCAAGGTCCTCCACTGGCTGACCGTGCTCGCGATCGCGGGCCAGTTCGCGATCGGGCTCACCATGGACGCCGACGCGGCCGCTGACCGGGCCGACGAGCGCGTCGATGTCTTCGAGGAGCAGGGGGAGGAGCGGGCCGAGAGCCAGGGTGAGGCAGCGGAGGAGCGGTTCGAGGAGGAGGTCGACCGGCGCGAGGACGCAGCCGACGACGCGGCTGACGGGTTCGAGTACGTCGAGCTCGGCGATGTGGTGACCGGGGCCGCGTTCCGGGACGGGGTGACCGGCGTCGAGGCCCATGTGCTGATCGGGGTGGTCATCCTGCTGCTCTGTCTGGGGCGGCTGCTGTGGCGACGTACCACTCCGCTCCCGCCCTGGGCGGAGCACCTGAGCGAGGGGGAGCGGAGGTTCGAGACCTGGGTGGAGCG
>CAZKEZ010000042.1:0-21613 GCA_964551905.1 uncultured Nocardioides sp. | reverse complement strand
TTCCGCACCCGCGAGTTCGAGCAGATGGAGATGGAGTTCTTCGTCAAGCCCGGCGAGGACGAGGAGTGGCACCAGTACTGGATCGACGAGCGGACCCGGTGGTACGTCGACCTCGGGATCGCCGCCGACAACCTGCGGCTCTACGAGCACCCGAAGGAGAAGCTGAGCCACTACTCCAAGCGGACCGTGGACATCGAGTACCGCTTCGGCTTCGTCGGCAACGAGTGGGGTGAGCTCGAGGGCATCGCGAACCGCACGGACTTCGACCTCACCCAGCACAGCGAGTTCTCGGGCCAGGACCTCTCCTACTACGACCAGGCCGCGGACGAGCGCTACGTGCCGTACGTGATCGAGCCCGCGGGCGGGCCGAACCGCGCCCTGATGGCGTTCCTGGTCGACGCCTACGCCGAGGACGAGGCGCCCAACACCAAGGGCGGGGTCGACCGGCGGGTGGTGCTGCGGCTCGACCCGCGGCTGGCTCCGGTGAAGGTCGCCGTCCTGCCGCTGTCCCGCAATGCCGACCTGTCCCCGAAGGCCCGCGACCTCGCGGCCGAGCTGCGCCGCGGCTGGAACGTCGACTTCGACGACTCCGGCGCGATCGGGCGTCGCTACCGCCGCCAGGACGAGATCGGCACGCCGTTCTGCGTGACCGTCGACTTCGACACCCTCGAGGACCAGGCGGTGACCGTCCGGGAGCGCGACACCATGGCGCAGGAGCGGGTCGGGCTGGACCGGATCTCGGCGTACGTCGCCGAGCGGCTCGTCGGGGCCTGAGGGGGATCGATCATGCGCAGACTGGTCCTGGCCTCGGCCGCACTGCTCGCCCTGAGCGGCCTCGCCGGCTGCTCCGGTGACAACGAGCCGGAGCCCTCGGACTCCGCGTCGGCCTCGTCATCGGAGGGCGCCAGCGACTATGTGCCGGTCCCCGAGGGCGTCGAGCTGACCCCCCAGGGCACCGAGCTGCAGCTGGGGGAGGCCGGCGTTCTCGGTTGGCGTCCGTCAGAGGACCGGGTCGGCGTCGTGGAGCTGAAGGTCACGGCGTTCGAGACGGTCGACATCAAGCGGTTCAAGGGCTGGGACCTCGACGAGGCGGAGAAGAAGGCCACGCCGTACTTCGTGCGCCTGGCCATCCTCAACGTCGGCGACACCAACCTCTCGGGGGTCGCGCTGCCGCTCTACCTCGCCGACGGGGTCGACACCCTGATCCCGGCCACCACGTTCGAGAGCAAGTTCACCCCCTGCCCCAGCCAGCCGCTGCCCCAGGGGTTCCGGCCGGGCGAGCGGGTGGCCACCTGCCTGGCCTACCTGATGCCGGAGGGCGGATCCTTCGAGGGCGTCCGGTTCTACCCCGGATCGGGCTTCGACCCGATCAGCTGGTCCGGCCAGGTGACCGAGCCCAAGCCCGAGCAGCCGGACAAGAAGGACCAGAAGAAGGACAAGAAGGACAAGAGCAAGCAGGACCAGGAGGCCGAGGGCCAGGACGACTGATGTCTGCACCCGCGCTGCCCCTGGGTGACCTGACCGTCACCCCGCCGGTGGTCCTGGCCCCGATGGCCGGGATCACGAACGCGGCGTTCCGTCGGCTGTGCGCCGAGCAGGGCGCCGGTCTCTACGTGTGCGAGATGATCACCTCCCGCGGCCTGGTCGAGCGGGACCCGACCACGCTGAAGATGCTGGTCTTCGACGAGCGGGAGCGGGTGCGCTCGGTGCAGCTCTACGGCACCGACCCCCGCTACGTCGGCAAGGCCAGCGAGATCCTGTGCGGGGAGTACGGCGTACACCACGTCGACCTCAACTTCGGCTGCCCGGTGCCGAAGGTGACCCGCAAGGGCGGCGGGGGCGCGCTCCCCTGGAAGCGGGGGCTCCTTGCGGAGATCCTCGAGGCTGCGGTGGCGGCCGCGGCGCCGTACCGCGTCCCGGTCACGATGAAGACCCGCAAGGGGCTCGACGACGAGCACCTCACCTACCTCGACGCCGGCCGGATCGCCCAGGAGAGTGGCTGCGTGGCCATCGCCCTGCACGGGCGCACCGTGCAGCAGGCGTACTCGGGCGCGGCGGACTGGGAGGCCATCGCCCGCCTGGTCGAGCACGTCGACATCCCCGTGCTGGGCAACGGCGACATCTGGGAGGCCGCCGACGCACTGCGGATGGTGGAGGCCACCGGGTGTGCCGGCGTCGTGGTCGGGCGCGGGTGCCTGGGTCGACCCTGGCTCTTCCGGGACCTGGCTGCGGCCTTCGCGGGCGAGCAGGTCACCACGCTGCCCACGCTCGGTGAGGTGCGGGGGATGATGCGGCGCCATGCGGAGCTGCTCAGTGAGCACCTGGGGGAGGAGCGGGGCTGCACGGAGTTCCGCAAGCACGTCTCCTGGTACCTCAAGGGCTTCCCGGCCGGCGGCGAGCTGCGTCACGACCTGGGGCTGGTGGACTCGCTGGCGGCGCTGGACCGGCTGCTCGACCGGCTGGACCCCGACGAGCCGTTCCCCGTTGCCGAGCTGGGTGCCGCCCGCGGGCGGCAGGGGTCGCCGCGGCGGGGGGTGGCCCTGCCGGAGGGCTGGCTCGACGACACCGACGGCCGCGGCTTCCACGTCCGCGAGGCCGCGTCCGAGACCACGGGAGGCTGAGTGTCCCGGTACGCACTGCTCGTGGAGCCGTCGGCCAACCGGGTGTACGCCGACGCCTCGGTCGTCCTGACGGCCGCCGAGCTGGAGATCTTCTCCGAGCGGGTGCTCGGGGGTCGCCTGCACGACGTGGCGCCGGCGACGATCGGCGGGGTGCCCTACCTGACCTTCGAGGGCGAGCTGGGCCCGGAGGACCTGGCGTTCCTGTCCAACGTCTCCACGGCGTTCGCGCTGTTCGAGCTGGCCGGGGAGGAGCCGGAGCCGCTGCTGCGACCTCTCCTGCTGACGCCGCTGGACCGCTACGACGACGACCTGCTCACGGTCTTGAAGTACGCAGGGAAGACCAACGAGACGTTCACCAGGCTGCTGCTGAACGTCACCGTGCTGGCCGGCGCGACCGCCCCCGAGGCGCTCACCCGCCGGCTCCGGATCCTCGATCCGCTCTGCGGGCGCGGGACGACCCTGAACCAGGCGCTGATGTACGGCTACGACGCGACCGGGGTGGACCTGGACCGCAAGGACTTCGACGCCTACGCCGCCTTCCTCAAGAGCTGGCTGACCCGCAAACGCCTCAAACACCGCATCGAGGTGCACCCCGTGCGGCGGGACAAGAAGACGATCGCTCGGCGGCTGGAGGCGACCCTGGCGGCCACCAAGGAGGAGCACCGGGCCGGGGAGAGCCAGCAGCTGATCGTGCTGAACGCCGACACCCTACGGGCGGCCGAGCTGCTCCCGAAGGCCTCCTTCGACGCGCTGGTCACCGACGCGCCGTACGGCGTCCAGCACGGCAGCCGGGGTGCCGGGGGCGAGCTGGCCAGGCGTCCCTTGGACCTGCTCGGGGCCGCGCTGCCCGGATGGGTCGCGCTGCTGCGGCCCGGTGCTGCGCTCGGCATCTCGTGGAACACCCGGGTGGCTGGCCGGGAACGTCTGAGCGCGCTCCTGGACGACGCGGGTCTCGAGGTGCAGGACTCCGCGCCGTACCTCCGGCTCGGGCACCGCGTGGACCAGGCGATCTGGCGCGACGTGATCGTGGCCCGGCGCCCCGGCTGACCAGCTCCCCGGAACGATCAGACCCGGCACGATCAGACCCGGAACGATCAGCCAGCAGGCGCGTCGCCGCGCACGGCCCAGGCCCGGGCCCGCAGCGCGATCGAGCCGTCGGCGGCCACCGGCAGCGCCGTGAGCAGCCGGTCGCGCAGGGCATCCCTGGCCTCCGGGGCCAGCGTCGCGACGTACCCGGGCGCCGGGCCCTGACCACCCAGGAACGGCTGCCACAGGTCGTCGGCGTCGGCGAACAGCATGTCGATCTCGAGGCCGGTCGTCCGCACACCGGTCAGGCCGGCGCCGCGCCACAGCTCGGTCAGCGGCTCGGGCCGGCAGAGCGGGAACCGACCCACCTCGTCACGGTCCGCGGCTGCGGGGTCCAGCTCGGCGGCCACCCGCCAGAACCGGGCCAGCAGCTCCATGCCCTCGGCGTAGTCCCACACGTAGCCGGCCACCACTCCACCCGGTGCGGCGGCCACCATGGCGGCGACGGCATCCGTGAGGTCGGTCACGAAGTTGAGGACCAGTCCGGAGACCACGACGTCGGCCGACTCCGGCGGCAGGGCGGACGCGGTGCCCTCCTCGAAGGTGACCCGGGGGTCCCTGATCCGCTCCTTCGCCGAGGCGATGAAGCCCGGGGACGGCTCGATGGCGCGGACCGAGGACGGATCCGCCAGCGCGAGGATTGCGCTGGTCAGCGCCCCGGTCCCAGCCCCGACGTCCGCCCAGCGCAGGCCCGGGTCAGGCGCCAGCCAGCGCACGAACTCGGGCGACACCCGACGGCTCCAGCGCCCGATGTAGGGCTCGTACAGATCCCCTTGGGCCCAGTTGTCGCCCACCGCCATCCGTCCACGGTAGTCCTGTTCCGCAGAATGGGCCCCGATTGGCACCGGACCAGACCGGTGTGCTTGACTCGGCAGTCCGTGTCCGTTTCGTTACCAAACGAGCGGCACGTCCCCCGTGTCAGCAACTGCAAAGGAATCAGCGCGTGGCTCATGGCCGCCACAAGCGGGAGACCCGTGCCCGATGGCTTCCCCGTGCCGCCGTCGTGGCGGGCCCGGTCGCCGGAGTCGCGACCCTGTCCGCCGTCGCAGCGGGAGTCTTCTCGGCGAAACCCGCGATCGACCTGCCCGACGGCGCCCTGTTCGCCAACGCGACCGGCGCCGCCGCGACCGCGGATCGGGACCCCATCCTGTCCCGCGACGAGCGCCGGCAGTCCGCGCGCGCGAGCGCGGACCAGCAGCGAGACAACTCTGCGCGGGTGCAACGTCTGGAGGAGAAGCTCGCCACCGCCGATGCCGTCGCGGCGGCGCTGCGTGACAAGACCGAGCGCTGGACCACCGCACCCCTCAACCTGTGGGCCACCTCGGAGGAGAAGGCCAAGCTGCTCGGCGAGATCGACGAGGGCGAGAAGGTGCTGGTCACCGGCCGCAGCCGGGACGGCCGGGTCGAGATCGTCGTCGAGCGCAAGTCCCGCTGGGTGACCCAGGGCTACCTCAGCGTGGACAAGCCGCTGGTGGCCACCCTCGGCGGGTCCTGCAGCAACGGCACCTCCGTCGCCGGCGGCGTCAGCGCCAACATCGTCAAGGTCCATCAGGCCGTGTGCGCGGCGTTCCCCTCGATCACCGTCTACGGCACCATCCGTGGCGGCGGCGGGGACCACCCCCTGGGCCGGGCCGTCGACATCATGGTCAGCGGGTCCCTGGGCCAGCAGGTGGCCGACTTCGTCCGCGCGAACGCCGCGGAGCTGGGCGTCTCCTACGTCATCTACGCCCAGCGCATCTGGTCGGTCGAGCGGGGCGGCGAGGGCTGGCGCGGCATGTCGAGCCGCGGGTCGGCCACCGCCAACCACTACGACCACGTGCACGTCTCCACCTTCTGAGGTCGGCGCCCCCTCCCGACTGCCGCGCGCCTACCGTCGCCGTACTGCCGGTTTTCGGGTGGTTTTGCGACGGTAAGCCCGCGGCAGTCGGGCAGCCAGCACGCTGGCGGCCGGGGATGTCCTCCCCGTCCGGCAACGCGCTGCGAGCGGTCTACCCGAACGTCAGCCCGTACTTCTCGATAAGGGGCATGGTGGCTTCGAAGTCACCCTCGCAGCCGTAGGGAGCGATCACCGGGCCGAGGTCGAAGTCCTCGGTGGCGGTGTCGATGATGCGGAACGCCTCCTCCAGTCCGCCGGGCGAGATCAGCTCCAGAAGCCGGGCGGGTTCGTCGGCGGCGTTGAAGAAGGTGTGCCACTCGCCGCGTGGCTTGAAGACCAGGTCACCGACCTCGGCGACGTGCTCCTCGTCGTTGGCGACGAACCAGACTCGACCTTCCAGGATGAGGCTGAACTCGTCCTCCTTGGTATGCCGATGCAGGGGCGCGGCGATGGCACGCGGAGCCAGTAGGTGTTCGACCACCGCCAGGTTTCCACCCCAGTCTTTGGAGTCGACCAAGAACCGGTCCCGACAACCCAAGGGCGAGCCGAGGATCTCACCTTCACCGGCCCGGATGATGCGAGTCTTCATGAGCCGAGCATTCTGCGGCGCACGCCCCGCGCGCCATTGCAGAAATCTGGTACACCGTCCCGTGGAATCTGGTAGGCCGTCCCTATGGGTGGGCACGAGCGCGTCATCGAGAAGCTGGATTCGGTCGCTCGATCGGGTTCAGACCTGGTGACCCTGTGGCGGGACACAGGTCCCCTGCTTGCCGAGGCAGTCCCGCACTTCGAGGCCGCCTGCTTCTTCACGGTTGATCCGGCGTCGCTGCTGACGACAAGCCACTTCCAGGAGGGCCTGCCCGAGATCCCGGGCGAGTGGCTCGGCCGGGAGTACGCCGAACGCGATTACAACTCAATGAGGGAGGTCCTGCAGTCGTCGAGGGCCGTCGGCACGCTGCACGATGCGACCGGCGGACGGCCGGAGCTCTCCCGCAAGTTCCACGAGGAAATGCAGCCGTTCGGATGCGACCAGGAGCTCCTCTTCGCCCTGCGGACACGAGATGGCGAGGCCTGGGGCCTGGTTGGGCTCTATCGCGAGACTGGTCGGCCGGCCTTCTCGAACCAGGACATCGACCTGGTCCGCCGCGTGGCGCCAGGGCTCGCCGCCGGCGCCCGGCACGCCCTGCTGCTCGGCCAGGCCAGCGAGCCCGACCTCCCGCAGGCGCCGGGCCTGGTCATCCTCGATGAGCATCTCGCCGTCGAATCGGCGACACCCACCTCACACGGATGGCTCGCCGACCTGGGCGGGACGATCGAGACGCCGCCGGCAAGCTTGCTCGCCGTCGCGGGGCAGGTGTTGAGCGAGAGCGGCGAGCCGGCCGAGTCCCGCGTGCCAGCCGAGGACGGGCGATGGATCGTGTTGCACGGCGCCCGACTCGCCCACCGCGACGGGCGGCGTCGTGTGTCAGTCGTGATCGAGGCCGCGCAACCGACTCACCTGACCTCGCTCCTGATGCGGGCCTACAGCCTGACCTCCCGCGAGCGAGAAGTCGCCCGCTTGGTGCTCCGCGGGGAGTCGACGAAGGCGATCGCCCGCGAGCTGGTCATCGCGAACGGGACCGTGCAGGCGCACCTGCGCAACATCTTCGAGAAGACCGGCGTCCGGAGCCGACGAGAACTGATCGCGAGCGCCTTCCAGCGCCACTACGAGCCCCGCGTGCGGGACAACGAGCATCGGACCACAGCCGGCATTCCCTCACGGCACGGCCCGATGCCCACCTAGGCTCGTGCGTGTTCGGTACCGGCGCCCCCTCCCGACTGCCGCGCGCCTACCGTCGCCGTACTGCCGGTCTTCGGGTGGTTTTGCGACGGTAAGCCCGCGGCAGTCGGGGGACGGTCGCCCAGTGGCGCGGGTCCGGGACGCCGTACGTTAGGCGCCATGCACTCCGATCGGCCGAGCCTGGACGTGGGGAGATCGTCCGGTGAGTACGACGCCGCCGCGCACGAGCGCCTCGTTCCCGAACCGCCGAAGCGCGTGGATGCCCCTGAACGCACCCCCTTCGAGCGGGACCGGGCCCGAGTCGTCCACGCGGCGTCGAGCCGGCGACTGGCCGCCAAGACCCAGGTCGTCGGCCCCGAGACCGACGACTTCGTGCGCAACCGGCTCACCCACAGCCTCGAGGTCGCACAGGTTGCTCGAGACCTGGCCCGGGCATTGGGCTGCCACCCCGACATCGCCGAGACCGCCGCGCTGGCCCACGACCTCGGACACCCGCCCTTCGGGCACAACGGTGAGCGCGCCCTCGCCGAGCTGGCCCATGACGTCGGCGGCTTCGAGGGGAACGCGCAGACCCTGCGCCTGCTCACCCGACTGGAGGCCAAAACCCTCGCTGCCGACGGTCGCTCGGCCGGCCTCAACCTGACGCGGGCCACCCTCGACGCGTGCACGAAGTACCCCTGGCCCCGGGCCGCGGCATCGGCACCCGGGGGCGTGCACGGCGATGGTTCGCCCCGGACCGGCGTGAAGTTCGGCGTGTACGACGACGACCGACCCGTCTTCGACTGGATGCGTCGCGGCGCCCCCGGGAGCCGGCTGTGTGTGGAGGCACAGGTGATGGACCTGGCCGACGACGTCGCCTACTCCGTGCATGACGTGGAGGACGGGGTGGTGGCCGGCCGGATCGACCTCACCGAGCTCGACCCGGCGGCGGTCTGGCAGACGGTGCGCGACTGGTACCTCCCCGAGGCCGGCGATGACGACCTGGATGCCGTGCTGACCGGTCTGCGCGACGTCGCCGGCTGGCCGCGGACGCCGTACCAGGGGACCCGGACGCAGCTGGCCGGGCTGAAGAACCTGACCTCGGACCTGATCGGTCGGTTCTGCGGCAGCGTGCAGGCCGCGACGTTCGCGGCGGGGGAGGGACCGATCGTGCGGTACGGGGCCTCTCTCGTGGTGCCGCAGGAGACGCGCTACGAGATCGCGGTGCTCAAGGGCATCGCCGCTCACTACGTCATGCGCGCCGACGACCGGGTGGCGCTGATGGAGCGGCAGCGCACGCTGCTCGTCGAGCTGGTGACGGCGCTGTGCGACCGGGGACCGGAGTCCCTGGATCGGCCGTTCGCCGACGACTGGGCGCTGGCGAACAACGATGCCGAGCGGCTGCGCGTGGTGATCGACCAGGTGGCCTCCCTCACCGACGCGAGCGCGGTGACCCGACATCGGCAGGTGGCGCGATGACCGACCCGGTGGCCTGGCTGCCCTTCGACCCAGCGCTGCTCGGTGAGCCGCCCCCGGGCGTGCGGTGCCGGCAGGTGGTGCCGACCGCCGCCGACCTGCCCGACGAGGCGGACCAGGTCGAGTTCTTCGTGCCGGCCTACGAGTGGGAGGCCGACCTCGCCGTGCTCACCCGGCTGCCGCGGCTGAGGGTGGTGCAGACGCTGACCGCCGGGGTCGAGCACATTCGACCGCACCTCCCGGCCGGAGTGACTCTGTGCAGTGGCCGCGGCATCCACGACGCCTCGACCTCCGAGCTGGCGGTGGGGCTGATCCTCGCCGCACAGCGCGGAATCCCGGACCTGGTCCGGGCCCAGGACCGGAGCGAATGGGCCTTCGGGCATTTCCCTTCACTGGCCGACCGCACCGTGCTGATCGTGGGACATGGCGCGATCGGCGCCGCCCTGGAGACCCGACTGGCGCCGTTCGAGGTCTCGATCACCCGCGTCGCCCGCACGGCGCGAGCGGGTGTGCATGCGGTGACCGAGCTGCCGGACCTGCTTCCGCAGGCCGACATCGTGGTCCTGGTGGTGCCGCTCACCGATGAGACAAGGCGACTCTTCGACGTTCACCTCCTGGGGTTGATGAAGCCCGGGGCTCTCCTGGTCAACGTGGGCCGCGGCGGTCTCGTCGACACCGACGCGTTGGTCGCGGCCCTCGCTGAGGGGCGGATCCGCGCCGCGCTCGACGTGGTCGACCCCGAACCGCTCCCGGCGGACCACCCCCTCTGGGACGCCCCCGGACTCCTGCTCACGCCCCACGTCGGCGGCTCCACCTCCGCCCTGTGGCCCCGCGCCTACCGCCTGGTCCGCGACCAGCTCACCCGCTACGCCGCCGGCGAGCCCCTCGTGAACGTGATCACCGGCCCCTACTGACCGACGGCCACGGCTCACGTCGTACCAACCAGAACTGTCGTGAAATCAGTGGATCCACAACCAAAACGGTTGGTACGACGGGGGGTCGGGCGGGCGACGTAGACTCCGGCGCGTGGCCGGGCGGATCCGTGAGGACGACATCGCCGAGGTGCGCGAGCGGGCGCGCATCGACGAGGTGATCTCCTCCTACGTGACCCTGAAGCCGGCCGGTGGGGGATCGCTCAAGGGACTCTGCCCGTTCCACGACGAGAAGTCGCCGTCCTTCCACGTCACCCCGGCCCGCCAGTTCTGGCACTGCTTCGGGTGCGGGGAGGGCGGGGACGTGTTCACGTTCCTGATCAAGATCGACGGCCTGGGCTTCGTCGAGGCAGTGGAGCGGCTGGCGGAGAAGTACGACGTGCCGCTGCGCCGCGAGGAGGACGATCGGCCCGCCGACCGGCCGCGCGGCCCACAGCGCTCTCGGCTCATCGAGGCGCACCGGGTGGCCCAGGTGTTCTATGTCGAGCAACTGGCCACCCAGGACGCCCTTCGCGCCCGGCAGTTCCTCAGCGAACGCGGCTTCGACCAGGCAGCAGCGGAGCGGTTCGGGGTGGGGTTCGCCCCCCGCGGCGGCGAGGTGCTGCTGGCCCACCTGCGCCAGCGCGGCTTCACCGACGAGGAGTCGGTGGCCGCGGGGCTGGTGGCCATCGGTCGGTCGGCCTACGACCGGTTCCGGGGCCGGCTGCTCTGGCCGATCCGCGAGGCCGCGGGCGAGACGATCGGCTTCGGGGCCCGGCGCATCTTCGACGACGACACGATCGAGGCGAAGTACCTCAACACCCCTGAGACCGCGATCTACAAGAAGTCCCAGGTCCTCTACGGGCTGGACCTGGCCCGCCGGGACATCGCGCGGACCTCGCAGGCGGTCGTCGTGGAGGGCTACACCGACGTGATGGCGTGCCACCTGGCCGGGGTGCCGACGGCGGTGGCCACCTGCGGCACTGCGTTCGGGGACGATCACGCCCGAGTGCTGCGGCGCTTCCTGCACGACCACGAGGAGTTCCGCGGGGAGGTCATCTTCACCTTCGACGGTGATGCTGCCGGCCAGAAGGCCGCACTCAGGGCGTTCGGCGGCGACCAGAACTTCGTCTCGCAGACCTACGTCGCGGTCGAGCCGACCGGACTCGACCCCTGCGACCTGCGTCTGCAGCAGGGCGATGCCGCCGTGCGGGAGCTGGTCGCGCGGCGGGTCCCGCTCTACCGCTTCGTCCTCGGCAACATCGTGAGCCGCTACGACCTGGACCGCGCCGACGGTCGCATCGACGCCATGCGGGAGGCGGCCGGCCTCGTCGCCTCCGTGCGGGACCAGTCGAAGGTCACCGCCTTCGCCCAGGAGATCTCGCGCATGGTCGGCGCCGACATCGACACCAACCAGGTCCTGGACGAGGTACGCCGAGCCGCGCGTCGCCGTACCGATCCTCGGCAGGCCCGGCGCGCCGAGCGCCCCGACCGACCGACCCAGGACGACGCCCCCGAAGCGCCGGCGCGACCCCGACTCCCCGACCTGCGTGACCCGAGGTTCTCCGTCGAGCGCGAGACCCTGAAGCTGGTCATCCAGCACCCCGCCGTCGTGGGCAGGACCACTGCAGAGGTTGCGGCCAACGACTTCACCCACCCGACCTATCGCACAGTGTGGGAGCTGGTGACCGCGGCCGGCGGCCCGTCCGTGGGTGCACACGACCCAGGCTGGGCCGCGCGGCTGCGCGACGCCGCCTCCGAGCCGGAGGTGTCCTCCGCCGTCAGCGCACTGGCCGTCGAGCCGCTGCGGACCGCCCGGGAGCCGGGCGAGGCCTACGTGGCAGAGCACGTCAACCGGCTTCGTGAGCTCACGGCACAGCGCCGTATCGCCGAGGTCAAGTCGCGGCTCCAACGCACGAACCCGGTCGAGAACGCCACGGAGTACAACCGCATGTTTGGGGAGCTGGTGGCGCTCGAGCAACATCGGCGCACGCTGCGCGAGCTAGCGGTGGGTGAGCCGTGAGACGTTCCGGCCGCCGGCCGGACCTCCCCGTCGCACCGGGGGAGCGGGTGCTGGCCTGGGCGGTCGGTGAGACCGTGGCCGTTGTCGGCACGCGGGAGGCGCTCTACCTGCAGGGGCGCAGCCCCGGAGCGGGAGGGCCCCAGAGGATCCCCTGGGAACGGGTCGAGTCCGCAGGCTGGGACGCCGAGCGGTCCCTGCTCCGGGTTCGCGAGGTCGCCGCCTGGGGGGAGGAGCAGCCGGAGCACCGCGTGCAGCTGGACACCCCGGTCCGGCTGCTGCAGCTGGTCCGGGAGCGGGTCAGCGCCACCGTGGTCGTCGAGCGGCACGTGCCCGTCGAGGGCCGGCGCGGCCTGCGGGTCATCGCGCGCCGCGCCCCGACCGGGCCACGACCGGTGACCTGGTGGTTCGAGTACGACGAGGGCATCGACCCCGAGGACCCGGCGGTCCGGGAGGCCGCCGATGCCGCCCTGGCAGACGCCCAGAACGATGTCGGCACGGCATGAACCGGGCCCGGCCGCCGATTGGCCCGGGCTTCCGCGCCCTTGCTAGTCTGTGCGGGCTCCACAGCGATCCCCTGTAGCTCAACTGGCAGAGCATTCGGCTGTTAACCGAAGGGTTGTTGGTTCGAGTCCAACCGGGGGAGCCAAACGGACCCAGCCCGGGCAGCCCGAAGCTTCAGTCCCCCCAACCCATGGGGAACACCTCGAACGAGGCGGCGAACGCCACCCCCATCCGCTGTCCTATCTGCCTGGCGAAGCCCTCGAGGAACTCGCGCGGGTCCCAGTCCTCCCAGCCCAGCCCCTCGATGTACGCCGCGTGTGCCGCCAGGGACCGGACCCCGGCGTCGAAGGTGTCGGTCGTGTCGACGCCGTGGCTGGCGTCCGGTGAAGCCGCAGCCCAGACCTGGGTGACCCCACCCCACGGCTCGAGCCCGTCCGTGAGTTGATCGTTGAAGACCCAGCGGTTGCCGGCGTCACGGACCGCGTCGAGCACCGCCTTCCCGACGGCGATGTGGTCGGCCTGGTTCAGGTTGCGGCCGCCGAAGGTGTCGCGGAAGTTGCCGGTGATGACCACCTCGGGCCGGTGTCGGCGCACCACCTCGGCGATCGCCCGGCGCAGCGGTACGCCGTACTCCAGCACCCCGTCGGGCAAACCCAGGAACTCGACGACATCGACGCCGACCTCGCGCGCGGACTCGATCTGCTCGGCCTCGCGCACCCGTCGGGACTCGTCCGGGTGGAGCCCGTCGATGCCGGCCTCGCCGGAGGTCACCATGCAGTAGACGATGTCCTTGCCCTGCCCGGTCCAGCGGGCGATGGCGGCCGCGGCACCGAACTCCAGATCATCTGGATGGGCAACGACGGCGAGCGCGCGGCTCCAGTCCTCGGGCAGCGGGGTCAGCGGTTCGGGTTCCATGTCCTGAGCATGTCAGGCCCCCGGTTGCCCGACAGGGAGGCGGTCGGGTTGGCTGGGTGGCCATGAGCACACCCGGAGTCGCAATCCGGTGGCTCGATCCGGGAGACGACGCCGCCCTGCGGGTGGCGTGGGAGGTGCAGGAGCGAGCGCATCGCGCCGACCGGCACTACGCCATCACACCGGCCTGGCCCGCCTACCGCGTGAGTGTGGACGAGCCGACGGTCTACTTCCGCCGGAGCGTTCTGGTGGCGAGCAGCTCAGGAGACATTGTCGGGACCGCCGCCGTGGGGTTCGCCGACGCGGACAACCAGCACCTTGCCGACCTCGAGGTGGCCGTGCTGCCAGAACATCGCCGCCGGGGAATCGGATCGGGGCTGTACGACGCCGCGGTGGCCCGGATCCGTGAGGAGGGACGAGGCACCGTCCTCACGGAGGTCCACGAGCCGGTGGCGGGACCGCTGGGGGCGACCGACTTCGCCCGCCACCTCGGGTTCGAGCAGGTGCATCTGGAGGAACACCTGGTGCTGGACCTGCCGGTGTCCGACGAGCACGTCAGATCCTTGCGGGAGCGAACCGGCCACCTGGCCCAGGACTACGAGGTCCTCACCTGGCGAGACCGCTGCCCCGAGGAGCACCTGGCGGCGTACTGCGCCATGCTCACCCGGATGATGCGCGACGTCCCGATGGGCGAGGTGGACTACCGGCCGGTGGCGGTCGACCCGGACCGGGTGCGGGCGGACGAGGCTCAGCACTCCCAGGCCCAGGACCGGGTGGTCGCGGCGGTGCGGAGCCGCCGGACCCACGAGTTCGCCGGCTACTCGGTGGTCGACGCGCCGCACGGTGGGTCGGAGGTCGTCCAGGACGACACGCTGGTGATGCCGGAGCACCGCGGCCGACGACTCGGGCTGCTGCTGAAGCTCTCGACGCTGCTCGTCGTGCGTCACGAGCACCCGCACCGGACGGCTCTGCACACGTGGACGTCGCCGGCCAACACGCCCATGCGCCGCACCAACACGGACTTCGGCTACCGGGCCGTGGAACTGTTGCACGAGATGCAGCAGCGTCTCGTCTGAAGGGCCAGCGACTTGCATTAGGCACGGGTTCCGTGTTCAGGTCGGGGGACCGCCGGCGGCTTCGGGGACCTCCGGACGGCCCGCACCGCACAACGAGAAACATGGGGAGACTCGACAATGCGGATGATTCGCGCGCTCATCGCGGCGCTCCTGGTGACCGGCCTCGGCCTCAGCGGCCTCGCCGTCGCACCCGTGAGCGCCTCCATCCAACAGAACCGTCTGGTCAGCACCGACCCGGCGAACTTCACGCCCAACGTCACGAACGGCCGGGTGCTGGCGGTCGCCCAGGTGGGCAACACCATCGTGCTCGGCGGCACCTTCACCGGCGTCCAGAAGGGCGGCACCACCTACACCCGGTCACGCATCGTCGCGTTCGACGCCACCACCGGCGCGGTGTCGACGACGTTCAACCCGACGTTCAGCAACAAGATCAACGCGCTGGCCCCCGCCGCGGACGGCACCAGCGTGTACGTCGGCGGCACGTTCAACCAGGTCAACGGCGTCAACCGCCGCAAGGTCGTGCGCCTCGACGTCCGCACCGGGGCCATCGTGCCCGGCTTCGCCCCCGGCGCGGTCAACGGCAAGGTCAACGACCTGAAGGTCTCCGGCGGCACCGTCTACATCGCCGGCGCTTTCACCAAGGTCGCCGGCCAGAACCGCGGACGGCTGGCCTCCCTCGACGCCACCACCGGCGCGCTGACGGCCAAGCTGAACCTCGACGTCACCGGAGTGAACAACGGCGGCGGCACCGCGGTGCTCAAGATCGACGTCACCCCGAACGGCCAGCGGATGGTGGTCATCGGCAACTTCTCGGCGGTGGCCGGACAGACCCGACGCCAGGTCGCCATGATCGACACCAGCCCAGCGACCGCGACCCTGAGCAGCTGGTCCACGGACCGGTTCCCCAACCAGTGCGGGCGGCCGTTCAACACCTACATGCGTGACCTGGACTTCTCACCTGACGGCACGTACTTCGTGCTGAGCACGACCGGTGGGTACGGCGGTGTGAACCGCCTCTGCGACAGCATCACGCGCTGGGAGACCGGTCGCACCGGAGGCGGTCAGCAGCCGACCTGGGTCGACTACACGGGCGGCGACACGACCTATGCGGTGGCCATCACGGGGACGGCGGTCTACGCCGGCGGCCACTTCCGGTGGCTGAACAACCCCTACACGAGTGACTCCGCCGGCCCGGGGGCGGTGCCGCACCAGGGCATCGCGGCCCTGGAGCCTCGGACGGGGCTGCCGTTCGCCTGGGACGGGCGGCGGGCCCGCGGCGTCGGCGTGTTCGACATGCTGGCCACGCCCACCGGCCTGTGGTTGGGGTCGGACACCAAGACCTTCGGTGGCGAGCAGCGGCAGCGCATCGCCTTCCTGCCCCTGGCCACGGGACAAGACGTGCCGAACCCGGCCGTTCCCCAGCTCCCGGCCTCGGTGGTGCGGCTCGGGACCGACGACTCGGTGTCCTTCACGCCGATGACGGCCGGCGGCGCCCCCGGCACCACGACGACGGTGGCGGGCAACGACGCCTTCCGCCAGGCCCGCGGGGCCTTCGTGCTGGGATCGACGCTGTACACGCCGTGGAGCAACGGAACCCTTCGCGCCCGCACCCTCACCGGCACCACTTTGGGAGCCGCCCGGACCGTGAACCTCTACGGAGGCCGGTTCGCCCAGGACGCTCCCAACATCACCGGGGCCTTCTACGATGCGGCGACCAGTCGGCTCTACTACACGATGTCCGGCGGTTCGCAGCTGTACTGGCGCTGGTTCAACCCGGAGAACGAGCTGGTCGGCGCCATCCGGTACGACGTAGCGCCCGGCGCACTCCCGGTGAGCCAGGTCCGTGGCATGTTCCTGTCCCAGGGATCGCTGTACTACGCGCGCAGCGACAACGGCTTCCTGTACCGCGTCGGCTTCGCCTCGGGCACGCCCGGCAACCCCGGTGCGGGGGTCACCGGAAGCCAGGTCCTGGTCGACTCCAGCCGGTCCTGGGCAGGTTCCGGTCTGACGTTGCGCTGAGGTGGGGCGGGCGGGACTTGAACCCGCGCGTGGACGATTATGAGTCGTCTGCTCTAACCAACTGAGCTACCGCCCCTGGTGGCCAGCCTGCCCTAGGCGCCCGCGCTAGGCGCGCGCCGCCCGCGGGTTGGAGCCGAAGCCGCCGCCGCGGCGTCGGCTCGTGGCAGACCTGGTGGGGTAGAGCGACTCCGCCTCCTGGAGCTTCGACTGCTTCAACGACTCCGCGCGGTCTCGGAACCCGGGGTCACTCGACGGCGCAGAGGCGGTGGTGGCCAGCGCCGGAGTGAGGGACCACCCCGTCCCGGCGTCCAGCAGAGACTGATGCTTCACCGCGTAGTAGTCATCGTTGACGACCAAGGCCGTGCCGCGGGCCCCGCAGGCTGCGGCCAGCAGGTGGAAGTGGAACCTCGAGGTGATCCAGGTCTGTCCTCGGCGGGCCGGGAACCCGTCCTTCCAGAGCCCGACGAATGGAACGAAGTTCTCCTCCGGGATCAGGCCGCCGAGTCGCTCGAACGCGGTCCGGTCGACGCCGGGGATCGCTTCGAGGTAGCGCACGGTACGACCGGACAGCTCGGAGGACGTCAGCGCCGACTTCAGGGCCTCCAACGCGGCGTCGAACACCCCCGGGTCGGTGACGTCGCTCTGCAGGTCCACCCAGACCTCGTCCTCGGCGCCCTCCGCGACCTCTGTCTCTCGGTACCCGACGACCTCCTGGAGCCCCAGGAAGGCGTCGTCACAGCTGAGCGTGGCGCCGGTGAGCTCGGCGCTCGGGGCGTCGCGGACCGAGAAGTGGTCGAAGCGTTCGACGATGCGGCGCATCTCGTCGGCGTCGTCCATCGGCATCAGCCCCAGTCCGGTCGCGAGCAGGCGGGCCCCGCTGACCTCCTTCAGGCGCAGCGCCGCCCGGAGTAGCCGCACCTGACCGGGCCACCGACTGTTGATGTATCCACCACCGATGACGTGGACGGTCCTCGCCTCTCGTGCGGCGAGGAGACCGATGTCGAACTGGGGCGACCCCAGGTGCAGCACGACCTCGTCGACGCGAGCATTCGCCTCGTCGGCCGGCAGGTCCAGGGTGATGGCCATCAGCCGCCAGAGATTGTTGGTCACCCGCAAGCGAGGGTGGCACCCCTCGAACAGATGCATGACGAGACCCGGGTTCGGCGAGTCCAACCAGATGTCGGCCTCCGGGCGGGACTTCGCCAGGAAGCGCAGCCAGGAAGCGGTGACGAACTCGTCCCCGAAGTTGGGGTGTCCGGCGGTGGCGATCAGGTAGATCGGCGCATTCGCCGGGACCGGCGCCGAGCTCTCGGGGGCTGACACGCCCGACAGTGTAGCGACGCGGGACACTGGTGAGATGGGTCGGTCAGAGCGCCTCGGGAACCGCTTCCTGACGACCCTGGTGTCGCTGCTCCTGCTGGTCGGGTGCGGCGCCGAAGGGGACCCGCCGGAGGCCGGAAGCCCGTCGTCGGACGCCGCTTCGAAGCCCGCCACCCCCTCGATCGCCGAGCCCACCTCCTCCCCGTCTCCCACGCCGTCCGCGTCGCCAACAGCCAGTCCCCATCCGGTCTCCCTGGAGGCGCTGATGGAGAAGGAGTACGACGGTCGCGCGCTGCGCCGGGGTCCGGTCCTGCTGCGCACGGACGCCTACACCCAGTACGCCGCGACGTACCGCTCCGAGAACCTCACCATCAGCGGCGTGCTCAACGTGCCGCACGGTCGGGGTCCGCATCCCGCGCTCGTGCTGGCACACGGCTACATCGACCCCGCCATCTACGTCACGGGCCAAGGCCTCACCCGCGAGCGCGACTACCTTGCCCGGGCCGGCTACGTCACCCTGCACGTGGACTACCGCAACCACGCCGGCTCGTCCCGGGATCCACTGGCCGAGCGCCGGCTGCGCCTCGGGTACACGGTCGACACGATCAACGCCGTCCTGGCCCTGCGCCACGGCCCGCGCTTCGTCGACGACGAGAGGATCGGCCTGCTCGGCCGGTCGATGGGTGGCGGTGTCGTCTACAACGTGCTCACCGTGCAGCCGGGGCTGGTCGGCGCGGCGGTCGCCTTCGCTCCGGTCAGCTCCAACACCGTCGACAACTTCGAGCGCTGGATCCGGCCCGATCCCGGGCGGGGCGGCCTGGCGACAGAGATCCTGCGGAGGTACGGCGAGCCGCGGCGCAACCCCGACTTCTGGCGAGGCGTGAGCCCACGGACCTACTTCGACCGGGTCACCGAGCCGCTCATGATCCACCACGGAACCAGCGACGACACGTGTCCTCCGGCTTGGACGCGCCGGACGGTTGCGGCACTGGAGCGGGCGGGCAAGCAGGTGACCTGGCACGTCTACGAGGGCGAGGAGCACGCCTTCGGACCGCAGTGGGCACTGTCGATGCGGCGCTCGGTCGCCTTCTTCGACCGTCAGCTGGGCGGCTGACGAGCCCGGCGGTGGTTGCTCAGCGCTCGTCGCCGTGAGGCCACGCGAAGATGCCGAGCCCGAAGCAGGTGAGGAGCGGCAGCAGGGGAAGCTGCCAGTCCACTGTGCCGTCGCTGCTGGTGATGCCGGAGTCGGCCATCCAGGCGACGGCGAGTCCGGTGGCGAGCATCGCCAGGAACATCCGGATCCCCGACGGCGGTGGCCGGGGGTCGGGCCGGGGGAGCTCGAACCGGCCCAGCACTGCGACCGGCACGGCGGTCACCGCCGCCAGGGCGAGGCACCAGGCCACCCGGGTCTGCCACCACTCGACGGTGTCCGGGACCGGGTGCAGCCCATAGCCGTCGAGCGCGAGGGAGATCGCGACCAGGATGGTCAGTGCCGTGAGGTGCCACAGGTAGATCGTCATGATCCGCAGGTTGACGGCCAGCACCACTCGGCGTACCCGAAGCCGGGCGACGAACCGCCGCAACGCCGGCTCGAGGGCGGTCACCAACCCCGTCTGGGCAATGGCCAGCAGGGCCAAGGTCACCCGCGGTGGGTAGGTGTTGTTGGCGCCGTATCCTTCGACGCCGACCATGGAGACGGAGTACGGGCCGAGCCACACCACAGTGACGGTCGTCGCGAGCCCGCCGATCCCCAGGAGCAACCGTCGCCCGGTCCCTCCCAAGCTCCCGTCGACCCACGCGTAGCCCAGCTGGTGCGCCATCGCCCACACGAAGCCCAGGTTCAACAGGCCGATCGCGTCGTGGGCAGTCAGCATCGTCGCCACGTCGACCAGGGCGGCTCCCACGATGCTGAGCGCGATGGTCCACAAGCCGAATCGGTCCCAGAGCCAGAGCGACGCCGGCACCAGTGAAACCACCAGTGCGTACACCGCCAGGAACCAGGTGGGGACGAGCGAGGCTCGCGTGACCAGCCGGAGCGTCGACTCGGAGACCCCCCAGGCTGACGCGGCGGGCGCGACGACCGCCCAGAACAGCATCAGCGGGAGCAGAGGTGCGTACAGCCTGCGGAGACGGTGCCGCAACCAGCCGCCGTAGGTGTCGCCCCGGTCCATCGCGTGGCGCCAGGAGATCGCGTTGACGTACCCGCCGACCACGAAGAAGAGCGGCATCACCTGTAGCACCCAGGTCAGCGGGTGCGCCCAGGTGGCCAGGCCGAGGATGTCGGCCCGCCGGAGGACGCCATCCTGGTTGAGAAAGAGCGCCGCCATCAGCCAGTGGCCGACGACCACGACAACGATCGCGCAGCCGCGAACCAGGTCGACGACGCCGTTGTGCGGCTGCGTGTCGGTCCGGGCGGAGTCGGTGCGGGCGACCCCCACGTCCATACCTTCAGTCTGGACCTCCCCGAAGCCGCTGGCCAACCACGAACCGGTGACCTTCCTCGCGTCTTCATGCGGCACACTGGAGCCGCTGCGGCGCCGACGGAGCGCTTCGGCCCGCAACTGAACCCGGCGAAGGATGAGGAGAGCCACGTGTCAGCCGGCCCGTCCTTGCTCGACGACCTTCAGTGGCGTGGCGTGATCGCGCTCTCGACCGACCTCGAGGCGCTGCGTGCGGCGCTGGACGAGCAGCGGATCCGGTTCTACGTGGGCTTCGACCCGACGGCGCCGAGCCTGCACATGGGCAACCTGCTGCAGCTGGCGACGGCGCGCCGTCTCCAAGCGGCCGGGCACACGCCGTTCCTGCTGGTCGGTGGCGCCACCGGCATGATCGGTGATCCCAAGGACACCGGGGAGCGGACGCTGAACTCGGCGGACACTGTGGCGGACTGGACCGACCGGGTACGCCGTCAGGTGAGCGCCTTCGTGTCCTTCGAGGGGCAGAACGCCGCTCGGGTCGTGAACAACCACGACTGGACGGCGCCGGTGTCGGTGATCGACTTCCTCCGGGAGGTGGGCAAGCACTTCCCCGTCAACCGGATGCTGGCCCGCGACACGGTGCGCCGTCGTCTGGAGTCCGGGATCAGCTACACGGAGTTCTCCTACGTCCTGCTGCAGTCGATGGACTACCTGACGCTGTTCCGCGAGCACGGAGTCTCCCTTCAGCATGGCGGCTCCGACCAGTGGGGCAACATCACCGCCGGGGTCGAACTGATCAGGCGCGTGACCGGGGAGCAGGCGCACGCCTTCGCGACCCCACTGGTGACCCGGGCCGATGGCACCAAGTACGGCAAGACCGAGGCTGGGGCGCTGTGGCTCGATCCCGACATGATGTCGCCGTACGCGTTCTACCAGTTCTGGCTCAACGTCGAGGACGAGAAGGTCGGCGAGCTGCTCCGGCTGTTCACCTTCCTGGACCGCAGTGCGATTGAGGAGCTGGAGCAGCAGACGGCCGAGAAGCCGTTCCTGCGCGCGGGTCAACGCGCCTTGGCCGAGCAGATCACCACCTGGGTCCACGGCGAGGAGGAGACCGGCCGGATCCGCGCCGCCGCCGCTGCCCTGTTCGGCGGTGGCGACCTGCACGACCTGGATGCGGACACCCTGTCGGCGGCGCTGTCCGAGGCGGGTGTGGCGGAGCTGCCGGCCGGCAGCGGGCTCCCCGGCATCGTCGACCTGCTGGTGGCGGCAGGTCTGGCCGGCAGCAAGGGGGAGGCGCGCCGAACAGTCCAGGAGGGCGGGGCCTACCTCAACAATGTGCGCGTGCCAGACCCAGACCACGTGCCGACCGCCGACGACCTGCTCCCGGGCGGCTGGCTCGTGCTGCGGCGCGGCAAGAAGCGGTTCGCGGGCGTGCGGGTGCCCCGCTGAGCGCAGCGCACCCGCTGTGCCCCGGCTCACACGGTGTCGATTTGCGGCGCCCCAACCGGCTCGGTAGAGTTGGCCTTCGCCCCAAAGACGACTCCCCCGCAAGGGGAGCGCTTCGGTGTGCGTGTGGTGGTTGAGAACTCAACAGTGTGTGATAGTCGATGAATTGA
>CAZKEZ010000041.1:1634-22075 GCA_964551905.1 uncultured Nocardioides sp. | reverse complement strand
GTGTTGATGGCGATGAACTCGACGCCCTTGAGCCCGACCTCGATCATCCGGTTGACGGCATTGACCCCACCGCCGCCGATTCCCACGACCTTGATGATGGCCAGGTAGTTCTGGGCTGCTGCCACGGCTGTCCCTCTCGGTGTGCGGTCCGGCGGCGCCGGACGGGCGGGTGCATCGGCGGGGAAGTCGCTCGGAACTGTAACCCTGTGCCTGAAGGTTATAGTTATGTCAACCTCGCGATGTGACGACACTAGGAACCCGAACCGGTCGATCGCGGGAGACACGCGGAACGCGGATGGAGATTTCTGGATAGGTGACTGATCCGTGGGTGTTGCTCCTGAGGGACTGGCGGTGGGTGGTTACCGCCGACAGCGCTACGACCAGGCAGCGCCGTGGTGGGTAGCGGTCGCTGCCCGGGTCATGGTAGGTACGCGGTTTGGGTCCAAACGACAGGGATTTCGGCGCCGGCGATGTCGTTTCGGTCCACTCGCGCACGATCAGTGCCGCCGGCCTCGGAAGGGTTGCCGATTGGGTCCAACCCACGTCAACTTCGCCCGCCATTTGCGCCGGGTCGACCGCCATTTGCGCCGGGTCAGCCGCGAGTGGTCGGCTGCGAGGGGACGCTGACGTCGTACTGCTCGGCCGGTCGTTCCAGCAGCGGCACCAGCACCCGCGCCTTCTCATCGGACAGCTCCGCGCTCCCCCACACCACGGACCGCCCGTCGCGCAGTACGAGCGTGATCTGGTCCACGCTCTCCACCTCGAGATGGTCGACCCGGCGGGCCACGTCTCGAGGCAGCGCCGAGATGACCTCGGCCGCCTCGCGTCGAGCATCGACGCCGGCGGCGGCGAACGTCCGCACGAGGGGCAGGTTGCCGGGTCGCCGGGAGAACTCCCGGAACAGCACCCCCTCGTCGTCCATCCCGCGCACCGTCCCGCCCACCTCCACCACCGCCACCGGGGAGCGCTCCACCACGTCGATGCGGACCCGGTCGGGCCAGGACCTGGTCACCTCAACCGAGGCGACCGGTGCCAGCGCCTTGACCCGATCACTGACCGCGTCGAGGTCGACTCGGGCCAACGGCTCTCCGATGGGGACCCGGGCGGCGTCCTGCACCTGGGTCGGGGTGAGGTACGCCGTCCCGGTCACGGTCACGCCCTGGACGGACAGGGTCGCGCTGAAGAACAGCAGCCACCAGGCGGCGCCGAGCAGACCGGCGACCAGCACCACCGCGACCACCCACTTCCAGGCGCCCCACCGGCGGGCCCACTGGCGTCGTGCGAAGCGACGCCTGGTCCGCCGGGTCGCGGCCGCGGCCCGGTCCGCTGCGTCCTGGTCGGGAGCGGTTCGGTCCGCTGCGGTCTGGTCCGCTCCGGTGCGCTCAGTCAACGTTGTGCTCCCTGAGCAGCTCGAGCACGCGGGGTGCCGCCTGGGTGACGGTGCCCGCCCCGAGGGTCAGCAGCAGGTCGCCCGGGCGGGCGGCCGCGGCCAGCGCCGCGGCGGCGTCCGGCACCTCGGGGACGAAGGAGACGCGGTCGGGTGGGAGCGGAACGGCTGCGGCCACCAGGGCACCGGTCACTTCTGGGTCGGGGTCCTCCCGGGCGAGATAGACGTCGAGCACGACCACCCGGTCGGCGGCGCCCAGCGCCTCCCCCATCTGGGCGGCGAAGATCCGGGTCCGTGAGACCAGGTGCGGCTGAAACGCGACCAGCACGCGGCCGGACCCCGCCAGCAGCCGGGCCGCCGCCAGGTCCCCACGGATCTCCATCGGGTGGTGCGCGTAGGAGTCGTAGACGCGGATGCCCGCCACCTCGCCCTTGCGCTCCATCCGCCGCCGAGTCCCGGTGAAGCCCGCCAGACCAGCCGCCAGGTCGTCGTACTCATAGCGGAGCAGCAGCCCACAGCCCAGGGCGGCCAGCGCGTCCATGAGGTAGTGCCGGCCAGGGATCTGCAGGGTCAGCACTCCCAGCTGTCGGCCGTTCCACTCGACGGTGCACCGGGTGCGGCCCTCGGTCGGGTCGACGTCCACGGCCTGCAGCTCCGCCTCCGGCGACCCCCCCACGGTCAGCACCCGCAGCCCCCGACGGCGGGCGTCGACGGCCAGCTCGGCGGCCCCGGGATCGTCGACGCAGCACACCAGGAACCCGTCCGGGTCGATCGTGTCGAGGAAGTCGCGGAAGGCCTGCCGGTAGGCGTCGACGCTGCCGAAGTGGTCGAGGTGGTCGGCGTCGACGTTCGTCACGATCGCGGCGTGCGGGTGGTAGGCGAGGAAGGCTCCGTCGCTCTCGTCTGCCTCGGCGATGAAGAGGTCTCCCGTGCCCTCGGCGGCGTTCGTGCCGGTCGCGGTGAGGTCTCCTCCGATGGCGTACGTCGGTTCGGCGCCGGCCGCCTGCAGAGCGACCGTCAGCAGAGAAGTGGTGGTGGTCTTGCCGTGCGTTCCCGCCACCGCCACCACGCGTCGCCCCTCCATCACCGCAGCCAGCCCGGCCGACCGCGGCAGGAGCAGCAGCCCCCGCCGACGGGCCTCGACGACCTCGGGGTTGTCCTCGCGCACCGCCGTCGACACCACGACCGTGTCGACGTCCCGGACGTGCTCGGCGGCGTGCCCGACGTGCACCGAGGCCCCCAGCTCACGGAGCGCGTCGAGGGTCGGTGAGTCTGCAGCGTCGCTGCCGCTGACGGGAATGCCGCGGGCGCACATGATCCGGGCGATGCCGGACAGGCCGGCGCCACCGATGCCCACGAAGTGCACGCGGCCCAGGGCACCGGCTGGCGGGACGCGGGAGGGGATGGCCAGCTTCACCGGGCGGTCTCCAGCACGATCCTCGCCAGCCGGACGTCCGCATCGCGTGGCACCAGCGCCGACGCGGCCGCACCCATCGCGGCCAGCCGCTCGGCATCGCCGATGAGGCCGGGGACGGTGTCGGCGACCCACTCCGCCGTCATCGCCCGGTCGGGCACCAGCAGCCCGCCGCCGGCCGTCACCACCGGCCGGGCGTTGTGCTCCTGCTCGCCGTTGCCGATCGGCAGCGGCACGAAGACCGCGGGGAGGCCGACGGCCGCCGCCTCGGTCACCGACGACGCGCCGGCCCGGCAGATGACCAGGTCCGCCGCGGCGTAGGCCAGGTCCATCCGCTCGACGAAGCTCTCCACCACGTAGGGCACCCCGGCGGGGTCACCGATCTCGACCGAACCGGCCGGACCGACGACGTGCAGGACCTGGACGCCGGCCGCCGCCAGCGCGCCGGCCGCTGCCGAGACTGCCTCGTTGAGCCGCCGGGCACCCTGGGAGCCGCCGGTCACCAGCAGCGTCGGGCGGTCCGCATCGAGACCGAAGACCGCCCGTGCCTCCCCCCGCATCGCCGCGCGGTCCAGGCCGCTCACGAGGGTGCGGATCGGCAGCCCGACGTACTCCGCCCGCGGGAGCGGGGTGTCGGGGAAGCTGACCGCGACCCGGGCCGCGATCCGGGCGCCGGCCTTGTTCGCCAGACCGGGCAGGGCGTTCTGCTCATGCACCACGACCGGGGTCTTCCGGCGGCGGGCGGCGAGGTACGCCGGCATCGACACATAGCCGCCGTAGCCGACCACCACGTCCGGCCGGATCCGGTCCAGCACGTCGAGCGTGTCGCGCACGGCGGCGCGAAGGCGCCCCGGGACCCGTAGCAGCTCGCCGCCGGGGCGGCGCGGGAGCGGGACCGGCGGGATCAGCTCGAGCGGGTAGCCGGCCGCGGGCACCACGGTTTTCTCGAGACCGCGCGGCGTGCCCAGGCACACGATCTCGCACTCCGCGTCCAGCCGCCGCAGAGCGTCGGCGGTCGCCAGCAACGGGGAGGTGTGCCCGGCGGTGCCGCCACCGGCGAGGAGGATGCGCATCGGAGTCAGCCTAGGTCCGGGTGCGACCGGGTCGGGCGGCCGCCAGGCCGGCCGAACGGCCGCGGCGCCGAGCCGCCAGGGCCCGCGCGGCCTCCGGCTCGCGTCGGGCGAACCCGACCAGGAGGCCGAGGGCCATCAGCGACGGCAGCAACGCGGACCCGCCGTACGAGACCAGCGGCAGAGGGATCCCGATGACGGGGAGCAGGGCCAGCACCATGCCGACATTGATCATCATCTGGCCGATCAGCCAGACGATGATGCCGAAGGAGGCGTAGCGGACAAACGGATCCTCGGTGGCCACGGCGACCCTGGTCGCGGCGAACGCGATGATGCAGAACAGCAGCACCACGAGGATGGTGCCCACCAGCCCGAGCTCCTCCCCGAGGACGGCGAAGATGAAGTCGGTGTGCGCCTCCGGCAGATCGCCCCACTTCTGCCGGCTGGCACCGATCCCCTCGCCGAACCAGCCGCCGCTGGAAAGCGCGTAGAGCCCGTGCGCCGGCTGCCACCCCGCACCGAGGTAGTCCTGGAACGGGTCCGTGAAGCTGAGCAGTCGCTCCCGGCGCTCCCGGCTCGTGGTGGCCAGGTAGAAGGCCGCCACGCCGACGATCGAGAGGGCCAGCGCGAACAGGCGGCCGGGCGCGCCGACCACCCACAGCATCGCGAGCAGGATCGCCAGCAGCACCAGGGCGGTCCCGAGGTCGCGCTGCCAGAGGACGAAGCCGACGACCACGAGCGTCCCCGGGACGACCGGGATCAGGACGTGGTGCAGGCCGTCGAGACGCCGTTCCTTGTTCGCGTAGACGTGGGCCGCCCAGACCACCAGGCCGAGCTTGGCGAACTCGGAGGGCTGGAGTGAGAGCGGGCCCAGGCCCACCCAGTTCGCGTTGCCGTTCACCTCGACTCCCAGAGGGGTTGCGGTGAGGCTCAGCAGCGCGATGGCGAGCAGCAGGCCGGGCCAGGCGAACCGCCGCAGCACGCCGACGGGGACCCGGGAGGCGATCCAGGCCAGCGGCAGGCCGACCAGCACCCAGATCACCTGTCGGCGCACCCAGTAGTAGCTGTCTCCGTGCTGCTCGAAGGCCTCGACGCTCGAGGCGCTCAGCACCATGACCAGGCCGAGGGTCAGCAGCAGGGCCGGAGCGACGATGAGCAGGTAGTACGACGTGAGCGGCTTGTCCAGCGCGTGGCGAACCGCCGCGAACCAGGTGCGGGGTGCCACCTTGGCCGGGCGGGGCGGATCCGCGGTGGTGGTCACTCAGCAAGTCTCCCCGGCCCGGGCGCACCCGCCCGGCAGGTCGGGCGCGTGTCGTGATTCCCTGGCCCGGGGCCGGGGTGAACCGGGACGCTAGGCCCCGAGCTGCTCGACGGCAGCGACGAAGGCCTCGCCCCGGGCGGCATAGTCGGTGAAGAGGTCCATCGAGGCGCATCCGGGGGCGAGCAGCACCGTGTCACCGGGGCGGGCCAGGCGGGCGGCGGCGACGACCGCGGCCGCCATCTGGTCCGCCTCGGTCGCGATCTCGACGGTGGGCACGTCGGGGGCGTGCGCCGCCAGTGCGGCGGCGATCACGGCCCGGTCGCGGCCGAGGAGGACGACCCCGCGCAGGCGGGACCGCACGTCGCGCACGAGGTCGTCGAACCGCGCGCCCTTCGCGAGCCCGCCCGCGATCCAGATGACGGTGTCGTAGGCCAGCAGTGAGGAACGGGCGGCATGTGGGTTGGTGGCCTTCGAGTCGTCCACGTACTCGACGCCACCCGCCGTGGCGACGCGCGCGATGCGGTGACCGTCGGGGCGGAAGCCACGCAGACCGTCGCGCACCGCGGCCGGGGGGACGCCGTGCGCTCGGGCCAGGGCGGCGGCGGCCAGCGCATTGGCCACCATGTGCGGCGCGGGCGACGCGAGATCGGCCAGGGTGCAAAGCTCCGCGGCGGAGGTGGCGCGCTCGGCCACGAACGCCCGGTCGGCGAGAACGTCGTCGACGAGCCCGACCATGCCCACGGCCGGGACGCCCAGGGTGAACCCGATGGCCCGGGCACCCTCCTCCACGTCCGCCTCGCGCACGAGTCGCTCGGTCTCGGGGTCCGCGACGTTGTAGACGCAGGCCCGGCGGACCCGCTCGTAGACCCGCCCCTTGTCCGCGGCGTAGTCGGCCATCGTCGGGTACCAGTCGAGATGGTCCTCCGCGACGTTGAGCACCGCCGCGGACTCCGCGGCCACCGACTCGGTGTAGTGCAGCTGGAAGCTGGAGAGCTCGACCGCGAAGACGTCGTACGGCGCGGGGTCCATGACCGCCTCCACGACCGGGCGGCCGACGTTGCCCACCGCGGCGCTGCGCAGACCCGCTGAGCGCAGGATGGCGTCGAGCATCTGGACAGTGGTCGTCTTGCCGTTGGTCCCGGTCACTGCCAGCCAGGGAGCCGCGGCGTCGGGGTCGCGCACCCGCCAGGCGAGCTCGACCTCCCCCCACACCGGCACCCCGCGAGCCGCCGCCTGGGTGAGCAGCGCGGCGTCCGGCCGCCACCCCGGGGAGGTCACCACCAGGTCCACCTCCGGTGGGAGGGCGGCCGTGGTCCCCGCTCCGAGCCGCACGTCCGCCCCCAGGATGCCGAGCAGCTCCGCCCGCTCGGCCCGGTCGTCGTCCACGGCCTCGTCGAGCGCGATCACCTGCGCACCCAGGTGGGTCAGGGTGTCGGTCGCGGCGAAGCCCGAGATGCCGAACCCGGCCACCACCGCGCGGACCCCCTCCCAGGAGTCGTGCCGACCCAGGGAGCGGGGGTCGGGGCGCGAGGTCACGAGCCGGCCACCCACTCGGCGTAGAAGATGCCGAGTCCGGCGGCCACGCACAGACCGGTGATGATCCAGAACCGGATCACCACTGTCACCTGCTCCCACCCGAGCATCTCGAAGTGGTGGTGCAGCGGGGCCATCCGGAAGATCCGCTTCCCGCCGGTGACCTTGAAGAACCCGACCTGGAGCACCACCGACAGGGTCTCCACCACGAACAACCCGCCCAGGATCACCGCGAGCAGCTCGGTGCGGGTCAGCACCGCGAGGCCGGCCAGGCTGCCGCCGAGGGCGAGGGACCCGGTGTCGCCCATGAAGATCGCCGCCGGGGAGGCGTTCCACCACAGGAAGCCGAAGCAGGCGCCGGTGATCGCTGCCGAGACGATCGCCAGGTCGAGCGGATCTCGGACCTCGTAGCAGTTCGCGCTGGGCAGCTCCTGGCAGAACTGGTTGCGCTGCCAGATGTTGACCAGGGTGTACGCCGCGAACACCATCACCGACGCCCCGACCGCCAGCCCGTCCAGGCCGTCGGTCAGGTTCACGCCGTTGCTGAACCCGGCGACGATGCCCCAGATGAACAGGATGATCACGAACGACGGCAGCGCGAGGGACGGGATGTCCCGGAGGAAGGAGATGTTGAGGGAGGCGGGAGTCCGCCCGTTCTCGTCGGCGAGGCCGGGCGAGATAGCCAGTGCGCCGAACACCAGCGCCACCACTGTCTGACCGATCATCTTCGCCTTGCTGCGCAGCCCCAGCGACCGCTGCTTGACGATCTTGATGAAGTCGTCGAGGAAGCCGACGAAGCCGAGTCCGACGAAAAGGAAGAGCAGGAGGGCCGCCGACGCGGAGGGCGTCGACCCGGTGAGCACGAGCGCGAGCAGGTAGCCGCTGACCGTCGCCAGGATGATCACCAGCCCGCCCATGGTGGGCGTGCCCCGCTTGGTGTGGTGGCTGGTCGGCCCGTCGTCGCGGATCTCCTGGCCGTACCCCTTGGCGGACAGCAGCCTGATCGCTACGCGGGTGCCCAGCAGGGAGATGAGCAGCGAGAACCCGCCTGCGAACAGGATCGCTCTCATGCCCTGGGCTCTCCTTCGTCGGCGGTGTGGTCGTCGGCCGGCGACTCCCCGGGCGCGAGCAGCGCGTCGACCACGACCTCGAGGGCGGCGCCCCGCGAGGCCTTCACGAGTACGACGTCACCGGCCGTGACATTGTTCCGTACCCACACGACCGCCTCGTCGCGCCCCGCCGTGACGACAGCGGATCCGTGCCAGCCCGTCACGCGGCCGGCTCCCTCGGCGATCGCCGCCGCCACGTCGCCGACGGTCACGAGCGCGTCGATGCCGAGCCGGCCCACGGACTCCCCGACGGCGACGTGACCGTCGTGGGTCTCCGCACCGAGCTCGCGCATCTCGCCGAGCACGGCGACGGTGTGCCGACCCGAGCGCGCGCCGATCTCCGCCAGGGTCGTCAGGGCGGCGGTCATCGAGTCGGGGTTGGCGTTGTAGGCGTCGTTGACCACGAGCAGTCCGTCGTCTCGCTCGCGCAGCTCCATCCGCCACGGGGAGGACGCGCTGCTGGCGGTGAGGGCCTCCGCCACCGCCGCGGGGTCGAGGCCGACCGCCAGGGCCATCGCCGCCGCGGCCACCGCGTTGGGCACCTGGTGCCGACCCAGCTGTGCCAGGCGGACGGGGTACCACTGCCCGGCGTACCCGAGGGAGAAGCTGGGTCGCCCGAGATCGCCGATGGTCAGGTCCCGCCAGGACACCTCGGCCCCCTGGCCGAAGGTCAGCACCCGGGCCCGGGTGCGTCGGGCCAGGCCCCGAGTGAGGTCGTCGTCGGCGTTCAGCACCGCTACCCCGTCGGCCGGGAGCGCCTCGATGATCTCGCCCTTCGCCTCGGCGATGGCCGCGCGGGAGCCGAACTCACCCACGTGGGCGGAGCCCACGTTCAGGACGGCGGCGACGGTGGGTGGCGCGAGCCGGCACAGGTAGGCCACCTGTCCCCCGCCGCGCGCACCCATCTCGAGCACCAGGAACCGGGTCGGCTCGTCCGCGCGCAGCACGGTCAGCGGGACGCCCAGCTCGTTGTTGTAGTTGGCGTGGGTGGCCACCGTCGGACCGGCGGTGGCCAGCACCTGGGCGAGGTAGTCCTTGGTGCCGGTCTTGCCCTGGGACCCGGTCAGCGCCAGCACGCTCACCTGCGGCAGGCTGCGGAGGACCCGTTGCGCCAGCAGGCCGAGCGCGACCACGGGATCGTCGACCACCACCGTCGGCGCCCCGGTGGGGCGGCTCCCCAGCACCGCCGCGGCACCGCCGGCGACGGCGTCGGCCGCGAAGTCGTGGCCGTCCACCCGTTCACCGACCAGCGCGACGTACAGCCCGCCGGCCACCGGCGCCCGCGAGTCCACGAAGGCGGGGCCGGTGACCAGCAGCTCGCCGTCCCCGTCGACCGTTCCCTGGACGGCGTCGGCGATCTCGGTCAGGGACATCGGGATCATCGGTGCGCCAGCTCCTCGGCAGCGACCCGTCGGTCGTCGAACGGCTCCACGGTCCCCTCGATCTCCTGGCCGGTCTCGTGCCCCTTGCCAGCGATGAGTACGACGTCACCGGTGGCGGCGCGACCCATGGCGGCCCGGATGGCTGCCCGCCGGTCGCCCACCTCCAGCACCTCGGCCGACCCACCGGCAGTGCCCGCGAGGATCTGGGCCCGGATCGCAGCCGGGTCCTCGGAGCGGGGGTTGTCGTCGGTGACGACCACGAGGTCCGCGGCGGTCGCGGCCACGCGACCCATGATCGGACGTTTGCCCGGGTCCCGGTCGCCGCCGGCGCCGACGACGACGATCAGTCGGCCCGTAGCGAGCCCGCGCATGGTCGCCAGGGTTGCGGACAGGGCGTCGGGCTTGTGCGCGTAGTCGACGACCACCACGAAGTCCTGCCCGGCGTCGACTCGCTCGAGCCGGCCGGGTACGCCGGCGGACGTCGCGATACCGGCGGCGACCGCCGCGGCGTCGTACCCGAGCTCGGCGCACGACGCGATCGCGGCCAGCGCGTTGGCGACGTTGAACCCACCGGGGATGGGCACCGCCGCGGGGATCCGCAAGCCGTCGGGACCGGCCACCGTGAACGTCGACCCGGCGGCGGTGGCCACGACGGCCTCGACGGTCCAGTCGGCGGCGACATCCAGGACGGAGTAGGTGAGCACCGGGACCCGGGCCTCGGCGGCCAGCCGACGGCCGTGCGCGTCGTCGACGCTGACCAGCCCCCGCCGCGCCCGCTCCGGAGTGAACAGGTCGGCCTTGACTCGGTAGTACTCCTCCTCGTCGGCGTGGAAGTCGAGATGGTCGCGACCCAGGTTCGTGAACACGGCCAGGTCGAAGCGGACGCCGTCGACTCGGCCCAGGACCAGCGCATGCGAGGAGACCTCCATCGCGCAGGCCGCGATCGAGTCCTCACGCATCCGCGCGAACAGGCCGTGCAGGTCGGGCGCCTCGGGCGTCGTCAGCAGGGTGGCCAGATCCGCTCCGGCGATCCGGGTGCCGACGGTCCCGATCGCGGCGGCCCGGACGCCGGCGGCCAGCAGGCCCGACTCCGCGAGACGGGTCACGGTGGTCTTGCCCTGGGTACCGGTCACGCCCAGCAGGTCGAGCGCGGCGGCCGGGTCGTCATAGACCCGTGCGGACAGGGCACCGAGGATCTCGCGGGGCTGGTCCACGACGACGACCGGAGTTTCGGCCGGCACGCGTCCGGCCCCGTCCGGGTCGGTGAGAACCGCCACGGCTCCGGCCGCCAGAGCCGCGCCGACATGCTTCGCACCGTGGGTGCGCGACCCCGGCAGGGCGGCGTACAGGTCCCCCCGCAGCACTCGGTCGGTGCTCAGGGTGACGCCGGTGACCGAGGTCGCGTCACCTGCGACCGTCGACACCAGGTGTCCCTGGGCACGCAGCCACTCGGCCAGCACGCCCAGTGTCGTGACCGGCGGATGCCGCGGCCGGGTGGCCGCGAGCAGGTCGTCGCTCACCACGCCGCGAGAGTACCGCCGGGTGGTGGGGCGACCGGGATCACCGCCACTCCAGCGGAAGGTGGGAGGGCTTGGTCCCGGTCGGGGCGATTCCGTAGTGGCGCAGGGCGTGGCCCATGATGCGGCTGAACGCCGGGCCGGCGACCGAGCCGCCTCCGCCGGCGGCCGGGTCGTGCACGGCGACGTACACCGTCAGTCTCGGGTCGTCGGCGGGCGCGAAGCCGCCGAAGGAGACGGTGAAGCTCCCGTCGTAGCAGCCGCAGTCCTCACCGACCCGTTGGGCGGTCCCGGTCTTGCCGGCCACCCGGTAGCCGGGCACGCCGGCGTTGGGAGCGAGCCCGCTCACAGGGTCCACGACGCGCTCCATCATCATCATCGTCTGGCGTGCCGCCTGCCGGCTGACGACCCGGCGGGTGCTGGCCCGGTCGGTGCCGACCAGGCGTCCGTTGTCGGTGCGAGCGCTGCCCTTGATGATGCTCGGCGAGACGTAGACACCGGAGTTGGCCACGGTGTTCACGGCGGCGGTCATCTGGAGTGCGTTCACCGAGAGGGACTGCCCGAAGGCGATCCGGTCCTTGGTCTGCGGGGTCAGCAGGGCGCCCGAAGGCAGCAGGCCGCGGGACTCGCCGGCGACGCCGACCTCGGTCGCCCGGCCGAGGCCGAACTCCTTCAGGTAGCGATGCAGCAGGCTCGCCTTCATCGTGTCCGTCGCGAGCACCGTGCCGATGTTGGAGGACTGGGCGATGACGCCGGCGAGGGTCAGCGGCAGGGTCCCGTGCGCGAACCAGTCGTGGATGACGCGGTCCTGGCGCTTCAGCTCGGGTGGCACCACGATCTTGGTCCGCGGCGTCACCAGCCCCGCGTCGATCAACGAGGAGACGGTGAGCACCTTCTGCACCGAGCCCGGCTCGTAGACCTCGCTGAGGGCTCGCGACCCCAGGTCCTTCTTGGGCGACTCCAGCGGACGCGTCGCGTCGAACGTCGGGTAGTCGGCCAGCGCGAGCACCTCGCCGGTCTTCGTGTCCATCACGACCGCCACCCCCGAAACGCCACCCGAGTCCTCGACCGTCTGGCGCAGCACCCGCTGGGTGAACCACGAGAGGTCGAGGTCGAGCGTGGTCTGCAGGTCCTTGCCGTCCACCGGCTCGGTCAGGGTGCTCTCGGCGAGCGGGATCCGGTTGCCCCTGCTGACCTGGTACCGAGCGGACCCGTCGGTGCCCGACAGGTACCGGTTGAAGGTGCGCTCGAAGCCGGCCAGTGGACGCACACCGAGCTGCGGGTCGGGGGTGCCGAGGAAGCCGATGAGGTTGGCGGCGACATCCTCGGCGGGGTAGTCCCGGGCGGGGTCACGTCGGGTCGCCAGACCCTTGAAGCCGCGCTCCTCGGCGTCTGCCAGCAGGTCGGTCGCGATGGTGGCGGGGACGCGGCGGGCGACGTACTGGAACCGCCCGCCCTCCCCCTCGACGCGGAGCCGCTCGAGGGTGTCGAAGTAGTCGATGTCCAGCCGGGAGGACAAGAACCGCGCCAGGCGGGGCGCCTGGTCCCTGGTCATCTGCGGGTCGGCGACCACCATCATCCCCTCGACGGACTCCGCCAGCGGCTGCCCGTCGCGGTCCAGGATGTCTCCCCGCTCGGCCGGCAGGATGACGGTGACGGCTCCCGCGGCGGCGGCCATCTCGGCGTAGGAGCGGGAGTCGAAGCCCTGGAGCTGGACCAGGCGCGCACCGAACACCGACAGCACCATCGCGATGACCACGAAGCCCAGTCGCAGCCGCAGCAGCGGGGACCCGCGCCTGCTCGCGTCGCGGCCGCCGCGCCGACCGGGGCGTCGGCGAGGGGCGGATGGCACGGTGGGGGTCCCCTTCGATCCTGGGCCGGGTGGGCTGGACATGTGGCGCTACGCCGCCGCGCGGTCAGCGGCGGTCCTCACCATTCCTATCGCGGTCACGCTGCGCTCCGGGTGAGGCGTGGCCCGTGTCGCGGTGCGTGGCGGCGGCGTTCTGGGTCGCCGGGCGCGGGTCCAAGATCGCGGGGCGGCGCGGGGGCCTGCCCTCCAAGCGCAGCGTCGGCTGGGTCTCGGTCGCGTGGCCGGCGTCGGTGACCGAGCCGTCGGCCAGGCTGAGGAACGCCGACGAGGCGGGCAGCACCATGCCCATGCGTTGGGCCCGTTCCGCGACCCGCTGCGGGTTGCGCAGGTCCTCGAGCTCCATCTGCAGGGTCTGCTCGCGAGCGGTGAGGGTGGCCGCCTGCCGCTCGAGGTCACTGGCGGCGAAGGACGCCTGCTGCATGAACGTGTTGAACAGCAGGAGCGACACCACGCCGCCCACCAGCACCAGCGTGACCAGCACCAGGAACGGCATGGTGGAGGCGGAGGTACGCCGCCGCGGCACGACGTGGAGGCGGGCGCGGGCCACCGCTCGGTCGGCCAGCCCCTGCGAGACCGTGCGCAGCGACCGGGACGGGAACTGCACTGCCGGGCTGCTCATCAGGCAACTCCCTTGGTCGGGGTCCGGGGCGTGGCTCGGACTCGCTCCACCGCCCGCAGTCGGACGGCGGCGGCCCGCGGGTTCCGCGCGATCTCGTCGGCGTCAGCACGCTCGGCGCCGCGGGTGACCAGCCGCAGCGCCGGCTCGTGCCCCTCCGGGACGAACGGGAGGTCGTCGGGGACGTTGGTGCGAGTCACGGCCGCGAAGGCGCGCTTGACCAACCGGTCCTCCAGCGAGTGGTAGGACTCCACCACCACCCGGCCGCCGACGCTGATCGAGTCGATCGCGGCGGGGATGGCGCGACCGAGCACCGCCAGCTCGTCGTTGACCTCCATCCGCAACGCCTGGAACGTGCGCTTCGCCGGATGGCCTCCGGTCCGGCGGGCCCGGGCGGGAATGACGGCGTACAGCAGCTCCACCAACCGCCCCGAGCGGGTGAACGGCTCCTTGGTCCGCTCCCGTACCACCGCCGCCGCGATGCCGCGGGAGTAGCGCTCCTCGCCGTACTCACGCAGGATCCGAACCAGCTCGGCCTCCGGGTAGGTGTTGAGGATCTGTGCGGCGGTGAGGGTGGCGCCCGGGTCCATCCGCATGTCGAGGGGGGCGTCCTCGGCGTAGGCGAAGCCGCGCTCCCGGACGTCGATCTGCATGGAGGAGACGCCGAGGTCGAAGAGGACCCCGTCGACGGTCTCGAGGCCGAGCCGGTCCAGGACCTCCGGCAGCTCGTCGTAGACCGCCTGAACTCCGACGAACCGATCGGCGAACGGCCGCAGCCGAGCGGCGGCCAACCTCAGCGCCTCCGGGTCCCGGTCGATGCCGACCACCCGGGAGAGCTCGCAGGTGGTCAGGACCGCCTCGGTGTGCCCGCCGAGGCCCAGCGTGGCATCGACGAGGACCGAGCCGGGGTGGTCGAGTGCGGGCTCCAGCAGAGCGACGACCCGGTCCAGCAGCACCGGGTCGTGGCGAGGTGCGCTCATCGGAAGGCCTAGCGCCCGAGTCCGAGCAGAAGCGTGAGAGCCACGGCCAGGCCCCCCGACATCGCGGCAGAGACGGCCATCACGGCCACCGAGTCCCGGGCCCGGTGCCGGACCCGCCGATGCGCGGCCCAGTCGGCGGAAGGAGTGCTGCTCATCTGTGTCGACCCCACAAGTGCTCGTGCTGCGGTTGGTGGTACGGAGGAGGGCGGCCGGAGCCGCCCTGGGGTGGGACCGCCGAGCCAGGTCCCTGCCCGCTCCGGCAGGGAAGTCGTCGTCTGGAACCGGGGAAGGTGCCCCAGAAGACGCAGCGGAGCGGGCACGAGCCTGGTCCGGCGGTCCACTGTGTAGTTGTTGTCGGTCGGTGGCGTCCTCAGACGCCGGGGGCGATCTCCTCGCTCAGGTCCGCGAACTGCTGCTCCTGCTCCTCGAGGTAGGTCTGCCAGTTGGCCGGCTCCCAGATCTCGACGTGGTCCATCGAGCCGATCACCACGACGTCTTTGGTCAGGCCGGCGTAGTCACGCAGCAGCGGCGCCACGTTGATCCGGCCCTGCTTGTCCGGAACCTGGTCGAACGCGCCGGAGGTCAGCATCCGGACGTAGCCGCGCACCGCCTTGTTGGTCTGGGAGGCACCACCGAGCCGCTCGGTGAGGGCCGTGAACCCGGGCAGGGAGTAGACGTTCAGACACCGCTCCTGGCCCCGTGTGACCACCAGCCCCTCCTCCAGCTGCTCCCGGAACTTCGCCGGGAGGAAGAGCCGCCCCTTCGCGTCCAGCCTCGGGGTGTAGGTGCCGACGAACATCCGGCACCTCCACTCAGACGATCCTGTCCTCCACTTCGCCCCACCATACCCCACTTCACTCCACCGTCAACCACATTCGGTGATTGCTGACCCCGTTTGTCGAGCCGAAACGTCGCTGACCTGCGACGACGCGTCGACCCCCGGGTGGAGGAGAATGGAGCGCGCGGATCTTGCGCTCACCGCATACGGTTGGAGCAGCCCGCTACGGAGTGGGCCCGGCTCACCGGACCAGGAAGGACCGCACGTGACAGCTCCGGCAGGCGCGGATATCGAGACCCTCGCCAAGGTCACCGGTCGCGTGCGCGAGAACGTCGAGCGGGTGATCGAGGGCAAGCCAGAGGTCGTCACGAGCGCGCTCACCGTGCTGCTCGCCGAGGGTCACCTGCTCATCGAGGACGTGCCCGGCGTCGGCAAGACCATGCTGAGCAAGGCGCTGGCCCGCAGCATCGACTGCTCGGTGCGGCGCATTCAGTTCACGCCCGACTTGCTGCCCAGCGACGTCACCGGGGTGTCGGTGTTCAACCAGAACACCCGCGAGTTCGAGTTCCGTCCGGGCGGGATCTTCGCCAACATCGTCGTCGGCGACGAGATCAACCGGGCCTCCCCCAAGACCCAGTCGGCGCTCCTGGAGTGCATGGAGGAGCGCCAGGTCACCGTCGACAACGTCACCTACCAGCTGGCCGCGCCGTTCATGGTGATCGCCACCCAGAACCCGATCGAGATGGAGGGGACCTACGCCCTCCCCGAGGCACAGCGGGACCGCTTCATGGCCCGCGTGTCGGTCGGCTATCCCGTGGAGGCCGCCGAGCTGGCCATGCTCGACACGCACACCGGGCACAGTCCACTGGCCGACCTTCAGCCGGTGACCGACGCCGCCGAGATCCAGGCGCTCAGCGGCATCGTCGCGCAGGTGTACGTCGCCCAGACCGTCCAGCGCTACGCCGTTGCCCTCGCGACCGCCACCCGCCACTCGGCCGAGCTCACGCTCGGCGCGTCCCCACGGGCGACGCTGCACCTGATGCGTGCGAGCAAGGCCCGAGCCGCGATGCAAGGACGGGACTACGTGCTCCCGGATGACGTGACCGCACTGACCGGGCCGGTGCTCGCGCACCGCCTGCTCCCCAGCGTCGAAGCCTCGATGTCGGGGCGCAGCGTCCCGGCGATCCTCGAGTCGATCGTCGAGTCCGTTCCGGTTCCCGACGGCCAGCCGGGCTGAGGCCTCGGGCGGCGAGGGGGTGACCGGTTGAGGGAGGCGCTCAGGGGGCTCAGCGTCCGGGGCCGCGCCCTCCTGGCGGCCGGGGGGTCCGCGCTCGTGTGCGCCATCGTGCTCGACCAGCCCGCGCTCAGCCGGGTCGGGGTGCTCCTGATCGCGGTGCCCCTGGTCACCGTCGTTGCGATGGCCCGCAGCAGCTACCGGCTCTCGCTGGTGCGCACCGTGTCACCGCAGGTGGTGGCGGCCGGTCAGCCCGCCCGGGTGCAGCTGGCGCTGACCAACGAGAGTCGAACCCCGACCGGCGTGCTGCTGCTCGAGGACCAGGTGCCGTACCTGCTCGGCACCCGGCCCCGGTTCGTGCTCGAGGGCATCGGCCACGGCTGGCGCCGACAGGTGACCTACCACGTTCGCTCCGACATCCGCGGACGGTTCGAGATCGGCCCCATGTCGGTCCGCGCCACCGATCCGTTCGGGCTGGTGGAGCTGGGCCGCGCCTTCCACACCACGGCGGCCCTGACCGTCACCCCCCGGACGGTCACCCTGCCCGACGTACCGATCCTGGGGGCGTGGACCGGGGCCGGTGACAACCGGCCGCGCGCGTTCGCGCTCGGCAGCGCAGAGGACGTGGCGGTTCGGGAGTACCGGCGCGGCGACGAGCTGCGACGGGTGCACTGGCGCTCCTCTGCCCGGGTGGGCGAGCTGATGGTCCGCCGTGAGGAGCAGCCCTGGCAGTCCCGCGCCACACTGTTCGTCGACAACCGGCTGGCCGCGCACCGCGGTCAGGGTGTCTCCTCCTCTCTCGAGACCGCTGTCTCGGTGGCCGCCTCTGTCGCACTCCACCTGGGCCGCCGGGGGTTCACGGTGCGGCTGGTGACCGCCCACGGCGAGGACCCGAACACCGCCTGGCACTTCCGGGACGCCGAGCTCAACACCGCCCCGCTTCTGGAGTCGCTGGCGGTGCTCGAAGCCAGCTCCTCCTCGACGATCGACGCCGACTGGCTGGCCGACTCCGGGCAGGGCGGGCTGGTCTTCGCGGTGCTCGGCGCCACGCTGCCCGGCGACCTGGCGATCCTGCGCAGGATGCGTCACCACGCGGGAGCGGCGCTGGCCATGGTGCTGGACGTCGGCGCCTGGCTGCCGCTCCAGCCCCGGACCGATGCCGGTGTGCCGCTGCTCGGTCAGCAGGGGTGGCGGGCGGTCGACCTCGGCCCCGGCGAGCGGATCGACCTGGCCTGGCAGGAGCTCGGACGCCTCGCGAACCGCGGCGCTCCGCGCTCGGCCCAGGCGGAGACGGAGCTGGTCCGATGACCCGCGCCGGCGGAGCCCTTCCCCCGGTCGTCGCGGCGCTGACCACCTGGGCGGCGATGCTGTCGTGGAGCGGCTTCAGCGCGGAGCCGGGGCGCTACCTCTTCCCGCTGCTCCTGACCGGGATCCTGGTCGCCCTGGTCGGCTTCGGGCTGCGCCGCGCGCGACTGCCCGGGGTCGCGGTCGTGCTCGGCCAGGCCGCGGCCGGGGCCGGCTACGTCACGCTCTCCCTGACCGGGTCTCCGCTGCCCGTCGGCGATCAGTGGAGCCGCCTGGTCGCCGGGGTGGAGGGCTCGATCCGCTCGGCCCAGTCGTACTCCGCTCCCGTCCCGGCGGGTGCCGAGAGCCTGCACCCCTTGCTGCTGTGGTCGGGCCTGTGCTGCTTCCTGATGGTCGACCTGATCGCCTGCACCTGGCGCCGGGTCCCGCTGTCCGGCCTGGTCCTGCTCACGATCTACTCGATCCCGGTGAGCATGCTCGAGGCGGGGGTGTCCTGGTGGGTCTTCGCCCTCGCGGCCGGCGGCTTCCTGACCATGATCTTCCTGCACGAGGACGAGCAGGTCTCGCACTGGGGCCGGGCCCTGGGACAGAGGGCGGCGGAGTCGGACCCGGCCGGCTTCGGGGCGCGGACCGGGCAGGTCCGGCGCAGCGCCCTCGGGATCGGCGCGCTGGCCACCGCGCTCGCTGTCGTCCTCCCCGCGCTGATCCCCACCTTCCAGCTCGGCCTGATCGCGGGCGGGGTGGGCTCGGGCGACGGGGACGTCAGGATCCGCAACCCGATGACCGACCTGCGCCGGGATCTCCAGCGCGGGGAGGACGTGTCACTGATCCAGTTCGAGACCGACGACCCGAGTCCGGCGTACCTCCGGATCGCCGCGCTGACGGTCTTCACCAGCGACGAGTGGCGTGCCGGCGATCGGGAGATCCCGTCGGACCAGCGGGCCGACGGCCTGCTCCCGCCGCTGGTGGGCGTGAGCGACGACGTGCCGCGGACGGCGTACGAGTACGACCTCGTCGCCAGCGAGGAGTTCGACTCGAGCTGGCTGCCCACCACCACGCAGACCTCCCGGATCGTGGCCGCCGGTGACTGGCGCTATGACCAGGCCACCATGGACTTCCTCGCGGCCGGCGACGGGAACGTCGCCGGCCTCAGCTGGTCGTTGACCGGTCAGGAGCTCGAGCTCAGCGCCGAGGAGCTCGCCGCCACCCCCATCGGGATCGGCGAGCTGGACCGCTTCACCGAGCTGCCGGAGTCGTTCCCGCGTGCGGTGCGCGACCTGGCGGTCGAGGTCACCGCCGGGCAGCCGACCGCCTACCAGCGGGCGGTGGCCCTGCAGACCTGGTTCCGCCGGGACGGAGGCTTCGAGTACGACCTGTCCTCCTCCCCCGGGAACGGCTCGGACGCGCTGGTGGAGTTCCTGCTCGACGAGCGCACCGGCTACTGCGAGCAGTTCGCTTCCGCGATGGCGGTCATGGCCCGCAGCCTGGACATCCCGGCCCGGGTCGCGGTCGGCTTCCTGCGCCCCCATCGCTTGGACGAGGGAACCTGGGAGTACCGCGCGTGGGACCTGCACGCCTGGCCGGAGCTGTACTTCTCCGGCTCGGGCTGGGTGCGGTTTGAGCCGACGCCCGGAGCGCGCACCGGCAGCACCCCTGACTACACCCGTCAGCAGATCGCCCCGCTGCCCAGCGGCGCCACGTCCAGCTCGGCCGGGGCGGCGCCCAGCGAGGAGCTGCCCAACCGCGAGTCCGCCAACGCCGAGCAGCTTCGCGGGGAGGATCTGGCCGGCGTGGCTCAGGACGGCGGCATTCCCTGGGGGTGGCTGGCCGGTATCGCCGCCGGGGTGTTCGTGGTGGTCGGCATCGGGCTGGCGCCCCGGACCATCCGCCGGATCCGGCGGGAGCGGCGGTGGTCCACCGACCCTGGCCCGGAGTCGGCCTGGGCGGAGCTGCGGGACACGGTCACCGATCTCGGTCAGCCGTGGCCGGAGCGGCTGTCACCACGGCGTACGGCGGAACAGGTCGCGGCGGGGTTCGGCCCGCCACCCACGACCGACAGTCCGGCCAGACCACCACATGGCCCCGACGTCGCCCCGGATGCGGCCGCGGCCTTGGACCGGCTGGTGGCCGCGGTCGAGCGGCATCGCTACGCCCGTCCCGGCACCGCTGGGGGAGCGCCGACGCAGCTCCGGGCCGACGTCGAGGCATGCACGCTGGCCCTGCTGAGCGGGGTCGGTCCGCGAACCCGGCGTCGCGCGGCCTGGTTGCCCAGGTCGGTGTTCCGGCGGCGCCCCCGAGTGGGTGCGGTGGAGGCCATGCGGTTCGACACCGTCGACCACGTCGGTTGACGGGGGGCGAGTACGCGTCAGAAGCCGCCGCTGTCGTTGCGACGGCGCTGCCAGCGCTCCTCCATGCGCTCCATGAAGGAGCCGGAACCGCGGCGGCCACGGAACCGACGCCCGCCGTCGATGACGGTCAGGCCGGTGTCGCCGACCTCGCGCGGGTCGGCCGTGGCGGCACTGCGTCCGCGCCAGGCGGTGAGCCCGATGGTGGCCGAGGCGAGCATGACCACGAACCCGGCAATGCCCAAGGGGGTGATACGCAAGATGGCGCCGGTCATGAGAATGCCGACGCCGATCAGGAAGCAGAACCCGGCCAGGATGGCGCGACGCCGGGCCGAACGGCGCAGGGTGGTGCCGCGCAGAGTGGAGGCGAGCTTCGGATCCTCCTGGACGAGGGCGCGCTCCATCTGTTCGAGCAGCCGGAGCTCCTCCTCCGAGAGTGGCACGGTCCCTCCCTGGTGTCTCGATCCAGGTCTCTGAGCTCCCAGTCTAGGCAGCGGTTGGTCGCGGCGGTAGCGGCCGGGGGAAATTGGCGTCGGACGGTGACCGGTGCCGGGGTCACGCACCGTCGTTGGGCCCGCGCCGAGCGAGCAGGGCGGCGGGCCGGACCACGGTTCCGCCGAAGCGCAGCGCTGCCCGGTCC
>CAZKEZ010000041.1:0-1534 GCA_964551905.1 uncultured Nocardioides sp. | reverse complement strand
GAGCAGGGCGGCGGGCCGGACCACGGTTCCGCCGAAGCGCAGCGCTGCCCGGTCCACGGCTCGATCGGCGTCGGGCCAGCCGTGCTCCCGCTCCCCCAACACCAGCTGTCGGTGCACCGTGGTCCGGGGCACCAGCCCCTCGACCCGCACCCCCACGAGACGGAGCCGGGCGCGCTGCAGCCCCAGCCGGTCGTAGAGCCCGACCGCCGTGCGATAGATCTCCTGGGTCACGTCGGTGGCCTCCGGCAGGGTGCGGGACCTGGTCAGGGTGGTGAAGTCGGCGAACCGCACCTTGAGGGTGACGGTCCGCCCCGCCACTCCCGCCACTCGCATCCGTCCGGTCACCTTGGCCGAGAGCCGCAACAGCTCCCGGGTGATCGCCACCCTGTCGTCGAGGTCCCGGCCGAAGGTCTCGTCGGCGCCCATCGAGTGCTCGGGCTCCTCCGGTCCGCGACGAGGAGCGACCGTGCGCTCGTCGATCCCCCAGGCGAGCCGGTGCAGATGGGCGCCGAGGCTCTCCCCGACGGCCCGCTGGAGAGTACGTCGCGGGGTGTGGGCGAGCTGACCCACGGTGACCAGCCCGAGCCGGTGGAGCATCGCCTGGGTCTTCTCCCCCACCCCCCAGAGCTCACCGACGTCCAGCGGGTGCAGGAAGGAGGTGACCCGCGCCGGAGGGACCACGAGCACCCCGTCCGGCTTGGCCCGTCGGCTGGCCATCTTGGCCAGGGTCAGCGAGGCCGCCACGCCGACCGAGCAGGTGATCCGCTGCTCGTCGTGGATGGTGGCGCGGAGCTGCTCGGCGATGGCCCGGGGCGAGCCCAGCCGCCGGGTCGACCCGGCGACGTCGAGGAACGCCTCGTCCAAGGAGAGCACCTCCACCAGCGGGGTGACCCGGCGGAAGGTCTCCCGCACCGAGGTCGACACCCGGGTCAGGGTCTCGAAGTCCGGGGTGACCACCACCAGCTCCGGGCAGGCGCGCCGGGCCCGGGTCATCGGCATCGCCGAGTGCACGCCGTACCGCCGCGCCAGATAGCTCGCGGCCAGCACCACTCCGCGATCCCCACCACCCACGACCACCGGGACGTGCTGCAGCTCAGGTCGGTCCCGCACCGCCACCGAGGCATAGAAGGCGTCCATGTCGACATGGAGCACCGGGCAGGACCACGAGTCGTCACTCATCGGCCCGCCCCGGGCGAGGTGTCGAACCCGACGCCAGGCTCAGCCGCGCCGGGCGAGCAGGTGCAGCTGAGTGGCCAGCGGAAGGTACTCCGGCCGCTCCGAGACCGCCTGCTCCAGGTCGGCCAGGGCGCCGGCAGCGCCGGGCTCGAGGTCGAGAAGGGAGCCGGGGACCAGGTCGGCGAACACGCGGACGGCGTGGACGGTGCGTACCTCCAGCCCGGCCGTGACGGCCAGGGCGGACAGCTCCTCGTGAGTGAAGCGGCGGGCGGTCCGGCCGCCGGGCCCGGGATCGCTCCCCGGCCCGTGCTCACCGTCGTCGAGCAGGGCGCGGGCCTGCTGGAAGTGCCCGGCCATG
>CAZKEZ010000040.1:0-22093 GCA_964551905.1 uncultured Nocardioides sp. | reverse complement strand
CGGCTTCTGGACCCCGGACGAGGGCCGGGCCAACCCGGTCGACGTGACGATGTCGTTGGCCAAGGGCGCCCGGATGCGTGGCGCGCGGATCTTCGAGGAGACCGAGGTGACCGACTTCGTCCTCGAGGGCGGCCGGGTGGTCGGCGTCCGGACCGACCGCGGCGACATCGAGTGCGAGAAGGTCGTGCTCGCGGCCGGGCTGTGGGGTCGGGAGCTGGCGGCCAAGGCAGGCGTCACCGTGCCGCTCCAGGCGGCGGAGCACTACTACCTGCTCACCGAGCCGATCGCCGGCGTCACCCCGGAGTCGGTGCCGGTGATCGAGGAGACCGAGGCCTACGGCTACTACCGCGAGGAGGGTGGTGGCCTGCTGGTCGGGATGTTCGAGCCCGTCGGGAAGGCCTGGGCCCTGGACGGCACGCCGCGCGACAGCGCCTTCGCCGTGCTGCCCCCCGACTGGGACCGGCTGGCGCCGTTCCTCGAGGTGGCGATGCGCCGCTTCCCGGCGCTGGAGGAGGCCGGCATCCGGACCCTGTTCTGCGGGCCGGAGAGCTTCACCGACGACCTCGGCCCCATGCTCGGCGAGTCCCCCGAGGTCGACAACCTGTATCTCGCGTGCGGTCTCAACTCGGTGGGCATCCTCTCCGGCGGGGGTCTCGGCCATGTGATGGCGCAATGGCTGATCGAGGAACACCCGCCGTTGGACGTGACCGCGTTCGGTGTCGACCGGGCCCACGAGTTCCAGGCGACCCGGCTGTTCCGCAAGGAGCGCACCGTGGAGCGGCTGGGCTTCCTGCTCAACGACATGTCCTGGCCCAACGCCCAGCCGCGCCGGGGTCGCAACGTGCGGCGATCGCCGTACCACGCTCATCACGTCGCCGACGGCGCCCACTTCGTCGCGACCAGCGGCTGGGAGTACCCCGACTACTTCGCCGGGCCGGGGGTCACCCCGACCGTCGAGTGGGGCTTCGAGCGGGGCGAGGCCTTCGAACGCACCCGGGCGGAGCACCTCCACGCTCGGGAGAGCTTCGCGATGTTCGACCTGTCGCTGATGTCCCACCACCTTGTGCAAGGCCCGCACGCCATGGCCGTGCTCAACCGGGTGTGCGCCAACAACATCGACACCCCCGTCGGCCGGGTGGTGTACACCCAGTGGCTCGACGAGCGCGGCGGGATCATCGCCGATCTCACCGTCACCCGACTCTCCGCCGACAGCTACGTCGTGATCAGCGGCGACAACCTGCATCGACGGGTGCCGGCCTGGATCCGTCGGCAGACGCGGGACGGCGAGTTCCTCACCGTCACCGACGTGACGGGCGGCAACGCGCTGCTGTCGGTGCAGGGACCGCGGTCGCGCGAGCTGCTGCAGCGGCTCAGCCCCGACGACTGGTCCGACGCGGCCTTCCCGTATCTCACCGCGCAGAGGGTCGAGCTGGGCTACACGCCGTTGTGGGCGCTGCGGGTGACCTACGTCGGTGAGCTGGGCTGGGACCTGTTGGTGCCGACCGAGTTCGGTGCCACGCTCTACGACCAGCTCCGCGAGGCCGGTGCCGACCTGGGCTTCCGCCCTACCGGGGTGGGTGCACTGGAGACGATGCGGCTGGAGAAGGCCTTTCGGGACATGGGGCACGACATCGACTCCACCGACACCCCGCTGGAGGCCGGACTCGGGTTCGCCGTCGCCTGGGACAAGCCCGGTGGTTTCGTCGGGCGCGACGCGCTGCTCAAGCAGCGCGAGTCCGGTCCGCCCGCACGCCGGTTGGTCAACGTGCTGCTCACCTCGCCCGACTTCGACCTGTACGGCGACGAGCCGGTCTACTGGGACGGCGCTCCGGTGGGCCACGTCCGCAGCGGCGGGTTCGGCCACTCCCTCGGTGCCGCCTGCGGTATCGCCGCGATCGCTCGCGACGAAGGCTTCACCGTCGCCGACCTCGCCGCCGGCTCGTTCGAGATCGACATCGCCGGTACCCGGGTGCCGACCCAGGTCTCACTGAAGCCGTTCCTCGATCCCGAGCGGTCACGCGTGCTGCGCTGAGGGTTGCCTGAAGAGGGCCACGGGACTCGTCCGCGGCTGCCGGTCAGCGAGTGACCGTGAGCAATGCACACAGGCGCATCGGGTCTCCGCACACCACGTAGACCCCGGGATCCGCGGAGGTGGGGACGATGCCCGGCACGGTCCTTCGCGCCTGGGGGATGAACATCGTCACGATCTCCTCCTCGCCCGACACGTCATCCCATTGGCGACCGGTGATCAGGAAATGCCGGATACAGCCCGGGGTGCCCCCGGAAGTCATCGTGAGCGAGCGGTCTCTGGCCTTCCGTTCTGGATAGTGAGCGACGAACGTCTCGCCCGGACGAGCAGAGGCAGGGACCAGGGTCAAGGCTGGCTCGGTGCCCTCGGGGAGCGCCGCCGGTGCTCGGTCGGCGCAGCTGTCTGCTCGTGATCCGGCGTCGCCGATCTGGGTACAACCGGTCAGCAATACGGCGCCGACGGCCATCAGGACAACGGCGAGCCTGATCCGTGCTCCCCAAGGCATGGCGGGACAGTACCGGCCCGGTCCGCCGCTCGTCTCGGTGTCGTACACGTTCGGGGCGACGCAGCTAGTCCGGGGACTTTCCGGCATCGTCGTGGCTTCCGTTTCCGGGGTCGGTGAAGTAGCCGGCGCCTTCTTGTTCGGTGAGGTGGTGGGTGCCGGTGGGGTCGACGCGTCGGTAGAGGTGGTGCGGGGTTCGCCAGACATAGGTGCCTGGCTTGGGTTGTCGCATGGCCCAGCCGTTGGCGTGGGTCTTGATGCGGTGGTGGGTGCGGCTCAGCGGGCTCGAGTTGTGGGTGCCGGTCTGTCCGGGTGGACCGTGTGGGTCGTAGGGGACGACGTGGTCGTAGTCGAGGTGGCGGCTGGTCGAGTTCGCGTGGGGGAAGGCGTCTCCGCCAATGCTCTGGTAGACGCGGTTCTTGAGGTGCTCGGGGTGTTCGTAGCAGGTCACGCTGATCTGGTCGGGGAGGTCCAGGACGGGTTCGACGGTGACGTTGGTGTGGCCGAGCAGGTCGGTGAGCTGTTCGGGAAGGAACGGGCCGTGGTCCTCGCAGCGCACGATCCCGTCCACCAGGCCGTCAAGGGTGGCCTGGTGGAGGTGGAGGTGGAGCACCGCGGCGGGGCGGAGCTTGCCGGGGTCGATCGAGCGCAGGGCGTCGAGGAGGTCGGCGGGGAACGCGGTGGCTCGTGACCACCACCACGGCAGCGGCTCTGGCTCGGGCTCCGGCTCGGGCTCCGGCTCGGGCTGGGGTTCGGGCTCTTGCTCGGCCTCCGGCTCGGGCTCTTGCTCGCCGGGTCGCTCTTGGTGTTCGAGGAGCAGGGAGAGGAGCTCGGCGGGTCGGGCGAGCCAGCCCAGGGCGGTGGCGCGGAGCTCGTCGAGGGTGCCGGGTTCGCCGCGGGTGGCCAGGATCCGAGCGACCCGGTCGACCATGGCGTCGACCCAGGTGGCGTCGCGGGCGTGGAGCCGGGCGAAGATGGTGCGCAGTCCGGTGTCGGTGCATCCGCTGAGCTTGACGCAGCGGCGGCGGGCCTCGTCCTCGATCCGGCGGGCGTGGGTGTCGGGGTCGGCCTCGATGATCTTGGCCTCGGCCACGCTCAGCACGCGGCCCGGGGACTCGGTGGCCAACAGGTCCGCGACCGCCTCGTCCACGAACGCAGCGGCTTCGCGGGAGAGGTGGTGGGTGAGACGGGCGATCTTGCGAGCCACCCATGCTTCGCAGGCCAGGTCCTGGACCTGGGTCCAGCACCGAGGGAGTCGGTGCCGCAGGTCCAGCACGTCGGCGGTGGCCTGGCGCAGTCCGTAGAGGTGTTGGTCGCGGGCCACCGCGAGCTCGGCCAGGCTGAACTCCGCCACTCCGGGGGTGCCCTCGGCGCCGGGGTGGATCAGCCGGTCGCCGGCGATCTTGGGCACGCCGGGAACCGGGGTCGGCTCGTGGCTGTGCAGGTCGGCCCAGTGCGCCACCAGCAACAGCTCGTCGGCCTCCACCGCCCGCCGGCGGCGCAGCAGCGCCTCGGCGCCGACCACGGTGGTGGCGGCGTCGAGGTGGTGGACCCCCTCCAGGCGAGGCGGATCCGGCTCGAACTGATGCATGAAAAGCAGTCAACCAGCATCCGCCGACATCCCGGAGACGATGACCCCAGGCCTGTGGAGAACCCCGATCCGGCCCCCACCTGTGCACACCAAGTGGACCCCCTGCGCCCTTGGTTTCGACACCGGAGGGGGCGCGTGGGCGATCAGCGTGTGAAATTCCGCAGTATGTGCCGGAGATCCCACGATGTTCGAACGACTGGGCCCAACCAGCGGGGCGCTGGCGCGGTTCTCGAAGGGCGCTCCTCAACCAGCGGCGGCGCTAGATCGCGGCGGCTTCGGCGGCGTCGCGCAGCTGGGAGCGCCGGTTGGCCAGGGCCTCGGCGGTGAAGATCGCCAGGGCCGCCCAGACCAGCATGAAGCCGATCCAGCGACTGGTCGGCATCGGCTCGTGGAAGATCCAGACGCCGAGGATGAACTGGAAGGTCGGCGCGAGGTACTGCAGCAGCCCGATCGTGACCAGCGGGATCCGCACGGCCGCGGCGCCGAAGCAGATGAGGGGTACGGCGGTCACCAGTCCCGTGGTGGAGAGCAGCAGCGCATGCCCCACGCCCTCCGTGAGGAACACCAGCGAGCCCTGCGCGGCCAGCCAGCCGACGTACGCCGCGGCGAACGGCGCCGCGAGCATGGTCTCGAACGTCAGGCTCTCGATGGCGTCCACGCCGGCGAGCTTCTTGGCCAGGCCGTAGGTGCCGAACGAGCAGGCCAGCACCAGCGCCACCCAGGGCAGCCGGCCGTAGTCGATGGTCAGCACCACGACGGCGAAGCTGGCGACGCCGACCGCGAGCCACTGCCAGCGGCGCAGCCGCTCGCCGAACACCAGGATGCCCATCACCACGCTCACCAGCGGGTTGATGAAGTAGCCCAGGGACGACTCGACCACGTGGTCGTTGTTGACGGCCCAGATGTAGGTCAACCAGTTCAGGCTCACCAGCGCCGCCGCCACGGCGAGCAGGCCGGCGGTCCGTGGACTCCGGAAGAGCGCGCGGAACTGCGACGTACGCCGGAAGACCACCACCATCGCCGCCAGCACCACGAACGACCACAGCACCCGGTGCGCCAGGATCTCCGGTGCCCCGGCGGGCTCCAGCAGCGGCCAGTAGAGCGGAAACGCGCCCCACAGGGTGTAGGCCGCCACCCCGTAGAGCAGGCCCCGGCGTGCCTCCGACAAGGGCTAGCCGACCGACCAGGTGTCGCCACCGTGCAGCAGGGCCGCCAACTGCGCAGGGCGGTCGTCCGCACCTGCCGAGGCCCGGGCGGTGGCGACCTGCTCGCGAGCGAGGTCGTCGTAGGTCGGGCGCTGGACCTGCCGGAAGATGCCGATCGGCGCGCGGTGCAGGTACCCCGCGTCGGTGAGGCGCGAGATCGCGAACGCCGTGGTCGGGTCGTCGGCGTGGGCGTCGTGGACCAGCACCGCAGAGTCTCCGACCTCGGCGACTTCGGCCACGCGCACCCCTCCGGTGCTGTCGTCGCGTACCAGGCCGAGCGATCCGTGTCCGGATTCGTCCGGCGCACCGAACCGGATCGGCTCGCCGTGGGTGAGCGGGATGATCGCGTCGGCCCCGCTGTCGCGGCTCTTGATGGCGTCGAAGGCGTGGTCGTTGAAGATCGGGCAGTTCTGGTAGATCTCCACGAACGAGGTGCCCCGGTGCGCGGCCGCCGCCGCGAGCACCGACGTGAGGTGCTTGCGATCGGAGTCGATGGTCCGGGCCACGAACGTGCCCTCCGCGCCCAGCGCGAGTGACACCGGGTTGAACGGGTGGTCGAGGGAGCCGAGCGGGGTCGACTTGGTGATCTTGCCGGGCTCGGAGGTGGGGGAGTACTGCCCCTTGGTGAGTCCGTAGATCCGGTTGTTGAACAGCAGGATGGTGAGGTTCAGGTTGCGGCGCAGCGCGTGGATCAGGTGGTTGCCGCCGATGGAGAGGGCGTCCCCGTCGCCGGTCACGACCCAAACCGACAGGTCCGCGCGGGCGGTGGCGATCCCGGTCGCGATGGCGGGGGCCCGGCCGTGGATCGAGTGCAGGCCGTAGGTGTCCAGGTAGTAGGGGAACCGGGAGGAGCACCCGATCCCGGACACGAAGACGATGTTCTCGCGGCGCAGCCCGAGGTCGGGCAGGAAGCCCTGCACCGCCTTGAGTACGGCGTAGTCGCCGCAGCCGGGGCACCAGCGGACCTCCTGGTCGGAGGTGTAGTCCTTCCCGGTGTGCTGCTCGGTCGTAGCGGGGACGTCCTCCAGACCGGAGCGGACCCCGAGGAACGGCAGATCGGTGGTGCTCACGACAGACCCTCCTGGGCGTCGTCCTCGGTCAGGACCAGGTCGTCGAGCCCCTCGACCTCGGCGACCAGCCTGCCGATGGCCTGCGCCAGCTCGGCGGTGTTCAGCGGCAGCCCCTGGACCCGGTTGTGGCCGACCGCGTCGACGAGGTAGCGGGCCCGCAGCAGCATCGAGAGCTGGCCGAGGTTCATCTCCGGCACGAGCACCCGGTCGTAGCGGTGCAGCACCTCGCCCAGGTCGTGGGGGAGCGGGTTGAGGTGGCGCAGGTGCAGCTGCGCCACCGGGTAGCCCGCCCCGCGCACGCGACGTACTCCTGCGCCGATCGGCCCGTACGTCGACCCCCAGCCGACCACCAGCACCCGAGCCGAGCCGGAGGGGTCGTCCACCTCCAGGGGCGGGAGCGAGTCGGCGATCCGATCGACCTTGGCCTGGCGGGTGCGGACCATCAGATCGTGGTTCGCGGGGTCGTAGGAGATGTTGCCGTCGCCGTCGGCCTTCTCCAGCCCACCGATCCGGTGCTCGAGGCCCGGCGTGCCCGGGATGGCCCACGGTCGGGCCAGCGTCTCCTCGTTGCGCAGGTAGGGCCAGAACTCGTCGACGCCCTCCTCGGTGCGGTGGTTGGGTCCGGTCGCGAACGCCGGGTCGATGGTGGGGAGGGAGGCGAGGTCGGGGACCTGCCAGGGCTCGGAGCCGTTGGCGAGGTAGCCGTCGCTCAGGAGCAGGACCGGTGTCCGGTACGTCACCGCGATCCGAGCGGCCTCGAGGGCGGCGTCGAAGCAGTCGGCGGGGGAGCGCGGCGCGACGATCGGGACCGGGGCCTCGCCGTTGCGGCCGAACATCGCCTGCAGCAGGTCGGCCTGCTCGGTCTTGGTCGGCAGCCCGGTGGAGGGGCCGCCGCGCTGCACGTCGATGACCACGAGCGGCACCTCGAGCATCACGGCGAGGCCGATGGTCTCCGACTTGAGCGCCAGCCCCGGCCCGGACGTCGTGGTCACTCCCAGCTGGCCGGCGAAGGAGGCGCCGAGTGCGGCGCCGACGCCGGCGATCTCGTCCTCGGCCTGGAAGGTGGTCACGCCGAACGCCTTGTGCTTGCTCAGCTCGTGCAGGATGTCGGACGCCGGCGTGATCGGGTACGACCCGAGGAACACGTCGAGGCCGGACTGGACGCCGCCGGCGATCACGCCGTACGCGAGGGCCAGGTTCCCGGTGATGTTGCGGTAGAGGCCCGACGGCATGACGGCCGGCTTGACCTCGTACTGCACGGCGAAGGCCTCGGTCGTCTCGCCGAAGTTCCACCCGCTCCGGAACGCGGTGACGTTCGCGTCGCGAATGTCGGGGACGCGCGCAAAGCGCTGGTTCAGGAAGTCGACGGTGGTCTCGACCGGTCGCCCGTACATCCACGACAGCAGGCCGAGTGCGTACATGTTCTTGGCCCGGGCGGCGTCCTTGCGCGACAGCCCGAACTCCTTGACCGCCTCGACCGTCATGCCCGTCAGGTCGACGGCGTGGACCGCGTAGTCGGTGAGCGAGCCGTCCTCCAGCGGGCTCTCCCGGTAGCCGGCCTTGCTCAGGTTGCGGGCGGAGAAGTCGTAGGTGTCGACGATGATCGTGGCCCCACGGGGGAGGTCGCCCAGGTTGGCGCGCAGTGCCGCGGGGTTCATGGCGACCAGGACGTCGGGAGCGTCCCCCGGGGTCAGGATGTCGTGGTCGGCGAAGTGCACCTGGAAGGACGACACCCCGGGCAGGGTCCCCGCGGGAGCGCGGATCTCGGCGGGGAAGTTGGGCAGCGTCGAGAGGTCGTTGCCGAAGGCCGCCGACTGCTGGGTGAACCGGTCCCCGGTCAGCTGCATGCCGTCTCCGGAGTCACCTGCGAACCGGATGATGACGCGGTCAAGCTGCTTGACCTGCTTGCTCACCACACGTCCTCTTCCTGGGTCTCAGCCTCAACCTCCCACGATAGCCCCGTGCGGGGCTCCCCCGTAGGCGACTCCACGTGACGGACGACACGCGGAATTTCCCCGCTCGGGCTGGCATATCAAGATAAAGTCCATCAGACTCATCGAGTTACACCGTAATGGGCGTGCAGACGCACGTCTTGGCAACGAAGGGAAGACCAACCCATGCAGACTTCTGTCAAGGCTGTCGCTGCCGCAGCGTTCAGTGCCGCACTCCTGGCCCTGAGCGCCTGCGGGGGGAGCAGCAACGCCTCGGACGGCGAGGACGAGAACACCATCTCGATCGTCGGTTTCGCGGTCCCCGAGGCCGCCAACAAGGCGATCGGCGAAGAGTTCGTGAAGACGGACGAGGGCAAGGACGTGGAGTTCAAGACCTCGTACGGCGCCTCCGGCGACCAGAGCCGTGCGGTGGAGGGTGGTCTAGACGCCGACTACGTCCACTTCTCGGTGGCCAGCGACGTCACTCGGTTGGTTGACGCCGGCCTCGTGGCGGAGGACTGGAACCAGGGCGAGAACAAGGGCATCGTGTCCCGCTCGATCGTGGTGTTCGGGGTCCGCGACGGCAACCCCAAGGACATCCAGACCTGGGACGACCTGATCAAGCCCGGGGTCGAGATCGTCACCCCGAACCCGGCATCCTCGGGGGCCGCGCGGTGGAACGCCCTGGCCGCCTACGGGCAGGTCATCAAGGGTGGTGGCTCCGAGGCCGACGCCGAGGAGTACATCAACAAGTTCTTCGCCAACGTGGTGTCGCTGCCGAGCAGTGGCCGCGACGCGACGACCGCCTTCCTCGGCGGCACCGGCGACGTACTCATGGCCTACGAGAACGAGGCCATTCTCGCCGCGCAGAACGGTGAGGGCTTCGAGTACATCATCCCGGAGACCACGATGCTGATCGAGAACCCGGGCGCCATCCTCGAGGAGGCCAGCGACCCGTCGCAGGCCTGGCTCGACTTCGTCATCAGCGACGAGGGCCAGCGGCAGTTCGCGCTGAAGGGCTTCCGTCCCATCCGTGACGACGTCGACTTCGGCGGCACGGTCGAGGGCGCGAAGGACCCCAGCAACCCGTTCCCGCCGGTGACCAACCTGCTCACGGTGGACACCGACTTCGGCAGCTGGGACGAGCTGAGCACGAAGTACTTCGACGAGGAGAACGGCATCGTCACGAAGGCCATCGAGGCCTCCGGAAAGGCGCAATGACCTCCCTCGAGCTCACCCACGGGCCCCGGCCGGCGCGCACGCGCCGGTCGGGGTTGTCCACCAACCTGACCCGATCCGCGGGACTGGGCCTGGGCATCGCCATGATCTGGTTCAGCCTGCTCGTCCTGATCCCGCTGTGCGCGGTCATCCTGACGGCGGTCGACGGTGGGTGGGAGACGTTCTGGACGGCCGTGTCCAACCCGCAGACGGCGGCCGCGATCCGGCTGACCGTGCTGTCCGCGCTCGGCGTCACGGCGGTGAACGTGGTGATGGGCCCGATCATCGCCTGGGTGCTGGTCCGGGACCGCTTCTGGGGGAAGTCGTTCCTCGAGGTGCTCATCGACATCCCGTTCGCGCTCCCGACCATCGTGGCCGGCCTGGTACTGCTGTCGTTGTACGGCACCGACAGCCCGCTCGGGATCGACGTGGCCAACAAGCCGCCCGCCGTGTTCCTCGCGTTCCTGTTCGTCACGCTGCCGTTCATCGTGCGAGCCGTGCAGCCGGTGCTGGAGGAGCTGGACCTCGACGTCGAGGAGGCGGCCGCCTCGCTGGGCGCGAGCAAGTTCACGACGTTCCGCCGGGTGATCCTGCCCAGTCTGATGCCGGCCATCGCGGCCGGAGCGGCGCTGTCCTTCGCCCGGGGCGTGAGTGAGTACGGCTCCCTCGTGCTCCTGTCCGGGAACCTGCCGTTCAGCACCGAGGTGACCTCCGTGCGCATCCTCAGCAGCATCGAGAACGACAACCTCGCCGGCGCGACCGCCGTGGCCACCGTCCTCCTGCTGATCTCGCTGGCCGTCATCGTCGTGCTCGACGTCATTCAACGGAAGGTGGCCGTCCGTGGCTGACCAGCTGGTTCTCGACCGGCCGCCGGTGGAGCGCCCGGTGCCGCCGAAGCGCCGCACCTGGCGTCGCAAGAGTCTGACGACCTACCTGCTGCGGCTGCTGGTGGCGACGTACCTGATCCTGCTGGTGGCCTGGCCGGTGTCCCTGGTGGCGGTCCATACCTTCGACGAGGGGCTGACCGCGATCCGGTCGATCTTCGAGGACCCGGACGTGGTGGTGGCCATCCGGCTCACGGTGATCGCCGCGCTGACCGCCGTCGTCATCAACACCGTCTTCGGGGTCGGGATCTCGATCCTGCTGGTGCGCTACGACTTCCCGGGCAAGCGGACCCTCAGCGCGCTGATCGACCTGCCGCTCTCCGTCTCGCCCATCGTGGTGGGGCTGGCGCTCGTGCTCGTGTACGGCGGTCGCGACGGCTGGTTCGGACCGGCGCTCGAGGGCTGGGGCTTCCAGATCATCTACTCGACCCCCGGGATCATCATGGCCACCGCCTTCGTGGCCCTGCCACTGGTAGTCCGCGAGGTGGTGCCGGTGCTCGAGGAGGTCGGGCTCGAGCAGGAGCAGGCCGCCGAGAGCCTGGGTGCCAACGCCTGGCAGCGCTTCTGGCGGATCACGCTGCCCTCGATCAAGTGGGGCATCGTCTACGGCGTCGTCCTCAGCCTGGCGCGGTCGCTGGGCGAGTTCGGGGCCGTCAAGGTGGTGTCCGGCAACGTGCTGGGCGAGACCCGCACCGCCACCCTGGTCGTGGAGGAGAAGTACCTCAACTTCGACCAGCAGGGCGCCTACGCCACCGCGTTCGTGCTCGCGATGGTGTCGGTGGTCTGCATCGTCATCGTCTCATTCATCCGACCCAAGGCGGACCAGCGATGACCGCCGCCCGGTCCCGTACTTCGTTCGAAAGGTAGTTCTCCGCATGAGTATCGAGGTGAAGGGCGTCAGCAAGTACTTCGGTGACTTCGTGGCGCTCGAGGACATCAACCTGACCATCCCGAGCGGCGGACTGACCGCCCTGCTCGGGCCCAGCGGCGGCGGCAAGTCCACGTTGCTGCGGATCATCGCCGGGCTGGAGACCGCTGACTCCGGGGCGATCCGGATCGAGGGCGTCGACGCCACCCGGCTGCCGGCGCAGAAGCGGGACGTCGGCTTCGTGTTCCAGCACTACGCGGTCTTCAAGCACATGACCGTGGCCAAGAACGTGGCGTTCGGTCTGGAGATCCGCAAGCGCCCCAAGGCCGAGATCGCCGCGCGCGTGGAGGAGCTGCTGGCCCTGGTCCACCTGTCCCAGTTCGCGCACCGCCTGCCGTCTCAGCTCTCCGGTGGCCAGCGGCAGCGGATGGCGCTGGCCCGCGCGCTCGCGATCGAGCCGAAGGTGCTGCTGCTCGACGAGCCGTTCGGGGCGCTCGACGCGAAGGTGCGCAAGGAGCTGCGCGAGTGGCTCCGTCGTCTGCACGACGAGGTGCACGTCACCACCGTGTTCGTCACCCACGACCAGGAGGAGGCGATGGAGGTCGCCGACGAGATCGTGGTCATCAACGACGGTCGGATCGAGCAGGTCGGCTCGCCCGACGAGCTGTACGACGAGCCAGCAAGCCCCTTCGTCATGTCGTTCCTGGGAGAGGTGACGCACCTGAACGGGGTGACCCTGCGCCCGCACGACATCGAGGTCGACACCCGGCCCGCCCTGGCGGGAGCCGTGGAGGGGACGATCGCGCGGCTGTTGCGGGTGGGCTTCCAGGTCCGGCTCCAGGTGCTCACGGTCGACGGCGAAGCGGTCAACGTGGAGCTGACGCGCAGCCACGTCAAGGCCCTCGACCTGGCCGAGGGCGCGACGGTCTTCCTGAGCCCGGCGACCGGGGCGCCCGTGGTTCCGAGGATGCATCCCCTAGCGGGCTGACTGAACGTTCAGTAACATCTCGACCGTGTACCGGACCCCGATCCAGGCAGGTCGATGATGATCAGGACGACACCCTTCCACGAGCGGCTGGACGAGCTCAACACCACCGGCCTCTGGGGCCACTGGTCGGGCTACCTGTCCGCCCAGAAGTACGTGATGTCGGCGAAGCACGAGTACTTCGTGGTGCGCAACGCCGCGGGGTTCTTCGACGGCTCGCCGCTGTACAAGTACCGCATCTACGGCAAGGACGCCGAGCGACTGCTTGCCGGGGTGTTCGCGCGCGACATCCGCAAGTGCCGCCCGGGCCAGGCGCAGTACACGGTCTGGTGTGACGACCGCGGGTTCGTCCTCGAGGACGGGGTGGTCTTCCGGCACTCCGGCGACGAGTTCCTGCTCACCGCTGCGGAGCCGCAGCTGGGCTATCTCAGCGACCTGAAGGGCCGCCTCCAGGTGGAGATCGAGGACGTGTCGGCGGCGTACGGCATGTTGGCGGTCCAGGGCCCGCGGTCGCGGCAGATCCTGGCCCGGATCGCCCCGGAGGTGGAAGGGCTGGCGTTCTTCGACCACACCGACACGAAGATCGGCAACGCGCCGGTCACCATCTCGCGGACCGGCTTCACCGGCGACCTGGGCTACGAGGTCCGCGTCGCGAGCGACGACGCGTTGGGGGTGCTGGACGCGGTGATCGACGCCGGGGACGGCTGGGGCCTCAAGCCGTTCGGCGAGGAGGCCCTCCTGATGACCCGTATCGAGGCCGGTCTGGTGCTGATCGACGTGGAGTTCTCCAACGCGCGCTACGCCTACACCGACCACGACCGGATCACCCCGAAGGAGCTGGGCCTCGGCTGGATGCTCAAGGGGGTCGACACCGACGACCGCCCCTTCATCGGACGCGACGCGATCCGGCGCGAGCTCGCGGAGAAGTCCTCGCGGTGGACTGCCGTGGGCCTGTACCTCGACTGGGCCGACTACGACCGCGTCTACAACGAGGCCGGCCTGGTCCCGCCGAAGGACGAGACGCCCCTGGACTACGAGTCGATGCTGTACGACGACGAGGGTGAGCGGGTCGGCTACGCCACCGCGATGATGTACTCGCCGATCATGCAGCGGCACATCGCGATGGCCCGGGTGCGTCCCGACTTCGGGGCGGTCGGCTCCAAGGTGAACCTCGAGCTGACCATCAACCACCAGTACGAGACGGTCGTGGCCGAGGTGACCCGGCTCCCGTTCTTCAACCCCCAGCGAAAGACGGCGTGACCCATGGCGAGCACGAAGAAGGCTGACAAGAACTACGACGTGATCATCGTCGGTGGGGGGCACAACGGCCTGACCAACGGCGCCTACCTCGCCAAGGCCGGGCTGAAGGTGCTGATCCTCGAGCGCCGGAACCTCGTCGGCGGGGCGGCCATCACCGAGGAGCTGCGCCCCGGCTTCTCGTTCACGTCGTTCTCCTACGCGCTGAGCCTGATCCGGCCGGACATCGTGCAGGAGCTCGAGCTGGTCAAGCACGGCTTCATGCCGATCCTGATGCCCTCGTCGTTCGCGCCGATGGAGAACGGCGACTACCTGCTGCTCGGTCAGGACCGGGACGAGAACATCAAGGAGGTCATGCGGCACTCGGCGCGCGACGCCGACGCGATGGACCGGTTCGACCACGACATGGAGCGGGTCTGCCAGGTCGTCAAGCCGCTCTTCGAGAACATCCCACCGAACATCTTCGGCACCTCCCCCGAGGACCTCGAGCAGACCGCCGACCTCGTCAAGCACCTACGGGGCGTGGAGCCCAAGGTGATGCACGACCTGGTGCGGCTGCTCACCGGCAGCGCGGCGGACTTCCTGGACGACTACTTCGAGAGCGACATCCTCAAGGGCTACCTGGCGTCCTCGGCGATCATCGGCACCAAGGTCGGCCCGATGTCGCAGGGGTCCGGCCTGGTGCTGCTCTACCACAGCATGGGCGAGCACGACGGCCACTTCGGAGCGTGGTCGTTCCACAAGGGCGGCAACGGCGGCTTCACCCAGATCCTGGCGCGGGCCGCCCAGTCCTTTGGTGCCGAGATCCGGCTCGAGGCGCCCGTCGACAGCGTGATCACCAAGGACGGCCGGGCCGTCGGCGTCGCCCTCGAGGACGGCACCGAGCTATCGGCCAAGGCAGTGGTGAGCGCGCTCGACCCGCGACGTACCTTCACCGAGCTCGTGGAGCCCCGCGAGCTGCCCACCGACCTGGTCGACAACATCCGCCGGTTCCGGTTCCAGGGCACCTCGGCCAAGGTGAACTTCGCCCTCGACGGCATTCCGAAGTACCCCGCCCTAGGGGACCGGACCGACCAGTACCTCGGCTTCGTCAACGTCGGCCCGTCGATGGAGTACCTCGAGCGGGCCTTCGACGACGCCAAGTACGGCTGGTACAGCCAGCGGCCCTACATCGACTGCGCCATCCAGTCGTTCGTCGACCCGGACATGGCCCCGCCCGGGAAGCACGTCATGTCGTGCTTCATCCAGTACGCGCCGTACGAGCTCAAGGGCAGCGATTGGGACACCGAGCGGGAGAACTTCGCCGACACCGTGCAGAGCACCTTCGAGTCGTTCTTCCCCGGGTTCAGCGACCTGGTGCTGCAGCGCGAGGTGCAGACGCCGCTCGACATCGAGCGCACCGTCGGCCTCAGCGAGGGCAACATCTTCGCCGGCGAGCTGCTCGCCCCGCAGATGTACTTCTTCCGGCCGGCCCCGGGCTGGGCGCAGTACCGCACACCCATCGAGGGGTACTACCAGTGCGGCTCCGGTACCCACCCCGGCGGCTGCATCACCGGTGCCCCCGGCAAGCTGGCCAGCCAGCAGGTCCTCAAGGACCTCCGCCCCGCTGACTGAGCAGGCCCGCCCGCTGGTCGAGCTTGTCGAGACCCCCGACGGGGATCATCGTGTCTTTTCCGGCACTGGGTGCAGAAAATCCCACGATGTCCGGTGGAGACCGCCGCCCGACTCGGTGGTTCAGCCCGGCGCAAGGATCTCCACGCGCGGGAAGTAGGTCCGGTAGCGCCGCGCATCGCGGGTCAGCAGTCGATGTCCCAGCAGGGCGGCGTGTGCACCGATGTAGAAGTCGGGGAGCGGCGTGGACCGCCGACCCCCACTTATGCGGTAGCGAAGGAACGCCTCGCCAGCCAGGAATCCCGCGGCAAAGGGGAGCGGCTGGCGTCGGAAGCTGGTTGAGGAGCGAGCGCCAGCGACGGTCTCGAAACCACCCCCGCCCGCTGGTCGAGCATGTCCCCGCCCGCTGGTCGAGCTTGTCCCCCGCCCCGCCGGTCGAGCCTGTCGAGACCCCCGCGAACCTCAGCGGTAGTTCGTGAACTGCACCGCGAAGTCGTAGTCCTGCTCCTTCACCAGGGCGATCACGGCCTGGAGGTCGTCCCGCTTCTTGCTGAAGACCCGCAGTTCGTCGCCCTGGATTTGGGTGCGAACGCCCTTGGGGCCTTCGTCGCGGATCAGCTTGGCGACCTTCTTGGCGTTCTCGGAGCTGATGCCCTCCTTGAGCGCGACGCCGATCTTGGACTGCTGGCCGGACTGGCGCGGCTCCGAGGCGTCCAGGATCTTCAGGCTCTGGTTGCGCTTGACGAGCTTCTGCTTGAAGACGTCGAGTACGGCGCTGGCGCGGTCGTCGGCGGACGCGGCGATCTCGATTGCGTGGTCCCCCTGCCACGAGATGGTCGCTCCGGTGCCCTTGAAGTCGAACCGGGTGGCGATCTCCCGCGCTGTCTGGCCGAGCGCGTTGTCGACCTCCTGACGGTCGATCTTGCTCACGATGTCGAACGACGAGTCGGCCATGCTGAAGGGTCCTTCCGGGTGCGTCCGCGCGGTCGGCGCGGTTTTCGTCGGTGCTTCTCGCTGCGCTATTGTTTCCTCTGCTTCCCGCTGGGCCAAATGCGCCCTGGGAACGCACGGCAGGTTGCCCGAGCGGCCAATGGGAGCGGACTGTAAATCCGTCGGCTTTGCCTTCGAAGGTTCGAATCCTTCACCTGCCACGCACGCCGAGGGGTCATGGCTCACGAGCCGTGGCCCCTCGGCGTTCCCGCGCGAGGCAAAGAGTGGGACAGTGACGCCATGACAGACACAGACGCCAGCTCGCGCCCGCCCACGAGCGAGGGCACCCCCCAGATGGATGACACCGAGCTGGCCGCTCTTCGCGCGCGGGTCCAGGAGCTTGAGACCGAGCTGGCCGCCCGGGAGATCGACGACGGAGACGCGGAAGCGGGCGGTGGCGAGGCCGCGCCGCCGCGGCTGCGGGCCGGCTGGTGGCGGACCCCGCTGGTGGTGCTCCTCATCCTGCTGGCCTCGATCCTGGCACCGCTGAGCGTGCTGGCCCAGTGGGCACACTCGGAGATCGGGGACACCGACCGCTATCTCGAGACCGTCAGCCCGCTCGCGGAGGACCCAGCGGTCCAGTCCGCGATCACCGACCGGGTGACTCAGGAGATCGTCGAGGCCGTCGACCTGCAGTCGGTGACCGACGAGGCGCTGACCGCGCTGTCGGGGCAGTCGTTCATCCCCGAGCGCGCCGCCGGCGTACTCCCGTCGCTCTCGGCACCGCTCGCCGGCGCGATCGAGAGCTTCGTGCACGAGCGGGTGCAGCGCGTCGTCGAGTCCGACACCTTCGAGCAGGCCTGGGTCGAGGCGAACCGGCAGGCGCACGAGCAGATGGTGAACGTGCTCACCGGCGCCGACACGGACTCCGTGGAGATCACCGACACCGCCGTCACGATCAACATCTCGAGCTTCGTGGCGGCCGCCCGCGAGCTGCTGATCGAGGACGGTTTCCGGTTCGCGGAGCGCATCCCCACCATCAACGCCTCGTTCACGATCTTCGAGTCCGCCGACATCGGCCGGGCCCAGAAGGCCTTCGCGTTCCTGGACGCGCTCGCCACCGTCCTGCCCTTCATCGTCCTGGGCCTGATCCTGGCCGCGGTGTGGATCGCCAAAGACCGCCGCAAGGCCTGGCTGGGCGCGGCCCTCGGAGTGGCGGCGTCGATGCTGCTGCTGGGACTGGGCCTGAACCTGGCGCGACCCTTCTACCTGGATGCGATCCCAAGCGAGGTCCTTCCGGGGGCCGCCGCGGCATCGATCTACGACGCGCTGACCCAGTTCATCCGGGTCGCCCTGCGCGCCGTACTCGTGGTGTCGCTCGCCATCGCCCTGGCCGCGGTGCTCATGGCCCCCTCGGGTGCCGGCGCCGCCGTCCGACGTGGCGTCGGCTCGGGGATCGGCAGGCTGCGGGACTCCGCCACCGGGGCCGGACTGGACACCGGCCCGGTGGGTCGCTTCCTGGGCACCTACCGCGGCTTCGCCAGGACGCTGGTGGTGGTGGTCGGGGCGGTCGTGTACCTGTCGGTGGACCACCCGACTCCGCAGATCTCACTCGTCGTGATCATCGCGGTGGTGCTGCTCCTGGTGCTGCTGGAGTTCCTCGCGACACCACCGGAACCCGTGGTTGTGGAGCCGGCGGACGACGAGCTGACCCCGGTGGCCTGACCGGGATGTGGGGCCGGTCAGTCGACCAGGCCGAGCCCCTGCAGCTCCTGGGCAACGGCATCGACGTCAACCACGTCGACCTCCACCAGCCAGCGCCGGGCGGTGGCGAGGTCGGCGACGCGGGCCAGGGCGACCAGGTCGTTGGGGTAGTGGTCGTCCAGCACCGCCGCGACCTCGGTGACCCCACCGCCGTCCCATGCGGCCTGGGTGGCCAGCAGCAGCTCGAGCACCCCGTGCTCACCACCGGCAGTCCCATGCTGCGGAGGGACGGCGTGGACCAGGCCACCGGAGCACTTGTACGGCGTCTCGCGGTCCAGCGCTGCGTCGATCCAGCCCGCGACCGTCAGTCCATCGGGCCCGGAATGTCCCGCGGGAGCACCGACGGGGAGCCGAAGCCGGCCGCCGGCTGCCGCCACCTCGTCAGCCGCACCCAGCCAGCCGGGGGTGGTGGCGACACCGGGCAGCTCCAGGTAGAGCGCCACGTCCTCGGGCGCCCGGCCCTCCTCCTTGGCCGCCTCGGCGGCGGCGAGCACGCGCCGCGCGTTGCCGGGCAGGTCGTCCAGGTCGCGCAGCACCACCTCGATCGCCGCCACAGTCAGGCCGAGTCGCTGCGCCAGGCCCAGCGGCCCGGCAAGCTGGGCCGCACCCTGGGTGCCGACCACCGACAGCCGCGCCGTCGTACCCCTCAACAGCGGGAGATCCGTGTCGCGAACCAGCAGGGTGCCCTGCAGCGCTACGGCGGTGCCGCTGCGACCCACATGGGCGGCGGACGCGTCGTGAAGGGAGCTGCCCTCGGAACCGTTCTCGGGGAGGGCGGCGGCGTCGGCCAGCAGCCCCTCCCACGCTGCTCCAGCCTCGCTCATGGACTTCAGCGTAGGTGCAGTCGGCCGAACCTGGGCGGCGTCGTCTTGACCGGCCGTCGATGATGGAGGCGTGAGCCTCCAGATCATCGAGCCCCGCAACGTCCCCCTCGGCGGGCTGCGGGCGATGCAGGTGCGCCGGACCCTGCCGGCCCGCGAACGGTCGCTGATCGGAGCCTGGTGCTTCGTGGACCACTACGGACCCGACCAGGTCGAGGACACCGGTGGGATGGTCGTCGCCCCGCATCCCCATACCGGACTGCAGACGGTGAGCTGGCTGTTCGAGGGGGAGATCGAGCACCGCGACAGCGCTGGGAACCACGCCATGGTGCGGCCCGGCGAGGTCAACCTGATGACCGCGGGCTGGGGCATCAGCCACTCCGAGGTCTCGACGGCTGGCGTGAAGCGGCTGCACGGCGTCCAGCTGTGGGTGGCCCTCCCCGACCGCGCCCGGAACGGCGAGGCCGGCTTCGTCCACCACGTCCCGGAGCCCGTGACCGGCCCCGGCTGGTCGGCCCGGGTGCTCGTCGGCTCACTGCTGGGCCGGACCTCGCCGGTCGCCACCGCGACCCCGCTGCTGGGTGCGGAGCTGCGCCTCGACCCGGGCACCTCCCTCGAGCTCGCGGTGGACCCGGCGTTCGAGCACGGCGTGCTCGTCGACGAGGGTGTGCTGTCGGTCAAGGGCGAGGAGCTCAAGGAGCACTCGCTGGGCTACCTGGCGCCCGGGGTCGAGCGGATCACGCTGGCCGCCCACAGCATGCCCGTGCGGGTCGTGCTTCTGGGGGGCGAGCCGCTGGGCGAGCAGATCGTGATGTGGTGGAACTTCATCGGCCGCACGCACGAGGAGATCGTGGAGTACCGCGCGGCCTGGCAGGCGCAGATCAAGCGCGCCGGTGCGGTGGTGGGCGACTCCCAGGAGGTCGGCGACGGCCGGTTCGGCGTCGTCGTCGGAGACCACCTCCCGCCGATCCCGGCGCCGCCGATGCCGCACGTGCGGCTGAAGACCCGGAACTGAGGGCGTCGAGACTCCACCATGAGTGACGTGGTCGTCGGCAGCGACGGCGTGGCCCGCTGCCCGTGGGGCGCGGGGGATCCGGTGAACCGTGACTACCACGACCTGGAGTGGGGCCGGCCGATCAGTGGCGAGAGCGCCCACCTGGAGCGGCTGACCCTGGAGGCGTTCCAGTCCGGGCTGTCCTGGCGCACGATCCTCGAGAAGCGGCCGGCCTTCCGCGAGGCCTTCGCCGGGTTCGAGGCCGACGTCGTGGCCGGATACGACGACGCCGACGTCGCCCGGCTGATGGGGGACGCCCGGATCGTGCGCAACGGGGCAAAGATCCGGGCCGCGATCACGAACGCGCGGGCCACCGTGGACCTGCGTGCCGACGGCGGGCTCGAGGCGTTCATCGAGTCCTTCCGGCCCGCGGCGCACCCCCCACCGACGCGCACCGACCAGGTGCCCGCCACCTCGCCGGAGTCGGTGGCGCTCTCCCAGGCGCTCAAGCGGGCCGGCTTCACCTTCGTCGGCCCCACCACGATGTACGCCCTCATGCAGGCCATCGGGATCGTGGACGACCATCTCATCGGCTGTCACCGGCACGGGACCCCGGGTGACCGCCACTGAGGGTGCCCGAACGTAGCCTGTGCCCATGACGCGCGTGCACGCCTTCACCGACGACGCCCTCGCCGACCACGATGCTGTGGGGCTCGTCAAGGAACTGCATGCGGGGAACGTGTCGGTGGCGGAGGTCGTGGACGCCGCTATCGCTCGCGTGGCCAAGGTCAACCCGAGCCTCAACGCCGTCGCGTACGACGCCACCGAGCGCGCCCGGGCGGAGGCTCGCGACCCCCGGGGCGGCTTCTTCTCGGGGGTGCCCACGTTCGTCAAGGACAACGTCGACCTGGCCGGGATGCCGACCCAGCAGGGGACCGACGCGTTCGTCTCGCCGCCGGCGGCTCGCGATGGGGACTTCGCCCGGATGTTCCTGGCCACGGGCCTGATCCCGCTCGGCAAGAGCCAGCTCTCCGAGTTCGGGTTCAGCGCCGCCGCGGAGCATGCCCGACTGGGGCCGGTGCGCAATCCCTGGGACCCCGATCACACGGCGGGCGCCTCGTCCGCCGGCGCCGCGGCGCTCGTGGCCGCCGGTGCCGTGCCGATCGCCCACGCCAACGACGGGGGTGGGTCGATCCGGATTCCGGCGGCGGTGAACGGCCTGGTCGGGCTCAAGCCGACGCGGGCCAGGCTGGCCCAGGACAAGATGATGCGGCAGATGCCGGTGCCGATCACCGTGGACGGAGTGGTGACCCGCTCGGTCCGCGACACCGCCGCGTTCCTGCGGGAGAGTGAGCGGGTCTACCGCGCGCTGCACCTGCCCCCGATCGGCGACATCACCCGCCCGCGCCGGGCCCGGCTGCGGGTCGCCGTGGTCACCCGGTCCCTCGGCGGGACCACGGACCCCGAGGTCGTGGAGCAGACCCTGAAGACCGCCGCGCTGCTCGACGAGCTGGGGCACCGGGTCGAGGAGGTCGAGCCACCTGCCGACGCCAGCTTCGTCGATGACTTCCTTGTCTACTGGGGCCTGCTCGCCTGGTATCTCGTGCGCACCGGCCGACTCACCTTCGGCCGCACGTGGGACCGTGGCCAGGTCGATGACGTCACCCGCGGACTGGCCCGCCACTGCACCCGCAACGCGTCCCGTCTGCCCCGGGCGATGCGGCGACTGCGCAGCACCCACGCGACTTCTGCTGAGTTCTACCGGGACTGGGACGTGACCCTGTCACCGACGCTCGGCGCCCCCACCCCCTTGGTAGGCCACCTGGACCCCACCCAGGGCTATGACACGGTGATCGAGCGGCTGGTCGAGTGGGTGGCCTTCACGCCGTACCAGAACGCCACGGGCGACCCCGCCATCTCCCTGCCGCTCGCGACCGGTTCGAACGGGTTGCCGATGGGCATGATGCTCGCCGCCGGAGCGGGTCGAGAGGCGACCCTCCTGGAGCTGGCGTACGAGCTCGAGATCGCCCGTCCTTGGGCGCGGATCCAGGGCGACTGACCGTGCCCAGCCGATTTCTCCTCCGCCTCGGACGCTGTGTATCCTGACTCGTCGCGTGCCCCTTTAGCTCAGTCGGCAGAGCGTCTCCATGGTAAGGAGAAGGTCTACGGTTCGATTCCGTAAAGGGGCTCTGGGAAGCGACCCGTCCGCAGTGGCGGGGAGCCGTCCCGGCGGCGGGGTAGCTCAGGTGGTTAGAGCACACGGCTCATAATCGTGGTGTCGCGGGTTCGAGTCCCGCCCCCGCTACACCGGCACCGTCGACTCGACCGTGCGAGAACCGCAGTACCGACCAAAGGACAAGTCCCGTGGCCAGCAAGACCTCCGACGTTCGCCCCAAGATCACGCTCGCCTGCACCGAGTGCAAGGAGCGCAAC